>JAAXGT010000219.1 GCA_012271205.1 Rhodothermales bacterium
CGCGGCACGTATCCTCCGCAAAGGTGTCGAACTTGTGCGGCTCCAGCCGCTCGTCCAGCGCCCGGTAGAACGGATTCGCGGACGAGCGAATCTCGCTGGCCACCCAAAACATTTCCGGCTGCTGTCCCTTGGACCGTCTGCCCATGGCCATGGCTGTTCTCCCTCGATGGGGCTATATCTGCCGTAAGTTAACCATTCACGCGGGATCCTGTAAAAGGCGACTTTATCCACGGGCTGCTAGGGGCTCGTGCCTCCCGGTCGCGATCCCCTTGGATGCGGTTCCCGATGCTGCCAAGCAACTGGAGGGGGCTAATAGGGTCGATTCCGCCTTACGTCGGGCAACGAGGGGAGACTTCGCGGTGGCGTGTAGGGGGAAAACAGCAGGCCTTCCACGCACACCGTAGAGAGGATCACCCGTCTTTTGGGCGGCCCGTTGGCACGATGTTGAGGGGTGAGCATCCGTTCCGGTACCGGAGTTGTTGGCTCTCCACGGCCCCTCTCGCCTGTTAGGGCGTCCCGCGAATTCGGCCACGTAGCGATTCAAGTGCAGCCTGCTCCTCTGGTGATACCCGCCGGGGTGTCCACGCTTCAGCCTGGCTCAAAATGATTCCATGCCGTTCGGATTGACTTGGTCCCGCCCGTACTCGCCGACGCGGGGCTTCACGAATTCGGGTGCCCCAGCGTCCATGTGCTTGTACGCGGGGCTTCATCCGGGTAGACCGTTGTGCCCTCTGCGGTCGGATTCCGTACAAATAGTTGCAACGTAGGCGCGGGAACCTCGGGCCCGACCTCGGCCTCGGTTTTGCCCGTGGCGCGCTCCCACCCGCTGGCCCACGGTGCCGCGCCCCGCGTTCAAATGCTTGTTGGCTTCCGCCCCCCCTGTAGGACTCGTCGGCTTCTACCGGCTGAAGGGGCCGGCTTCGTACGCTTGGCACCAGCAGTGCAACAGGTGCCAGGCACTCTTTGGCGTGAGGCCCAACTCGCGATGAATCCTAGCAATACCCTTCCGGTTGGTAACGATCAGATAGGCCGCCCTCGCCCAAGTCGGGTAATTCAGCTGGGATCGCGCCATAATCGTACCGGTTTTAGGGTGAACATCTTCTTGTTGGGGCAGTCTCGGCAGCGATGGGTCATCTGGGGGCTGGATGCCGACCTGAGCGTTGTCGGATCCACAAGCCGGGCAGGCCGGTCCATTGGGCCACACGTAGTCGGCCAGCCAGTCATACTCTTTCTTTCCCGTGGACAATATCCGGACCATATCCCCGAGGCCGAGGTCCTCGCGGCAATGCTTCCGGGTGCGGGGGCCGGCTCGGCGTGACGATGTTCGTTGTTGGCACGTTCGACGCCGAGCAAGATTCCACATTCCGGCAAAACATGTTAGTTCCGTATATAATTCCCAATCGATATACGAAATGACTACTGACTAGGCGGCATTTTTTGCATCGGTCCGTGCCAGAAGTAAAGCATCCGGTGCCGTTCGGCTAAGAGGAACGCCGGGCATTGTATTACAGGCACCGTAATTTCAGGTGCATTGAGGTTGAATCTCCTGCAGCCAATATGATCAAGGCCAAACGATAATGGCAACGGCAATGCAATCGCTTTCTCAGGCGCAGCGGATGGCGGCCGTGCAGATGCCGGTCATGGGATTTGTGGCAGATCTCATGCGCGAAAACCCGGGAACGATTTCGCTGGGGCAGGGGGTCGTGCATTACGGGCCGCCCCAACGAGCACTGGAGGCTGCCCACAAGGCGATTGAATTGCCTCAGAGCCACCTGTACGGGTACGTGATTGGACAATCGGGCCTGCGCGAAGCCCTGGCCGGAAAAATGCTCCGCGAAAACCACCTCGATCCCGGCTTCGAAACCGTCGTGACCGCCGGCAGCAACATGGCCTTCTTTGAATCGGTGCTCGCGATCACCGATCCAGGCGATGAAGTCATTCTTATCAGCCCGTACTACTTCAACCACGAAATGGCCGTGCGCATTGCCAGCTGTACGCCGGTCGTCGTTTCCTGCGGCCCGCATTTGGTACCGGAACTGGATACGCTGGCATCAGCCATAACCCCCAGGACACGGGCCATTGTTACGATCTCCCCGAATAATCCCACGGGCGTGGTCTACTCACCTGCACTACTTGGTGCCATCAACACGCTTTGTGCGGAAAATGGCCTCTACCACATCAGCGACGAGGCTTATGAATACTTCACGTTCGAGGACACGCAGCACTGCGCGCCCGGCCGTGCCTCCGGTGCACATGCGTACACGATTTCATTGTACTCCATGAGCAAGGCCTACGGCATGGCGGGCTGGCGACTCGGATACATGGCTATTCCGCCGCACCTGTTACCCGCCTTCCGAAAAATCCAAGACACCAATCCCATTTGTCCATCCCTCATCAGCCAGGCCGCAGCCATGGCTGCCCTTGAGGTAGGTCCTGCGTATTGCCAGAGTTTCCTGAATTCACTGGCCAAGGTGCGCACGATGGTACTCGAGGCCCTGCAGGGTCTGGGCGACTGCGTTCGGGTATCATCTTCCAACGGCGCCTTCTACGTTTTTGTCGAGGTGGACACGCCACTCGATGCGAAGACACTTACGGCGCGCTTGATCCGGGACTGCCGCGTGGCCGTTATCCCCGGTGATACGTTTGGGGCCTCGCACGCCACGTACATCCGCATTGCCTATGGCGCCCTCCAGCCAGATACACTCGCAGAGGCAATGGATCGGCTATGTACAGGCCTTACGGCTATTCAAGCAGCCACGCCCGCGCATTAGCCACCATGCGCTTGTAGGCCGGGTGGTCATGCGTCCGGTCATCGTGTCCGAGCGTGTTGACCACAATCATGGACTTGCCTACACGGCGTACCCAAACTACCGGATAAATCGCCCCCGTTTCGTGGGAGCGGCCGATCGCCACGACCACCGCGCGCGCATCAGGTAAGAGCTCCGCACGGTAAAGTTCATCTACCACTTCGAAACGGTCCGGCACGCCCGCCATGAGTGGATGGTTGGGCTGCACGATATCCACGCTGAAGGCCTGTAGGGGCTCATGACTCCGCGAGCCGCCCCCAATCAATCGCTCATTGTATTCCGGCCAATCCGCCCAGTTGTACCAGGATGCCGGATGTGTAACGAGTAGGGGGCGCCCGGCGTCGACATGCGCAAAGATAGCTGCCCGACTCGTTTCGTCTTCAATGGGCTTGTTATTGGCCAACGCCAGGAGGGCCGCCCCGTTAAGTGCTTCCCTGAATGCCGCGTCAGCGGTTTCTGTGTACGTGTAGGTGCGCTCGCCAGTCCCGAAAAGCAACTGTCCGTCAGCAAAACCAAACACGCGCGCGTGATGATGGGACTGCCGGCCACGACTCAAGCTGCCGGCCAGGTACATGATGCGGCCAGCCTCCGCATTACTTCCAGCCCACGTCCAACCGGCATCATTGCGTGGCAAGCTTGGTGCATCCGTAATATGAAGCTCTCCTTGCATGATGGCCCAGTGCCCCGGCACGCTGCACAAGAACGGGTATACCCCTGCTTCCAGCGGATCCAGCGTCACGCTGATGGATTCATGCTGCTCGATGACCCCCGTGGAGCCCAGCACATCCGTCTGGCGCGCCGGCGGAATATACTCCGTGTCCACGCTGTTCGGATCGGTCATGTACAGGTCCAGCGCCTGCCCAAACGCAGCCACGTCGGTTTCCGCCTTGAGGAATACAGCGTTGTGCAAGTCAGGGTGCAGATTGGCGAAGTCGATGGTGATCTCCTGTCCTGCAAATGCCCGGAGCGTGGTTTCCGCGAACTGCATGAGGGCGTCTTCGGGTGCGGTCAAGGTCAGGCGGGCCGGCGGCAACTGCTGCGTTTCGGTCGGCGGTGCAGGGGCCTGTTCCATATTCATATTGGGGTCCCGCACTATACCAATGGGGTTCAGCCGTTCGAGGGCAGTCGCAATCCAGGCATCTCCGTCTGCGGTCGCATCTTGGGCTGCATTCAGTATGGTTCCATGAAGCTGCGGTCCCATGTCGATCGTCTTGAGCAATGCGGCCAGGCGCAAGGGCAGCCGTTCGTCGAGGAACAGCTGATGCTTTACGAACAGCATGCCGGTTGCGTCTGTGGCCGGCAGCGTTTCAATCGCGGCTTTGCGCACCGCCGCGGACGGATGCGTCAGGGCTTCCGCGGCCACGGATTGTAGGGTCTCTTCGGCTCCCAGCCCCCGGAGCGTCCAGAGCGCATGCACGGCACCCCCGTCAAAGCCCGTTGCGTCCAACTCTTGGCGCCTGACCAATTCAGCAAGGTCTGCTTCCAATCCCTGAATTTGATTTTCAACGATTAAGCGCTGGGCCGTCAGACGCCAAAACTGGTTGGAGCTTTGCAGCCCATTCAGTAATCCAGCCGGATCATCTGGTGAAAGGGAGGTGATGGATTCTTGTGAGGACTCTCCGTACGCCAACACATACACTCGACCATGTGCGCGGTCGCGCAACGGGTTGATGTGTGCGTTGCCCGGTCCGCTGTCAGCATTCCAGATCTGATTGACCATGCCGCGCCGGTCTGGATTATGCTGGATGACCGGGTTGTACCAGTCCGCAACCCACAAATTCTCGTCCGGGCCAATATCGGCAAACACAGGCGCCACCCACTCGTCGCTGCTGGCCAGTATGTTGTGCACCTCACCACTGCGTTCCTTGTAGATGCTGCCATCGGGCTCAAGCATGGCCGCGTGTACGACGTGCGCCGTCGGTTCCGTGACCATGAGGGCTCCCCAGAACAGTTCCGGATAGCGGCGCCCGTTGTAAAGGAAGGCGCCGGCGGCAGCCGTGTATCCATCCCGAAAATCGACCTGCTGCAGTTGCCGCGCCGAACTGTGCCGCACGAGATAGTGGCTTTGGATGTTGGCCACATTGAGTGGCGCTTCGTACCGCATGGGAATCCCAACCACAATCGCATGATTGTTGTTGGCCGTCGATCCGTAAATCGTGTTGTCCTCCCCGATACCAAGTCCCCAAGTGTTGTTGTTGAACTGTCCGACAGGCTCCAGATCAGTGCCGTCCGGCTTGAAACGGAACACGCCACGACTCAAAATGCGCGCTTCGGGGTTGGGAGCTTCGCCCGGCCGAAACAGACCACTGTAGCCCACCGCGCCCCAGATGTGATTGTCGATGCCCACCTTCAGGTTGTTCATCACCGCGTGCGTGTCATAGGTGCCAAAAGCGTCGTCGATAATGACGCGCTTGCGGTCCGCTATATCATCGCCGTCGGTATCCTCCAGCAGCACCATATCCGGGGCCTGCCCGACTAGGGCGCCGCCCTGGACCAGGACGATTCCCGTAGTCAACGGCTGGTTTTCTGCAAAACGAGTGAATCGATCTGCCCGATAATCTCCGTCGGTGTCTTCGCAAATGGTGATACGGTCCGTTCCGCTTTCTTCACCCACATGGTCATGCGGATAATTGGTGGACTCGACCACCCACAAGCGCCCGTGCTCATCCCAGGCCAAGGCAATCGGATTTACGATGTCGGGCTCGCTTGCAAAAACGTGCACGGTAAACCCGTCCGGTACCTCCAGTCGCGTCAACGTCCCCTCCGGTGTAAGCGGAGTCTGGAGCAGGTGGGTATTCGCATTGTTACTGACCGGCGTGTACTCCAAGGCTGCCTGGCCGGAGCAGCCGGCCAGCATAAGTAGGGCACACGCGACTGGAATGCCGGGCTGAATTGTCCGCATGATATTGGAGGTTAGGGTCGTAGCGTTTTCCAGGGTGTCTGATCGGATACATCTTCGGCCAGTGGCGCATCGGAAGTAGCCGGCGCAAGCGCCACGAACAGGACGGCTTCTGTCAGGCCATCGTTGAAGGAGGCGTGCTCCCAACCGGCCGGGATAATGACTGCGTCCCCGGCCGCCAGTACGCGCCGTTCCCGTCGCACCCACTGCTCAATAGTGCCCGAGAGCACATAGATGAGCTCTTCCCGACCGGGATGGCGGTGGAAATCGTGTCCCATCCCGGGTTTGATCATGGCACGGGCCGCAAACAGGCCGGGTACGTCGGGATCCGTTTCCGGATAATTGATCCATTCATTCAGGCCCTGTGACACGGTTTCCTGGTGGAAGGCCGATTGCGGGAAGAAAAAGCGCGGACCGTTCATCGTTTGCGTCCAGCAGGACAGGGAATCTGCTTAAACGTCCGTGTGAGGTCGGTAAGCGACTGCTCGACCCCCATGCGTTCAAGACTGCTTGCACCCACAAATCCAACGGCATCAGTATGCTCGTTTATGTAGGCTGCATCGTCGGGCGTACTTATCGGGCCGCCATGGCTCAGGAAAATCAGATCCTTACGCACGCTGCGTGCCGCCTCGATAATGCTCTGGGTTCGGGTCGCTGCTTCTTCCAAGGTACAGGTTGCTCCCGTCACACCAATGGAGCCTCCGATTGTGCAGCCAACGTGCGCAATAATGGCGTCGGCACCGGCTTCGGCCATGCGGCGAGACTCATCGGGGGTCGCAACGTACACAATGGAAAAAAGGTTAATTCCCGCCTTTTGCGCCAGGGCCACCATTTCAATTTCGTGCTGGACACTCATGCCTGTTTCTTCCAGCACCTGCCGGAACAGTCCGTCCACAATGGAATGCGTTGGAAAGTTGTTGATGCCGCTGAAGCCCATATCCCTGACTTTGAGCAGGTGATGCCACATGCGGCGGCGCGGATCTGATGCATGCACACCGCAAATCACCGGAATCTCCTTTACGACCGGCAGCACCTCAAACTCGCCGATTTCCATGGCGACCGCATTGGCATCTCCATAAGCCATAAGGCCAGCGGTAGAGCCGTGTCCCGACATCCGGAAGCGACCGGAATTATAGATGATGAGCAGGTCGGCGCCGCCCTTCTCAATAAACTTGGCACTGATGCCGGTGCCGGCGCCGGCGACAATGATGGGTTCGCCGCGATCCAGCGCGGCGTGTAGCCGGTCGAGGACTTCCTGACGCGTGTAGGGGTTGCCGACACCGGTCCATGGATTGGGCATGACAGATCGAAGGATACAGTAAGGTATACAGTCAAATCTACGCCGTTGACGTCGGGCTGGCAACCCGCCCATAATTACGCTTGCAACGGCTATATTCATAATTCATATTGGATGCATTCCATTTAGACTAGGCCAACCGATGAACTTCAGCACGACTACGCGTCGCCATTTTCTCAAGAGCTTGGGTGCGGCAGCTGCGCTGCCGATTATTGTTCCGTCTTCAGTACTCGGACGTAACGGTGCGACGCCGCCCAGCGATCGCATCACGATGGGATTCATCGGGATGGGAAGCATGGGTATAAACAACTTGCGCGGCTTTATCGAGCATCCGGATGTGCAGGTGCTCGCGGTGTGCGACGTAAATGCTTCCGGTGACAATTATGCGGGACGCGGACTCAAGGGGCGCGAGCCCGCGCGTCAGCTTGTTGTGGATACGTATGCAGCGCGTTCGGACCAGGCATCCTATAACGGGTGTGACGGCTATGCATTCTTCTGGCAGGTGCTTGAGCGCAGCGATATTGATGCCGTGTGCTTGGCATTGCCCGACCACTGGCATGCCTATATAGCCGTCGCGGCCGCAGCGGCCGGCAAGGATATGTACAGCGAAAAACCCTTGGCCCGAACCATAAAAGAAGGGCGGGCGATGGTAAAAGCCGTGCGCAAGTACGACCGCGTATTCCAGACGGGCAGTCAGCAGCGGTCGGAGGCGCGTTTCCGGCACGCCTGCGAGCTCGCCCGCAACGGATACGTCGGCGAAATTCAGAAAGTGTACGCCCGGGTGGGCGGTGTTTCAAAGCCGTTTCCGGAAGACATCCAGGAACCCGTTCCGGAAGGATTCCTGTATGAATTGTGGCTGGGTAATGCACCTTCAGCACCCTACCACAGTACGCGGGTCAGCGGCGGATACAACACGGAAGAAGGCGCTTGGCGTGCCTGGCGGCCCTATTCGGCGGGACATGTGGCCGACTGGGGAGCCCACAACTTTGATATCGCACACTGGGGCCTTGGGATGGATGGCTCCGGCCCCAAGCGGCTCATACACGCTTCTGAAGCCGAAGAAGACGAGTTGACTCTGATTTACGAAGGCGATATCCCGGTCATCAAGAAGGAGGGGCCGCAGGATGGCATGATTCAATTCATCGGTACCGAGGGCTGGGTCGGCGTCAGCCGCGGCAATATCTGGGCATCCGATGAGCGGCTGCTCTCACTCGAAATGAAGCCGAGTGACGCCAGACTGTATCATAGCGAGAGTCACCATCGGGACTTTCTCAATTGCGTGAAAACGCGCCAGCGGCCCGTGTGTGACGTGGAAATCGGACACAGCTCTCTGGTTGCCTGCCTCACAAGCGAAATCTGTATGCGTCTCGGCCGCTCTCTGACGTACCATCCGGGCAAGGAGAAATTCCTGGATGACCAAGAAGCGAACGCGTTGCTGACCCGGCCGATGCGTGAACCTTGGACCTTGTAGTTTAATCCAAGGCCTCCTGGAGCGTCTGGCGCTGGTGGGCTGACAGCTCTCCCCAGCGCACCTGGAGGCGCGCACCGATGGTGCAGGCCTGCCACGAAGTCGCTATCGGCGGCTGTATCAGGGCAAACAACAGCGCACCCAGGACCGCGCCCCAAACCAACAGGCCGGCTACCTGTTTGGGGCGGCACAGTCTAGCGTGCCGCTCTACATTCAAAGAGCAGGCATTCATCGCACGCATCGTGCTTTCCAGATCGCGAAACACGGTAGCCAGGTGGTCACGCAATTCCTGCTCCGTCTTTTCGGAAAAGCGGTCTCTGAGGGATTCACTCACGGCAAGTTGCAGTTTGTGAAACGTATGCGGAGGGATTGAGTGTTACCGCTCCAAGGCTTGCTCTTGACGTTCAAGGCTGGCCCAGCGGCTCAGCGTTTGGTGGAGCGCTTTGCCCAGGTGCGCCTTCAGAGTGGGGTTGACAGCATCCAAGCGTATGAAATCTTTTGCCGCGGCACCGCGCTCTTTTGCTGACAGGCGCTGGGGATGTCGGCCCACCGATCGCAAGAGTGCGCAGGTCTGACGCTCAAGCGTATCACGCTCGGGTGGTTCATAGGGTACTCGGAATCGTGTTTCCAGCCGCCGCAATGATACGTTCGGAGCTACGCTACTGCTTTTAGCGTGCTCGTGGCCGTCGGTTACCACAAGACCGCTCCGCCTGGGTAGGAGGCTAAGCCCGTGGCGCTCCAAGCGCTCATGCAAATTGCGCCAGCTGTGAGCCTCAGCAAAATCGCGTTCGGCCACCTCCCGCACGATAAGTTGGAACGGCAGTTTACCACTTCGTTCCGTAGCCTTGTGCGCCTTCTTGGTGAGGGACTCCGCACGCTCTGGAGGCTTTTGGCCAGGCAACTGAAAGAAGTGCCCCGGGGTTTCGCGGAAGCCCATTTCGCGCTCCGCGTGTCGCAAAACGGTTTCGATCTCACGGTAATGAAGCCAGAGCGTTCCTGTTCTGTGCGTAATCGGGTGTACACGGTTGGTCATCACGTGCAGATGTGCGTAGTGTTCGTCAGCGTGTGCGACGAACACAGATTGGTGCTCATCCATGTTCAGGCGGTCCAAAACGCGCGTGGCGACGTCGCACATCTGATCTCGCTCAGGGTCGTCTTCCGGTGCCCATGCCAGGGACATGTGAAAAACCGGCTTCTGGACACGCGCACTGCCTCGGGCTACAAGAGCCATTTCACGGGCGGCGGCGCCCAGATCGTTGCCGCACAGCAGGTTGCGTGGCTCTGTCCAAGCTATACGTGGCAGATTTTCACGATCGGGTTTTGTCTGCGCCAGGTAGCGGGCAAGCTTCTGAAAGCTTTCAGCAGTGCGGCTCATTCCAATCATTTTTTGTCCAGGCGGTCTATGATCCTGTTGATCTTGCCAATTACGTCGGCAGAGGTACGTTTTTTGGCCGGTGTCTGCTGAAGCAGCTGCCCGATTATGATGAGTTCACGTGCCATCTCTTCCTCTGCGCGCGTACGCAGATTCTGCTTTAGACCAGCCTGGCGCAAGTAAGGGCTCCGACCGAGTCCCGCTGTCTTGGCATGGGCATCAATGGTCCGAAGCTCCTCGGGCGAAACACAGACGCCAACAAGTATCGTCCGGCGAAAGGCGGCCTTGATGGGTCCACTCATCCTGGTAGCTTTCTGTTGTGAGCGGATACGTACAGGCTTCAATACTGGCAACACACGAATTTTTACGATTTGGTTACGAAAAGAGGTTGTGGTTGCCCAACTTTGATGCCCTGCCACACGCAACAGCAACGGGATTCGCCCTGAAGAACGTGTGATCCGAAAGGTTTTGGCACAGAATGGTCCACGCACAAACGTGGTTGCTCCCGCGAGATGCGTGCCGTTCATGGCGGGGCTGCACCTGCGAGCCGCCTGGTATAAATGGGGTTGTGTTGAAAATGCTCTTTACAAGCTCCCTGACGTTTGTTATTATGCTGTTCCGGAATTGACATGTAGGCTGCGTCCCCTGACCGAAAAAACCAGCGGATTGCAGTAGATAGAGCAGATCGGCGAGGCTCCAGAGACGAGCATGTAGTGGTGCTGTGAGTGAGCGCTTGGGAGCGTGCGTTAGGGTGGTGAAACCACAGGGGCATGATTTCGTCAAAGGCGCGGTCGCGGGCTCGGCTGCACTAACATCTGGAAAAGCCAGGATCGTGGCACCATGCGGCGCCAGTTTCGCCCAAACACCAACCAATCGACTCAACAAAGGAGGAGGCACATAACAAAATGAACAGAACACTTTCCATTTTAGCATTTCTGGTGTGCTTGATATTGGCACCTCTGGCACATGCACAGATAACCGTCACGGGCACTGTGACCGATGCCGAAACGGACACACCGTTTCCAGGAGTAACGGTATCCGTACAGGGGACACTGGTTGGTACGACGACCGGTGCAGACGGTACGTACTCACTCCAGGTGCCGGAAGTCGGCAATATTCTGGTCTTCCGGTTTGTCGGATACAGCACGCAGCAGTTTATGGTGACCGAAGACATGGCGACGCAGGATGTGAGCCTTTTCGTAAGCATCCTGGGCCTTGAGGAGGTCGTCGTAGTTGGCTCACGCCGTACACAGCGACTGGTGCGCGATTCTGCCGTACCGGTGGACGTGTTTGGGCCGCGGGATCTTGCGATGCAGTCAAGCACGGATGTGGACGATATTCTGCGGACGCAGGTGCCTTCATTTAACGTACAGCGTCACGGCATTGATGACGAGGCGACGCTCGTGCGTCCGATCACGCTTCGCGGACTGCCGGCGGACAACGTCGTTGTGCTTCTCAACGGCAAACGCCGTCACCGTTCAGCTTCGCTGGCCCTTCTGGGCTCGTCCCTGAACTCAGGCGCCCAAGGCGCGGACTTGAATATGATTCCGAGTATCGCATTGTCACGCGTCGAGGTATTGCGTGACGGGGCTTCTGCGCAGTACGGTGCCGATGCCGTGGCAGGTGTGTTCAATATGCAACTACGAAACAACAGCCGTGGCGTACATGTGCGTATGCAAGGGGGACAGTATTCGGAGGGCGATGGCCGCCATGGCCTAGTGGCTGCGAACATAGGTCTTCCGCTGACAGATCAGGGATTCTTGAACCTGAGCCTGGAATACCGGGATGCCGATCCTACCATTCGCAGCGGTTTGCGTGGAGACGAAAAGGTGCTGTTGGAGCGGGGCTATCCGGTTTCAGATCCAGCGCAGATCTGGGGCAGCCCGGATGTGTCGAATTCCATTATCGGCTTTGTGAATGCGGGGATGGACATAGGTGCTAACGCCCATGTCTACGCGTTTGGCGGCTATGGCCAGCGCGAGGCGGAAGGTGGTTTCTACTTCCGTGCTCCGGGAACCGGGAGCGCCCGCGGCTCGGTGTTCCGCTTTGGCAGCGGGGAAAGCGCCCTGCGCGCGGTAGCCGACCTGAACGAGGGCGATGACATCGTTTGCAGAGAGTTGCCCGATCTGCCTTCTCTGGCTGCGGATGCGGCGACGGTGGCAAGCTTTGTCAGTGCGTACAAAGGCAAGTGTTTCCTGTTCAATGAGTTGTTCCCCGGGGGGTTCACACCGCGATTTGGGGCCAATATCAGCGACCTCAGTGGTACCTTCGGCGTGCGCGGCGGCCAAGATGACGGCTTTCAGTGGGACTTCAGCTTTGGCTATGGCAACAGCGTCATCGACTACTTCATCTACAATACGGTGAATGCTTCTCTCGGTCCGGCTACGCCCACTTCGTTCGACCCGCGGGGCTATCGCCAGACGGATCTGGCCCTCGTGACGTCCATGTCCTATCCAGTGAACGTGAGCGCCTTTGCTTCACCGCTAAATGTGGCTTGGGGTTTTGAGTGGCGCAAAGAGGAGTTTGCGACTGTTGCTGGTGATCCCGCGTCTTACGAGGCGGGGCCATTTTCCAGCCAGGGCTTCAGTGTTGGCTCCAACGGCTATCAGGGGCTGAATCCCAAATTTGCTGGTACTTGGGATCGCCCGAACGTCGCCGCCTACATCGACTTGGAATCGGATGTGACTGAGCGTTGGCTGCTTGGGTTCGCGACCCGTTACGAAAACTACTACAACGACTTTGGATCTACGCTTACAGGTAAGCTGGCTGCCCTGTATCGTGCCACTGACCGTATCCGCCTGCGCGGTACGGCATCGACCGGCTTCCGTGCACCAACACCGGGTCAGGCCAATCTGTGGGCACTTCAAACCGCTCTTAGCGGCGAGGGTGACCAACTCGTGGAAACGGGACAGCTTCCGCCAACGCATCCAATTTCGGCCGCATTGGGCGGCCAGCAGCTGACCGAGGAAACGTCGCGCAGCTTCTCACTCGGGACGGTGATGGACATTACCGAAGATATAGCGCTGACCTTTGACTACTTTGACATCTTCCTTTCGGATCGCATTTCGCTTACAGGCAACATTGCGATTTCACAGGAGATCTCGGACATCATGGACGAGGCCAATCTCTTGGGTGGTGTCGAAAATCTTGCGGAAGTCAAGTTCTTCTCCAACGACTTCGATACGCGTACCCGCGGGCTGGATTTCCTGCTGGCGTACGACATTGAGCATGAAGATGGGCACGCCACTGTGGCCAGTATAGCTTGGAACTGGACACAGCAGCGTCTGGTGGATCACTCGGAGCCGACGCAGATTCATGACTTTCTCGGGCAGCAGTTGCAAACACCGTTTATGCTTAGCGTGCTGACTCCGCGCCGTCAGGTTGAGCTCGAAAAGGTCAATCCCGCCCACCGGTTCGTGGTCGCCGGACGCCATGTTCGCCAGGCGTTGTACGGGATGGTGAGATTCAGCTATTACGATGGCTGGTTCGCGTGCCGCAACAACAGTAATGCGTGCAGGGCCGGATCTGGTGCTGAGGCTGTGAGTCTGTTGGACGAGTACAAGGGGGAAATAATTACCGATATTGAGGTGGGCTATACGATCATGAGCAATTATCGCCTGTCGTTCGGCATCGACAATCTGTTTGACATTTACCCGGATGCGCATCCGGATGAAACGTTGAGCCAAGGCAACGCACGTCCGGAAAGCACGCCGTGGGACTACAATGGCCGAGCTTTGGTGCTGCGCCTGACGGCGGACCTCTTCTAGCAGGCCTCAACAAGCAAACCTTCAAGGTGGACTAGCAGTGGGCTCCCGGCGTCGTGTCCGGGAGCCCACTGCCTTATTGTGCCGAACCAGACATTGAGCCAAATCGGCGGCTGCCCCGAGCGGTTACCGTCTCAGGCGGCAATCGCTCGAAAGCTCAACCATGGCGCAAGAGGGATGGGGGTGGAGCTAAGCGGAGTCGAACCGCTGACCTCCTGAGTGCGATTCAGGCGCTCTACCAACTGAGCTATAGCCCCGGCTAAGCAGGTCAACGTCAGCCCTCAAGATCTGGTCCCGCCCGACATCCGTTTCCACATGCTGATTCCGAACTAAATGCAAAAAAAGCAGGTTTGAGTAAGCTTGAATCTGTATACCAACACCGTCTGCATGCCCCCCTTAGCTACCACCTTACAGACTGATCATTACGGCGCACGCGTCGCCTTCAAAACTGCCAGCGGTGTGGTCTGGATGTATCGCCTGGATCGTCTGGAATCCGAAGGCTACGCCATTGGTCGGCTGCCCTATTCCATTCGGGTGATGCTGGAGTCGCTGCTCAGGGGATGCGACGGGTTTACGGTAACGGCCGATGATGTGCACAACTTGGCTTCCTATGATCCCCGGCAACCCGCGCGTCTGGAAATTCCTTTCTCACCGGCGCGTGTATTGCTGCAGGACTTTACAGGCGTTCCAGCCGTCGTGGATCTCGCCGCAATGCGCAGTGCCATGGCCCGTGCCGGCGGCCAGCCGGCAGCCATCAATCCGCGAGTGCCCGTGCATCTCATTATAGACCACAGCGTGCAGGTCGACTACTTCGGCATTCCGGAAGCACTCATGCTCAACTCCGATGCTGAATTTCGCCGCAACCGCGAACGCTATGAGTTTCTCCGCTGGGGACAGCAGGCCTTTGGCAACTTCTATGTTGTGCCGCCAGCCAGTGGTATCTGTCACCAAGTCAATCTGGAGTATGTTGCCCGGTGTGTGTGGATCCGGGAAGAGGATGGGGAGCACGTGGCATATCCGGACTCGCTGGTGGGCACGGACTCGCACACCACAATGATCAATGGTCTTGGCGTGCTCGGCTGGGGAGTGGGAGGCATTGAGGCGGAAGCCGTGATGCTCGGACAGCCCATTTACATGCTCATGCCTGAGGTGGTCGGATTCCGGCTTAAAGGAAAACTGTCTGAAGGAGCCACCGCGACTGACTTGGTGCTTACCGTAACGCAAATGTTGCGTAATTATGGTGTTGTAGGTCGCTTTGTGGAGTTCTTTGGCTCCGGTGTAAGTGCGCTCAGCATACCGGATCGGGCCACGATCAGTAATATGGCACCGGAATACGGAGCCACCATGGGCTTTTTCCCGATTGATACGGAAACTCTTTCATTCCTCCACCGGACGGGGCGTGATTCAGATCTGGTGGATCTCGTAGAGCGCTATTCCAAAGAGCAGGGGCTTTTTTTGACTCCAGAAGCACTGGAGCCGGAATATCTGGATATTCTGGAGCTGAATCTGGGGGACGTTGTCCCCAGTGTGGCCGGGCCAAAGCGGCCGCAGGATCGCATTCCGATCCCGAATCTCGGAGATTCCTTTCGCACTTCCTTCTCCGCACCGGCAGGTCCGAAGGGTTACGGCCGAAAGCCAGAGGAATTCGAGCAAACCGTACCTGTGCAAGGTATAGGGCGATCTCTTCGCCATGGAGATGTTGCGATTGCTGCCATTACAAGCTGCACCAATACCAGCAATCCGAGCGTCATGATCGGTGCCGGGCTCGTGGCCAAGAAAGCCGTCGAACGTGGTTTGAAGGTCGCACCTTACGTCAAGACCAGCTTGGCTCCAGGGTCGCGTGTCGTCACTGAATACCTGCGCGAAGCGGGACTCTTGCCGTACATGGCGCAACTGGGATTTGACCTTGTAGGCTATGGCTGCACGACCTGTATTGGTAATTCGGGGCCGCTTCCCGAGGCCGTCGGCCATGCGGTGCGTACGGGAGATTTGGTGGTCGCGGGAGTCTTGAGCGGCAATCGCAATTTTGAGGGACGCATTCATGCGCTCGTGCAAGCCAATTATCTGGCTTCCCCGCCCCTGGTCGTGGCTTACGCGCTGGCTGGCACCGTTGACATTGATTTGACCTGTGAGCCGTTGGGGCGGGATTCCCAAGGGAATGACGTACACTTGCGCGACATCTGGCCAACGACGGAAGAGATTCGGGCGGCCATAGAGGCCAGCATTACACCGGAACTTTTCATGGCAGAGTATGGCGGTATCGAAACCTCCAACGAGACGTGGAACGCCATCAGTATTCCCGGCGGCTCCTTGTATGCCTGGAACGATGATTCCACTTACGTCCAGGAGCCTCCATTCTTTGAGTGCCTGACGCGGGATGTACCGGAGGTATTGCCCATACACGGGGCACGCGTGCTCGTCAAGGTCGGGGACTCAACGACTACGGATCACATCTCGCCGGCGGGGGCCATCCCCAAGGCGTCGCCAGCCGGAAGTTATTTGATGGGTCGCGGTGTGCATCTTCGGGACTTTAACTCTTTTGGGTCCCGCCGGGGCAACCATGAAGTCATGATGCGTGGCACCTTCGCCAACATTCGCATCAAGAATCAGCTGGTACCCGGTACAGAAGGCGGCATCACTCGCTGCTTTGTGAAAAGAGGTGAGATAATGCCCATTTACGAGGCCGCAATGACGTACAAGGCGGCGGATGTGCCGCTTGTAGTACTGGGGGGTAAGGACTATGGTATGGGCTCCAGTCGCGATTGGGCAGCCAAAGGAACCATTCTTCTGGGCGTGCGCGCAGTCATTGTAGAGAGCTTCGAACGCATTCACCGATCCAATCTTATCGGCATGGGCGTGTTACCGTTGGAATACATGCCCGGCGATACCGCTGCGTCGCTTGGCTTGGATGGAACCGAGGAGTTTGACATCGTGCCGCGCCTCGACCCGCGTGCCGAAGTGGAAATCAGGGCAAGTCGCAATAGCGGTGAAGTGGTAACCTTCACCACACGGTCACGCCTCGACACCCCTGTCGAAGTCGAATATTATCGCAATGGCGGAATACTTCACTACGTGCTGCGCGATTTTCTGTCTGCATAGCCCCCGCCGCCAGGCGTTTCAATACGCAGGCGCTGGCCTGCGTCCAGCCGCCGCGTAAACTTCGCGGGCAAATCCTCTTCACTGCCGGTCGTCCCCAACAGTATGTTACGACCCTTGCGTCCGGGCAAGCCACCTCCAAGTCCCCATGGGGCATAACGTCTGCGTTCGCTAAGCATGGTCACTGTTGCGGGAGCGAGCAATTCGTATTCGCGCGCCAGTCCCTCTCCACCACGGTAGCGCCCGCGGCCTCCAGAGCCACGCAAAAGGGCATACTCGCGCACCCGGAACGGAAACTGTAATTCCAGTGCTTCCACCGGCGTGTTCAGCGTATTGCTCATGTGCACATGCACGCCGCTTAAGCCGTCGGAAACCGGAGAGGCGCCCATGCCGCCGCCAAGTGTTTCGTAGTAGGCAAACGGCGTTCCGTCGGCACGCTTTCCGCCGATCGTCACATTGTTCATCGTCCCTTGACCAGCGGCTGCAACACACTGCGGCAAGGCCTGCGCGAGCGCGCCAAAGGCTGCGTCCGTAATACGCTGGGACGTTTCCACATTACCGCCTGCCACGGCCGCAGGCCGGCGCGCGTTGACCATGCAACCCTCCAGTGCGGTGACCGTGACGGGGGCAAAGCAGCCCGCATTTACCGGTATATCTTCGCGCATGAGGCAGCGGACAACGTAGTAGCAAGCCGATGCGGTCACTGCGTGAACGGTATTGATCGGTGCTTCGACCTCGGACTGTGTCCCGTCAAAGTCGAACGTAACGGTACTGCCTCTAATGCGGGCGGCCACGTTGATTACGGCGTCTTTACCGTCCGGCTGCTCCATTGCATCCTTGAACTTGTACACACCATCGGGCCATGTGGCAATTTCTGTGCGTGTAAGACGCTCGCTGTAGTCGAGCAGGTGTGTGGCGTAGGTCAGGAGTTCACTCATACCGTGTGCATCCAGATAGGCCATGAGGCGTCGTTCTCCGATGGCATGGGCCGCGCGCTGGGCGGCCAGATCTCCGCGCCGTTCATCCGGTGTGCGCACATTGCACAGTATCATGCGCATCAGATCGCTATTCAGTTCACCTGCGCGATACAGCCGCACGGGAGGAATTATGATGCCTTCCTGGTACAGTTCGGTCGACAGCGGCAACGAGCCTGGAGTCATGCCGCCGACATCCGCATGATGGGCACGGCTCGCCACAAAGAAAGCCGGTGCGCCAGCCATAAATACGGGGGACACCATCGTGATGTCTGGCAAATGGTTGCCACCGTCAAAAGGATCATTCACAACGACCACATCGCCCGGTACCCAATCCGTTATGTGATTCAGCGCGGCGGCACAGCTCGCCGGCATGGCCCCCAAGTGCACGGGAATATGGGCGGCCTGTGCAACCATACGGCCTTGGGCATCAAAGACCGCGCAGGAATAGTCCAGCCGCTCCTTGATGTTAGGCGAGTAGCCAGTGCGCTGCAGCGTAACACCCATTTCTTCGGCGACGCCCGCAAACCGGTGGCGGTAGATCTCCAGAAGGATCGGGTCAACCTGTGCCATGCTTCCTGTATTTCAAGTGTGCGTTTCCCCAGCCATCCACGTGTACGGACCAGCCGGGCAACACAACCAAGGTGGAATCATACTGAACAACCAGTGCCGGACCCTCGAAGGCATGACCATACTGCAACAGATTCCGATCATAGCAGGGCACATTCAGTGGGGCCTTCGCTGTAAACCAGACCGGTACGGTACCGAGCTGTGCGCTTCCCGCCGGCGAGGCAGCGCGTGCACTGGATGCCGGCATCATCGGTGCACTGGCACAACGGGCACGCACGCGCAGGGCTGTGCATTCCACGGGGAGCTCGAGGGCAGCGTAGCCGTGGCGCTGCTCGTGGGCTGCGTGAAAAGCCTGCGAGGATTCTTCCAAACGTGCTGCTGTGACGGGCAACTTGAGTGGGGTGGTGATTTCGTAACTCTGTCCGGCGTAGCGGAGGTCGAGGTTGGCTTCCACGGTTGGCGGGACGTGTGTTGTTTGCAATCGCTGAAGGATCACGCGCTCCAGTCGAGCAGCCTCTGAGGCCACCAAGGCTGAATCGGCCACCAAGTCGATGAGCGGCGCGATAAGGGCTTGGGAGGCATCGCTGGTTACATCGGCCATCAAGAGGCCCAGAGCACTCAGTACGCCTGGATAGCGTGGGACCAGCATTTCGGTTACACCCAGTGCTTCGGCCAGGTCACAGGCGTGCAGTGGTCCCGCCCCCCCGAAAGGTACAAGGACATACGTCCGCGGGTCGTAGCCACGTTCCAGTGACACGCGGCGCAGGGCGCGCTCCATGGTGATATTGGCAATGCGAAGCACACCCATTGCGGCCTCTTCGCAACTCAGGCCAAGGGGTTTTCCGAGGGCTGTGAGGGAGGCACGCGCTGCCGCAATGTCCAGCGGGCTTGTCTGCTGCCCGCCCAGAAAATGTTCGGCCACCAGCCTTCCCAGGACCAGGTTGGCATCGGTGACTGTAGCTGAGGTTCCCCCTTTCCCGTAACACACCGGTCCAGGATCTGCGCCGGCGCTTTCCGGACCTACGCGCAGCACGCCTCCAGTGTCAATGCGGGCCATGCTGCCGCCTCCGGCGCCGACCGTATGGATCTCTGCCGAAGGCAGGCGCAGGGGTAAATTGCAGATCGTGCTTTCTGTTGTATGCGGAATGCGCCCCGGGCACAGGGATACATCCGTGCTCGTTCCGCCCATATCGAACGTGAGGATGTGCGGTCGTGGGGTTTTCAGTGCGCGCTGCGCGAGGCCGAATGCGCCCACGACGCCGCCAGCCGGGCCACTGAGCACAAGCCTTGCCGCCTGTGCAGCGGCTTGGTCCGCGGCCAGTGTCCCCCCGTTTGACTGCATGACCCACAAGGGCCGTCCCTGAAGGGCTTCGGACAGCCTCTTGAGGTAACGGCCGGCCAACGGTTGCACGTATGCGTTAATAACGGTTGTGGCGGTGCGTTCGTACTCGCGGTATTCGGGCAGGATTTCCACGCTGAGTGACTGCGGCACATCGGGGAGCCTTTCGCGAATCAGGGTACTGACCCGGCGCTCATGGGCATCATTCAGGAATGAGAAAAGCAGGACTATGGCGAGACTCTCGGCTCCTTCAAGCTGAATATGGGCAGCCAGCTCGTCCAGGGCGGTCTCATCCATGGGGATCAGCACTTTGCCTGTACTGCTGATCCTTTCCTCGATTTCAAGCCGTAACGAACGAGGAACGAGGGAGGGTGCGCGCGTCTGCGTTAGAGTATAGAGTTGCGGCCGGTTTTGTCGTCCGATCGCCAGCACGTCGGCAAATCCCTTGGTGGTAATGAGGGCTGTGCGGGCGCCGCGTCTTTCCAGCAGAGCATTGGTTGCAATCGTGGTACCATGCAGGATGGCATCGGCACGCGTGGCGTTGAGGTGTCGGAGCCCTTTGACAATGGCGCGGCTTTGGTCCTGCGGCGTTGTGGACTCCTTGTGTACCAGAAGGTGTCCATCCTGGTAAACCACAAAGTCGGTAAACGTACCGCCCACATCGATGCCTACTAAGTGCGGCTTGGAGCCCATCGCTTGTATTTACTGTAATACCGCGCCGTCAACAGCCCACAAATCCCCTGCGTTCCGACTGCGACGTAGCCGTGTACGAGCAAGAGGTCAAATTCCACCGCTCGGACACGAACGGTGACTCGGCGTATGTCCGTGGAGAAAAATCTATAGCGAGCGGGTCTTTGGCTCCTTCCGTTCTCCTTTGGAATTCAGGGTACGTGTTAAGCGTTCCGATACTGCGCCAATACAGATTGACCGACTATGTCGACAATACACACCATCACATTTTGGCCGCCTGCATCAATAAGGCTCAAAATCCTCCCCTGGCTTAAACGACACCGGTTGTTGGAGTCCGCCATTGATAGCAATATTTTAAGCGTATAGACAAGTGCGCTCTTGGTTATCCAGGATTGGATTGAGTCGGCCATTCAGACTCAGTAGATGCCCAGCACCCTTCGGGAAGATTACCGCACCACCATCGACCAGTTTGGTCAAGTTGACGTTAAGCCTACCCTCAGCCGGTAACCAGTCACGTTGAACATGACCGCAAAATCCTTCAACTGCCGCGTAAACGGTCATTGGCAACGATGAGCAATACAGGCTTAGTATACCCACACCATGGTCGTCGGTGGTTGCTCTTTTCCATGTGTTGTTTGGAAACAGCGCAAGTATGTCTGCTCCCTTAACTGGTACGCCTGAAGCCCAAACACTGACGAAGTTATGTTTGTGTAGTTCTCGCCAAGGAATAATACTGGCCTTACTCCGGTATTGTGGTTGTTTCCCTCCGTAGACTACGATAGCCGGGTATGAATCGGATGATCCGGCAAGGTGCCTGTGAACCCGTTTGATGCCGGCGAGAAGATTGGAGGATGCCGTAGCAGTTGATTTGGCTTCAATCAGCGTGAAACAAGACGGATCATGAACGATAAGGTCAACTTCCGCTCCGTTTTGATCACGATAAAACGATAGCCCCTTTGTAGTCTCGCCACGGTTGGCTTGTTGCTTGGCAATCTCTGAGACAACCCAAGTTTCGAAGATTGCCCCCCGAAGCGGATGCGAGCGAAGTTGTTCGGGTGAGCGTATACCAAGCAGCCAGCACACCAGGCCCGTGTCGTAGAAATGCAATTTTGGCCTCTTTACGAGACGTTTCCGCAGGTTAGAGCTAAAGCCAGGTAGGCGAAAGACAAGAAAACTGGCTTCGAGTATGCTGATCCAAGCCTTTGCGGTCGGTTAAGATATCCCACGATCGGCAGCCAGGGACAAATAGCTGAGTAACTGAGCAGTACGTCCTGCACAGAGCTCTATGAACCGTTGGAAGGTTGCCAGATCACCGAGATTGCTGACCATTCGCACGTCCCGCTCGAGATATGTCGTGACATAGGTGCGGAGTCAGTCTGCAGGATTCAACTCGTTGTCTAAAATGCGTGGATAGGAACCGGAGAAGAGTGCTTCTTCGAGAGCTTCTGGGTGCTTGGGAAAACGGATGGTCTCGCGCCAAGCCAACGGAAGCAGATTGAGCACGACTGTTCTACCAGAAAGCGACTGGCTAATCGAGTTGGACAAGAAGATGTTATGCGACCCTGTAAGAATCCATCTACCAGGTATCGGGGCGTCGTCGATAATGCCTTGCAGATAGGAAAGCAGATCTGGCACTCGCTGTACTTCGTCAATAATGGCACCTTGTGGAAATTGGGATAGAAAGCCGCGAGGATTTTCCACGGCGAAGGAGCGAATGTCCGGGGCTTCCAGGGTAGTGTATGGCAGCTGTTGGAATACGTCACGGCACAAAGTGGTTTTGCCACTCTGTCGAGGACCGATGAGTGTGATGGCAGGGAATGCCTTTGCTGCCTGCTTCAGTGCTGGCGTGAGGTCCCGTCGAATCATCTCAAGCAGCTGAATAAAATTAAGCTAATTCAAGATGCTATTTTGAAATAGACTTGTTCTGTATGTTGTTAGAGATGTACTTGAATGGATTCCACGTACGCATATTTCGTCTTCTTCGGTACTGTTTGCAACAGTCTCCATGTCGCTTCAATCACGCGCGATCCGCCGTAGCGCGGATTCGGATTTGGCACGTTGCTGATGCGGTCAAACTCCGGACGTTCGGAATCTGTCTCGCAGGAATGTTTTGGGCGTCGCAACATGCAACGGTCTTCCCAATGAGTCAGCAGTGTCCAAGACGCCCCATGGAAGCTTCCGTGGCACTCTGTGACGCTCGGTAGTGCGTCTGTTTTTGCGTTGCCTGGCCCACTTCTCGCCTCAGATTAACCACGCGTGGGTTCACTCGCTACAGTCTACAGCCAGACTGCGGCACCTGAATGGCCAGAATCCCGTGATCCGTTTGATCCACGCAAACGACGCTTCCAATATCCATGATCGCAGCTTCTACTTTTGTCTCGGCACGCGAAGCTTCGCATCCATGTGCGCCGTCACCGGCAACGGGTCTGAATTTGCCTGCCGCGACGTGTCCCCGGTATGGAAACGTATGCATCTATGTTACGGGCCTGCGAAAGGTCTGTTGTAGCCGGCACCGGCCAACAGCCGGGTAGAATTCTACACCCGTATACGCGACGGAACGTTCGTGGACGATGTAGATCCGTTCATTCTCGCCATAAACCGGATGCCTGCTCCGGTGCATGCGGCCCTCAGCGTGCTTTACAGGTCCACGGCCGGCGCCAACTAGCATCGCAATAGCGACTGGGACATCAATACCGTTCCCAGTGGAGAGAAGCTTGCGTCGTGGTACGGACTCTCCGCCGACGCTGGCTGGTATCTCAATCTAGTGTAGTGTCCTGAACATAATAGTTGTTATGCAGAAGCGGCGTCCAGCGCCGGCCGGCTCCGCCCGACCTTCTGGAG
>JAAXGT010000037.1:0-8652 GCA_012271205.1 Rhodothermales bacterium
GCCGAATATGCTCGTCGTCGTGTCCAGCGTCTTGTGTTTGACGGCTCCGGGAGGCGCGAGCATCGTCTGTTTAAACGCCAGGACATTCGCCTTCAGCGTAGTCAGCTCATCAGCGCCACCGATAAAGTATTCAGCGGCGATCGGAGGAACTTCTCGCAGCATAATCCGCCAAATATCTGCTGTTGTCAGCGCATCGGCGATTTCGTTTTCCCTGATTCGGAACATAAGGTGTTCCCATATTCGCGGTGGCCTGGGGTGAGTGACTGCACGCAAACGGATTGCTCACGGGGTTCGGAAACAGCGAACCGTTCAAACCGGTGGCGACCCAGTTCAGCGGGCAATTCGAGTAAAACACCCGCGTCGCGCGAGGCTTTGGCCCAATCGAGGAGCAAGCCGTATTGCCACTGTTCCTGGAGGCCGCCAAACCACTGTATCCCCTGAGGCGAGATGACACAGGCGACATTGGCCAGGTCGCACGGGCCAAGGCATCCGGAGATCGTCAGTTCCACCGTCCTGTTGAGTTTTTCCTCTTTCCACTGCTGCTCGATCCAGTCGCAAGGCACGGGTTTGAACCCTCTGTCCGTCCGACCGCAGCAACAGCCTTCGCAGAGCAGGATCTGCCCGAGAGCGCGGCTCCGGGGCGTAGCCAGTGCTTCACGTCTGTCGAGCTTTTCGCGGATGCGATGAGTCTGTGCATTCATGGGCGTGCCTTGATTCTCTGATTGAAGTTTAGTACGAGTGTTGAACTTATACTCAAGGAACTCATAACGAGCTTGCGGCACGGCTCCGGCGTAGACGTCTGAAGCCGATCACGACGCTAGTAAATGACATGAACGTTCCAAGCGAACACAACGCAATGACGACAATATCCCAAAGTGGCCGCCGATTGATAAGAAAGCCGAAATCCCAACTGTGCAACCCGTTATACAACCATCGCTGCCATCGTTGCTTTTGCGTTAAACCCCGCAACCATTGTCCTGTTCTGCCATCTATGTAAGCCCATGTCTGGGCCGAATCGTTGGCTTTGAAGCGATAAACGGGGAGCGGTCGCCAACGATCGTGATGCGAATAGTAATAGGCGTCGTGCTCCTCAAGACGCCTTATTTCGGTAAAATCGACACTCTGACCACAAATCTCGAAACTTTGCAGGATTCCCCGAGTGGCCTTTTTCTCAATTGCCATCGCTGGTAATGCATTGGCCAAGCGGTACTCGTACGGCGCAAATACGACTACGGGATGAAATTCACCGCCTAGCCAATAAAAATCGATTTCTTTGACTCCGGGGTTTCGTTTGACGATGCTCTGGATTTCTGACAGTCTCAGGCCGCTATGGTCGGTCGGGAAGGCACCCTGATACGCGTGAGACGACACGCGACTATGCCCCTTTGTAGTGAACACATCCCAGGGGTTCATAGACAGCAAGCCGCTCAAAACGTACGTGACTAGGAATGGAAGGCTCAGTAATCCCATCAAATGATGCAGCTTCATCACGCCCCAATAAGGAGTAACGTCCCTGCCGCGGTAGCGATTGCGCCATCGCAAGCGAAGGAAGCCGATGATGCCCCCCGTCACAACAGAGACCAACCCAGCCAACGACATAACGACGACAACCCAATGCCAGACTGAAGCGTGCCGACGAAGCGGCAAGGGATAAATCCAATGCAAGTTCGCTCCGACCCAATTCCAAACCCGTTCCTTTCGCGTCGTATCGCGCACAATCTCACCGGTATGCGAAGAAATGTATAAGTGGGTCCCCGTAGCATCGTCAATCTCGATTTTGTGCAACGGTCGGTGAGAATTGAGACTACTAGACACGGTCCATTGATCCATGTCTCGTGTAGCGGCAAAGCTGCCCGAAATCGATTCCAGGTGTTGCGAATTCCGTAGATAATGTTGGGAGGCATACAGGGCATCTTCGGCGGTCACCTGCTCTAGCGGATCACCAGAATCGGCAAACCAGACGGCATGGCGATCTTCCTTTGTAGTGGCGATAAAGGCGGGGCGACCCAGTACCGTCGTCAGACTCAATCTGCTCAAGGCGTCTGCGCCTACTTGCATGACCATTGAGGTAGGCGCAGACGCCAAGCGGGATGCGTCCAACGCGGGCAGTCCGGCCAGCCGTTCCTGAACCGTCAACGCGGGAAACCCCACGTACATCATGACTACGCCACTGCAAAACCACATCGCGATCAATGTACACATGACGATGCCGAACCAACGATGAATGAGATACAAGCTTCTTTTGAACGTCATGATCGCGAAAATGCTTGGTTTCTTAGAACCTAAAGACTGAGTATAGTTGATAAACTACGCGCCGGATGCGCCAGCGTTAAAGCTGGTAAAACGCACGTACTCCTCCACCACCTGTCCCTCTACAAAGTGCTCCTGCACAATGCGATCAATCGCCACTTCTGTCAGGTCGCCGTACCAGACACCATCCGGATAAACCGCCATTAACGGCCCGTGATTGCAGGGATAGAGACAGCCGCTTTGCGCCACCAGAACGTGGTCATCGTCGGTGAGCTTGTGGGCTTTGAGCCGTTCCCGCAGGTGGGTGGAGAGCTGATCTGCACCGGCGGCGGTGCAGCGCGGCCGGCTGCTTGAAGTGAGGCAATCACTTTGTTCAACTGCTTTTGCGGCGCGTGGCTGTAGCCGCCCCGGCTGAGCAGGATTACAGCTTGCGTGGTCTGTGTCATATAATTTGCCCCTTGTTGTTTCCATTCAAGCGATGCCCCACTTTTTCTGGGAAAAACGTAATCGTTAGCTTGCCCGTGAGAGGATGGGTGGATACTTCTGACCACACGTCGTAAACATCGCGGATCAAATCGGGACGTAGCACAGCTTCCGGGGTGCCTGAGGCCACCATCCGGCCCGC
This sequence comes from Rhodothermales bacterium, assembly GCA_012271205.1. Taxonomy (GTDB): domain Bacteria; phylum Bacteroidota; class Rhodothermia; order Rhodothermales; family Bin80; genus JAAXGT01. The sequence goes on from JAAXGT010000037.1 coordinate 2,876, forward strand.
CTTGAGCACGTACAGACGGTCACAGTAGAAGGCCGCCAGATTGAGTTCGTGCAGGGCGGCGACGGTGGTGACGCCCAAGTTTTTGACCAGCTCGAGAATTTCAAGCTGGTAGTGAATATCCAGATGGTTGGTGGGCTCATCCAGCACCAGAATTCTGGCTTGCTGGACCAAGGCGCGAGCAATCAGCACCCGCTGCTTTTCGCCGCCGGACAGGGTGAGGAAGGACCGTTGGGCAAAATCGGTCATATCAACCCGGGCCAGGGCGTCATCGACCAGTTGAAAATCGTGAATGGTGTCCCGGTCGAATATGCCCTTGTGCGGGTTGCGGCCCATCATCACAATTTCGTTGACCGAAAAATCAAAGTCTCCTGTGCGCTCCTGCATCACTACAGCCATTTGTCGGGCGACCTCGCGGGGGGCAATATGCCACACATTGGCACCATCCAGCTCGATGACGCCGGCATCGGGTCGGAGAATGCGGTAGATGGTGCGCAGCAGGCTGGATTTACCGCTGCCGTTGGGGCCAAGCAGGCCCACAAACTCACCTTCGGCCACGGCCAGCGTCACCGCATCAACAATTTGTTTGGCTTCAACCGACCAGCTTACGTTTTCTGCTTGCAGGTTCATTACATGCCTCCCCGCTCTTTCATCTGTCGGTGCAGCAGCCACAGAAAGAAGGGGCCGCCCAGCAACGAGGTGATGACGCCCACCGGCAACTCGACCGGATCAAAGGCGGTGCGGGCGATGACATCAACCAAAATCAAGAAGATACTGCCCACAAAAATGGAGACCGGCAGCACCCGGCGGTGGTCGGTGCCGACCATAAGCCGCACAATGTGGGGGATCATCAGGCCGATAAAGCCAATCGCCCCACTGACGGCTACCATTACGCCCGTAACCAGCGAAACCACCCCAAAAAGCGAGCGGCGAAAGCGGGTCAGGTCAACACCCAGCGTGGCCGCAGTTTCATCACCTACAATGAGCGCATTGAGGCCGCGCGCCTGTAGCACAAGATAGACGCTGCCAAAGAAGAGTACCGCCGTCGGCAGGGTCAGTTCCACCCAGTTGGTGCCGGCCAGGCTACCCAACAGCCAAGCCAGCACGGCCCGGGCCAGTTCCCGGTTATCGGAGGTGAGGGTGATGAAACTGGTGAGGCCGGAAAAGAAGTAGGCCACCGCTACCCCGGCCAAAATGAGCCGAGCTGGATTCAGCCGACCGTTGCTTTGGGCCAGCAGAAAGACAATAAGAAAGGTGAGGATGGCACCGAGAAACGCGCCGACGGAAATGGCGTAAATACCGGCAAATGCAAATGCGCCAAAGGCCAGCACCATCACCGCACCTACCGATGCCCCGGATGAGATGCCCAAAATGTAGGGATCGGCCAGGGGATTGCGCACCAGGGCCTGCATTGTTACCCCCACCACGGCCAGCCCCGCCCCCACAAAAACGCCTATTAGCACTCGCGGAAAGCGGATTAGCCAGATGATGTTAAATTGTGCCTTGGTCCAGTTTGCCTCGATGTTGACCCAACTGTTCAGCTCAAGCGAGGTGATGTCTGACAAAACGTTGATCGTTTCCGAAGCCGCAATCCGCCAGACCGCGCCGACCGGAATGTCAACCGGCCCCAGGGTGACGCCCAGCGTGATGGAGACAAGCAGCAGCGCGGTCAAGCCACCCAGCAGCAGCCAAAACCGAAGCTGCGTGGTGCAGCTTGGGCTGGCCGTGTTGCCTTGAATCGGCGCGAGCGTTGACATAAAAGTTCCCTGCTGGGGGTCACAAAGCCAATTTGTGCCCCCCAAACCGCGTGTTATTCTGGCATTTGTGAAGAATGATGTTCTATAATCATCCAGCGCGCACCATTCCATCCCGTCTTTAACGACTCGGCGGCGTCTGTGGCAGCTTCTTGGCTGCTAAACTTGCCTGAGTAAAAGGCTTCGGCCAGGGCGCGGGTGCTAGCCACGTTGCGCGGCCCGGGGGTGGCTTCGGCGTAGGTTAGCACCACGAATCTATCGTTTTTAATGGCATCAACATCGGCCAATTCAGCCTGACTTTTCAAAAAGTCAATTTTGCCTTGGGCGTCCGGCTCATCATAGTCGATGATGACGATGTGCTCGGGGTTGCGGTCAACCACGTCTTCCCAATTAACGCGCGTCCAACTGCTTTCCACATCATTAAAAATGTTGGTGCCACCAGCGGCTTCGATCATCGCGTTGGGCATGGCAAACTTCGCCGCAGTCAGCGGAGTATCTTCGCCACTGTCGTAAACAAATACCCGTAGCGGATCATCAACCGCACCGATAACCTGCTCAATTTCAGTCAGTTCAGCCCGATATTGTTCTACCTTTACCTGGGCCTGGGCTTCTACGCCAAAAATACGGCCAATATTGAGCAAGTCGGTGAAGGTGTCTTCCAAACTCACCTGCTCGCGCGCCATTATGCGAATACACGACTCTGTCAGTACGTAAGATCTGATGCCGTACTGCTCCAACTCAGCCGGAGTAATGCCTGTTTCTGCGGAAAAACCGTAGTTCCACCCGGCAAAGAAAAAGTCCGGCTCGGCGCCCACTAATACTTCCAGATCAATGTACTTGGGCGAAAGCTGGGGTACATCTTCCAGCAGTTGGCGGTAATTCGCCCCAACATCGCGGACATCGCTAACGCCGCTGTAGCCAACAAGCTTATCTTTCAACCCGACATCCAGAAAAATTTCGGTAATGTTGACATCGTTGGTGACGGCTCGCTCCGGCGGTGCATCAAAGGTGACCAGCTCACCGCAGACTTCCACGGTGACCGGGAAATCCTCCAAGTTGGCCTCAGTGGCGGCCGCTATCTCCTCCTCCGTATTGGCATCTTCTGCTGTGCTTTCTGCTGCGGCTGGAGCAGAAAGCACAGCAGGCTCCGGTGGGGCGGCCTCGGGCGCTGCGCCACCACACGCCGCCAGAACTAGGACGATTAAACGATAAGCGGTCTCTGCGCTACACATGTTACATTTTATAGTCTGTCGCTATAGCTGAAGGTCAGGAGGAAATTGCGCGTTTTGCCCGGGAAAAACTGGTTGCCGAAGATGGCGTCGGTGAAATGGGTTTCATCGAACAGATTGTTGATATTGAACTGCACCTGCACCTGCCGGAAACGGTAAGACACAACTGCGTCAACCAGGGTATAGGCAGGCAAGGCGTAGGTGTTATTGCGCGCTGTGAAATTCTCGCCGACGTGATTCATACCTAAGCCAAGCCCCAGACCGCGCAGATTTTCGAAAGGTACGTCGTATTGCGCCCAGAAATTCAACAGGTGTTTCGGAGCGTAACAAACTCGATTGCCGGCATTCGGGTTGGTCTGATCGGAAGAATCGAAACCTTTATACTCGGCATCGGTGTAGGCATAGCCGGCGTTCATATGCATCCCATTTACAGGAGCCGCCTGAAAATCGATTTCGACTCCTTTGGAATCGGCCGCGCCAATACGTTCGTACACGCCGCCGCCAAGGGATTCAACCAGATCTTGCTTCAGTAAGTAGAAAGTGCTCAAGTTCAATGAAAACCGTTTTCCTTCCGCACGCAGGCCAAGCTCGGACTGGTAGCCGTTTTCAGGATCGAAAATCTCACCATCTCCGGTAATTCGGCGGGAGGGCTTGAAATAGGTGGAGTAAGAGCCATAAAACGACACGGGCTCGGACAATTGATAAACCAGCCCACCGCGAAAGGTCGGTGTGGTTGCGGGTACCTTTGTCCGCTCGCCGCGTTCCGTGATGTTGCGATCGGTATCGACCAGATCGGTGAAATACGTACCCTCGAACTTGTCGATCCGGAACCCGAGCAGGGCCTTGAATTGGCTGGAAAGGTTCAGCCAATTTTGCACATAAAGCGCGTGAACCGTCTCTTCCTTGCCCTGGAAACGCGTATCGACATGTTGAATATCTCCTTGGTTCAAGACAGGGTCGACAACCGAAACCGTTGCGAATTTGCCTTCTCCAGAGATATCACCGCGGTATGTCTTGCGGTCCAGGATGCTCAGGCCGTATCCCGCGAGCAGCTTATTGGAAGTATTGCCGACATTAAAGCGGTAGCTCAGCTCCAGCTGATTTTGCAGGGGCTTGGTTTCGTGGTTGAAATAGAACGGGAAGCCGCGCGTGAGCGAATCGAGTGTGGCATTATACTTCAGGAATTCGGTCGATAAATAATCGATGTCGTCATCGTAATAGGAGAGGCGATTGGACAATTGCATGGTTTCCGACATTTGACGCTGATACTTAAGTTGTGTGTCGAAACGTTCGTGTCCCAGAAAATCCGACGGATCGTTAAAACGCGTGGTCACATCCATTTGAGCGGGGAAGCTTCCGTCCTCCAGAACCGGAATACCTGTGTCCGTATCATACAAGTCATTATTGCCACCGATGCTCAGTTCCAGCCGGTCGCTTGCGTTCGGGGTATAGTGGAGCGTGAGTGATCCGTTCTGGGTTTTGGTGCCGAAATCGCGGAAACCGTCGGCACTCGTGGTGCCGAAATCCACGCGGTAACGCAATTTGTCGGTAATGGGGCCTCCCGCACCGGCTTGCGTGCGCACTGTGTTGTAACTCCCGCTGGAAACGGAGTAATTGTAACGCGTATCCAAGGTGGGTTCTTTACGCACCAGATTTATGATACCCCCGAGAGCAGAATGGCCGTACAGTACCGAAGCCGGCCCCTTCACCACTTCCACTCGTTCGATATTGGCCAGGTTTGAGCTCGGAGCGCTCGTTGAAATATTGTGCCGCTCATCTCGTACCTCGTCGTTCAGCAAAACAAAATTATTAAATCCTCTAATGCGGAATGTCTGAAAGCCGCCGTAGCGATTGATGGGACGCACGCCGGTTATATTTTTGACAGCCGCGCCGATATCCTCGGCTGCACGCTGCTCTATAAGCTCGGCGTTGATCGTTTGGGCAGTGATAGGCGTTTCCCGGATCGGCACATCCAGTTTGCTGACGGATACAATTCGAGATTTAGAGGCTGTGACCTCACTTGCGCCAATCTCCAGAACAGACCTGGTAAGCGTGTAGGTATTCGTGGTTATCTGACCGGCCCGAACGTCTATCTCTTGTTGCAGCGACTGGTAACCGATAAAGGTGACTTCGAGCGAATGGCGGCCCACAGGCACATTTGCGATTACGAATTTGCCATTTTGATCCGTGCTAGTGCCATAACCACTGTTCACGATGGCCACATTGGCATTTTTGAGGGGCCTGCTATTTTCGTCGAGCACTGTGCCTTCGATGACCCCACTTGGGTTTTGTGCCAAGGAAGCAGCACTGAGCAAAAAACTAATCATTGCTACTGAGAGTAATTGTTTCATGCGAAATCCTCCGTTTTGGGGGTGGAGCCGAAAGCTCCGGTTTGTTTGGTAGCGAGACAACGCCGCTGTCCGCGCTGCAATGGCGGCATTGTCCGTACAGCGAGATCTCGTGCCCTTCGACCTCGAAGCCCGGCGGCTGGTGAGCCTGTTGCTCATGGGGATGCCTCCTGACAGCGGCGGCCTGGGATGGGTGACTGCATGTAAGCGGATTGCTCACGGGGTTCGGAAACAGCGAACCGTTCAAATCGGTGGCGATTCAGCTCAACGGGCAATTCGAGTAAAACACCCGCATCACGCGAGGCAATGGCCCAATCCAGGAGCAAGCCGTATTGCCACTGTTCCTGGAGGCCGCCAAACCACTGTATCCCCTGAGGTGAGACGACACAGATGACATTGGCCAGATCGCACGGACCAAGGCATCCGGAGATCGTCAACTGCACCGTCTT
>JAAXGT010000037.1:8690-9238 GCA_012271205.1 Rhodothermales bacterium
TCGCGGGGCACCGACTTGAACCCCCTATCCGTCTGACCGCAGCAACAGCCTTCGCAGAGCACGAGCTGCCCGAGAACGCGGCTTCGGGGCGTTGTCAATGCTTCGTGTCTGCTAAGCGTTGCGCGGATGCGTTGAGTCTGGGCATTCATGGGCGTGCTTTCTTTGTCCGCTGGCTGCCGGATCGGTTTGATTCCCCTCTGGTTTTACGCCGGTACGTGCTCAGCTTCACATAGGCGGGGCGAATGAGGGTACTCAGGATCACAATGACAAGCTGATGTTCATTTCCGGTCCGGCCTGCCGCTCGATCTCGGTTGGTTAGAGCTGGGTGGGATTGGGGGCGTCACCATAGACCTTCTGGGGATCAAAAACCTTCTGCGTCTCCGTGAATCCCAGCGGCTGGCCGGCCTGGTCGCCAAAGGGCACGGCGCGGTAGAAACAGGAGTGATACCCTACATGGCAACTGGCCCCGCCCTGGACGTCCACACGCAGCCAGATGCAATCCTGGTCGTCATCGATTCGGATCTCGCGGACTCGCTGCACCAGGCCGC
>JAAXGT010000184.1 GCA_012271205.1 Rhodothermales bacterium
TGCGCCTTGCCGCCCAGCGGCTGCTGTGTGATGAGGCTGTAGGGCCCAATGGAGCGGGCATGAATTTTGTCGTCGACCAAGTGGCTCAGCTTCATCATATAAATCTGGCCCACGGTGGTCTTCTGGTCGAACGGCTCTCCCGTTCGACCGTCGTACAACTGCGTGCGCCCATCGGCAGGCAAGCCGGCCGCCTCCATATTATCCACCAGATCCTGCATGGTCGGGCCGTCGAAACTCGGAGTCGCGAAATGCTTGCCGAGTTTGGCACCGGCCCATCCCAAGAGGGTCTCATAGATCTGTCCAAGATTCATGCGGGAGGGAACGCCCAGTGGATTAAGTACGATGTCCACCGGTGTACCATCCTCTAGGAATGGCATGTCCTCGACCGGCACAATGCGCGCAACGACACCCTTGTTGCCGTGACGACCAGCCATCTTGTCACCCACCTGAATCTTGCGCTTCTTGGCAACATACACCTTGGCCAATCGAACAATACCCGGCGGCAGTTCATCTCCCATCTGCACGCGGTGCCGCTCGCGCTTGGCCTGGGCATCAACTCGGTCAACCGCGTTCTGATAATTCGAAAAGAGCTGCTTCAACCGCCTGTTCAAACCACGATCCTCCGTGAGGACAGTGGGGGGATCCAACTCGTGAGGCGGGTGATCCCGGAAAGCTGTACGGCGTATTTCTCCACCCGTCACCACGACCACATCACCGCCGTGCGTTTGGAAGTCTTCGTCCGCAACAGATCCCTCGATGAGACTGAAGAATTTCTTGGCAAATTCCGAATGCAATGCACGCAGACGTTGTTCATATGTCTGCTCAATCGCGGCAAGCTGCTGATGCTCACGTTTCTTGGAGCTGGGATCCAAGCTGCGCCGGCTGAATAGTTGGGTGCCGATAACCACACCGTTCATTCCAGGTGGGGCCTTCAGCGACGCATCCTTTACGTCACCGGCTTTGTCACCAAAAATAGCCCGCAAGAGCTTCTCCTCGGGTGTCGGATCGGTTTCGCCCTTGGGGGTGATCTTGCCGACAATAATGTCACCCGCCTTGACTTCTGCTCCCAGACGGATAATGCCGCGCTCATCGAGATCCTTGGTCGCTTCTAGGGATACATTCGGGATTTCGCGTGTGAGCTCCTCTTCTCCCCGCTTTGTATCGCGAACCTGCAAATCAAATTCTTCTATGTGCACGGACGTGAAGACATCCTCCGACACCAACCGCTCGGAAAGCACAATGGCGTCCTCAAAATTGTAGCCACGCCAAGGCATAAATGCCACCAGCACATTCTTTCCGAGCGCTAAATCCCCCTTGTCGGTCGCAAATCCGTCAGTCAGCGCCGCCTCCTTGGTTACTCTCTGTCCGGTCTTGACGATCGGCTTCTGGTTAATACAGGTGTCTTGGTTGGTGCGCCTGAACTTGGTAAGTTTGTACTCCTTGATCGGCTTTTCGAAGGCTACCCGCCGTTGCTGCGAACTCTGGTCATATCGAATGACAATTCGATCCGCATCCACATACTCCACCGTTCCGTTTCCTTCCGCCAACATAACAGCTCTGGAATCGCGTGCCACACGCCCTTCGAGCCCCGTACCCACTATCGGTGCCTCCGCGCGCAAAAGCGGTACCGCCTGACGCTGCATGTTGGAGCCCATAAGGGCCCGATTAGCATCATCGTGCTCAAGGAATGGAATAATGGACGCACTGGGCGAAACAATCTGGTTTGGCGCAATATCCATAAACTGAATGCGCTCTGGTCTCTCGGAGGGAAATTCTCCGCGATGGCGGCACCGCACCAGCCGGTCCAAAAAGTTGCCATCTGCGTCGATCCGGGCGCTGGCCTGAGCAATTATGGCATCATCTTCCTCCTCAGCAGACAAGTAAGCGATGTTATCAGTAACCTTCGCGTTTTTGACCTTCCGGTAAGGGGTTTCAATGAAGCCGAAGTTATTTATGCCCGCATGCACACAGAGGGAGGAGATCAGCCCGATGTTGGGGCCTTCCGGCGTTTCGATGGGACACAGCCTGCCGTAGTGCGTGTAGTGAACGTCGCGTACTTCAAACCCGGCCCGCTCCCGTGTGAGGCCGCCAGGTCCCAGCGCACTCATCCGCCGCTTATGGGTCAGCTCTGCCAGAGGATTCGTCTGATCCATGAACTGGCTTAGCTGATTGGTACCGAAGAATGTATTAATGACGCTGGACACCGTACGTGCATTGACCAGATCCTGAGGCGTGAGCGTATCCGTGTCACGCATGTTCATGCGTTCCCGGATCGTCCGTGCCATGCGAGCAAGTCCGAGTGAGAATTGAGAACACAACTGCTCACCCACTGTGCGCACGCGCCGGTTACTCAAATGGTCAATGTCGTCCAACCCGCTCTGACCGGAGCGTAATTCCAGAAGCCGCCTGATAATGGCTACGATATCCTCCGGGGTCAGGGTGACCGTTTCTTTGCTGACGCTAAGGTTCAGTTTCTTGTTGATCCGATAGCGCCCAACCATACCCAGATCGTACCGTTTCTCGCTGAAAATGAGGCGTTCAAGAACACCACGTGCCGTATCCGTGTCCGGCGGTTCACTGTCTCGCAGCACTCGGTAGAGCTCATCCAGTGCTTCTTCTTCGTTACTCGAAGGATCCTTCTTCAGGGTGCGAATCAGCGTACTGGTATCTGGAGCACCTTCCTGCTCATCTTCGTAAAGGAGGTATACCAGCGGGACTTTGTATTTGCGCAAGAGGGGCCAGTCTTCCGCAGTGACCACGTGGTCAGCCGGCAAAAGGATGCGCTTGATCTTCTCCTCAATAATCTCGCCAGTATCCTTGTCGATGTACTCAACAACCTCGCCAGTATCCTTGTCGATGTGTTCGATAAGGCTGCCCGTCTGCTTGTCTACCACTTCAATGAATTCACCCGTGTCACGGGTTTGGTATTCAATCCCCTCACCGGTCTCACGCTCCTGATACCCGACATGCTCCCCGGTTTCCTCATTTATCACGCGCACGGGGGTCACCTCTTTAGTGGCTGCAAAAGCGAGGGTCCGCCCTACCGTGCGGTTGAAGCTCCGCTTGGCTCGGGTGCTTACGCCCTGTGCCAAGTTGAAGAGTTTGACAATGTCATGGATCTCGCTGAAGCCCAGTGCGCGAAGCAGCGTCGTAACCGGCAGCTTTCGCTTACGGTCAATGTACGCCCACATTACGTTTTGCACGTCTGTGGAGAACTCAATCCACGAGCCGCGAAATGGAATGATGCGGGCCGAAAACAACTGTGTGCCGTTCGGATGCACAGCCTGGCCAAAAAAGACACCGGGGCTCCGATGCAATTGCGAAACCACAACCCTTTCCGCCCCATTAATGACAAAAGAACCTCGCTCTGTCATCGCGGGCAGGTTACCCAAGTATACCTCCTGTTCAACGGCCTCCTCCGCCTCATCCTCGTCCTCGTCCTCCTTGGCAGACAAGCGAAGCGTCGCCTTAAGCGGGACGGAGAAGGTCAGCCCCTGCACCAAACATTCCTCTATGGAGTGCTTTGGCGCATCCAGTGCATAGTTGATGAATTCAAGTGTATACCGCCCCCGGCTATCCTCAATGGGAAAGTGAGTGTGAAAGATGCTCTGCAATCCCTTGTCATTGTCCCGCTCATCCGGCGGCACTCTCGATTGTACAAACTCCTCGTACGACTCTAACTGGATCGCCAGGAAATCCGGGTAATCCAATACCACACGCGACCGTGCAAAGTTGGTACGCTCTATTTGCTGACCATTGTTATGGGACATGTACAAGCTAGCTATGCGGATAGTATTTGCCTCGGCACCTGAAACATGCCGCACGGTCAAGCGAGTTGTCCGTGCGTGCCGTTATTACTTGACCTCAATTTCCGCGCCAGCGGCTTCGAGGCGCATCTTGATATCGTCGGCTTCCTTCTTGGAAACATTCTCCTTGACGGGATTCGGAGCACCGTCCACCAAGGCTTTCGCTTCCTTGAGACCCAAACCGGTAATGGCCCGCACCTCCTTGATGACGCCGATCTTGCTGCTGCCAAACGAGGCCAGAATAACGGTAAATTCTGTCTGCTCAATCGCGGCCTCGTCCTCGGCGGCGGCATCGGCGGCAGGAGCAGCCGCTACAGCGGTGACCGCCGGTTTGATACCGTATTCCGACTCGAGCAGGCTGGCCAGCTCACCGGCCTCTTTAATTGTGAGGGATACCAGCTCTTCAGCCAGTGTTTTCAAATCTGCCATGATGATATAGGGTTTTCCTGCGGCGGTCCAAGCCCACTTTGAGCTGCGCCGCACATTAAGGGGTGAGTTATGATGTTTCTTTCTCTTGCAGTGCCTTCAAAAGGCCCACAAATGTACTGCCCGGGGCCTGAATGGCACTGACCACCGTACTCGCTGGGGACAACAGGAGGGCAACCACTTCTCCCAACAGCTCTTCCCGGGACTTCAATTTGGCAAGTGTATCGATCTGGTCCCCCGCGAAAATGGCACCATCGATGTAGGCAACTTTCAGTTCGGGAAGGGTTGAGACTGAGTTCTTGTGAAATTCCTTGATGACACGTGCCGCTGCACTAGGCTCTGTGCTCAGCGCTAAGGCTGTCGGACCGTGCAAGTGGTCAAACAAAGGCTCGTAGCCTCCGACCTCTTCCATGGCACGGCGCAGCAGCGTATTCTTTACTACGCGATACTCCACGCCCGACGCACGAAACCTGTCACGCAGGGCATTCATCGCGGCGACATCCAGCCCCTTGTAGTCAGTCAGGTACACCGTCGGATTATTTCCCAGCTTCTCGGTGACAAAGGTGATTTCCTCACCTTTCTGTTCTTTTGTCAGTGGCATTGCTTATCGGGCAATATTGGCCGCTTCCGTCCGTGAAACCGACACAGCCGGTCCCATAGTAGTCGAAAGCGTAATGGAACGGACATATGTCCCCTTGGCGGATGCTGGACGCAGGCGCAGTACCTCAAGTATGAAGGTGCGTGCATTGTCATGCAGTTGGTCCGGCGAAAATGAGGCCCGGCCGATTCCCGAATGAAGATTTCCTTGCTTGTCCACCCGGAAATCTATTTTGCCTGCTTTCACTTCATTCACTGCTCCCGCCACATCCATGGATACCGTGCCGCTCTTCGGATTTGGCATAAGCCCCCGCGGCCCAAGAATCCGGCCTATGCGCCCGACCTTGGCCATCACATCCGAGGTCGCGATGACCACATCAATGTCGGTCCAGCCTTCCCGGATGCGCTTGATGTAGTCATCCAGTCCGACATGATCCGCCCCGGCCGCCTTGGCCGCCTCCTGCTTCGCCTCGTTGCATAAGACCAGAACACGCAACTGCTTGCCCGTACCGTGGGGGAGCCTCACACTTCCGCGCACCATCTGGTCCGCATGCCTGGGATCGACTCCCAGCTTCAGGTCAATGTCTACGGACTCATTGAATTGTGCCGCACTCGAACTGGTTACTACTTGAGCGGCTTCAGCCAGCGTGAAAGGACCGCCCCCCGCATCTTGAATGGCCTGCAACGCGCGTTTGTAACGCTTGCCTTTCTTTGACATACACTAACTATGTTTTGCGGTTCAAGCGCTGCCAAGCAGCTCCCGCTGTGTGGACGCTTCAAGCAAAAGGCCCCCCTTTGACAATCAACCCCATGGACCGGGCCGTGCCCGCAATCATGGACGCCGCCTTGTCCACGTCAAACGCATTGAGGTCATTCATCTTCACTGAGGCAATGTCTCTGCAATCTTCCCACGTAACAGAACCCACCTTTGCCCGAATCGAATCCGCAGCTCCTTTCTGAATCTGCGCCGCACGCAACAACAGTACCGCAGCGGGCGGGCTCTTGATCTCAAACGAGAATGACTTGTCCTTGTAGACGCTGATAACAACCGGCAAAATCAGCCCGTCACGGTCCTGCGTAGCAGCATTGAACTGTTTGCAGAAGTCCATGATGTTTAGACCATGCTGACCCAGTGCCGGCCCGATCGGCGGCTGAGGCGTGGCATTCCCGGCCTTTATCTGCAACTTGATTTGCGATTCCACCGGTTTTTTTGCGGCCATTTCGCCTGAATCTAAGCGGCTAATTTATGGGACAGCCTTATGATATGCACTGAAAATCATCAGGTTCCCGTACATACACAGGTTTTTGTTCACGTCCGTCAGTCGTCGGACTCAATTTGCAAATAGTCCAGCTCCACCGGCGTCTTACGCCCAAAAATCGACACCATGACCCGAACCTTGAGCTTGTCGGGGAAAACTTCATCTACTATACCCGAAAAATTGTTGAACGGTCCGTCTATAACACGCACCTTGTCTCCGCTGTTATAAGGCATTTCGGGTTTGTCCCCCGCTTCGCGGGCCTCATCGATCCGTCCCAGAATCCGCTTTACTTCGTCCGGGTGCAGGGGACCCGGATGGTCCCGGCTCGGCAGCCACTTGATCGCCTCTTTTTTCTGCTTGAAGATCTGCTCCTTGAACACATGCACGAGCCGGGTATCCAGCGCCGCATTCACTAGCACATAGCCCGGAAAATCCGTCTTTTCGCGTGTGCGTTTCTTGCCGCCACGCATGACGAATACGTTCTGCGTCGGTATCAGGATTTCCTTCAACTGATGCTGAAGTCCTTCCCGCTCGATCACCGTTTCGATATACTCTTTGACTTTTTTCTCGTGCCCGGAAAACGTCTGGAGCGCGTACCACTTGAATTTGTATTCCTGTTCCGTCCAAACGGCCATTTTCTGCCTCCTTATCCCGGATAGATGATGTCCAATACGTAGCTGATCACACGATCCGCCCCGAAGATGAACAGAGCCAGCGCCACACTGGCAACCAGGGTGATCACGGTGTGGCTCATTAATTCTTTTCGGCGCGGCCAACTGGCTTTGCGCATTTCGGTGACAACCTCATCGACGTAGGTGCTTAACTTGTTGAATATCTTCATATCAATCTCAGATTCATTATGCCTCTGGCACGGGTGGTAGGACTTGAACCCACAACCTGCGGTTTTGGAGACCGCTGCTCTGCCAGTTGAGCTACACCCGTAAGTCTCAGTCCAAAATCCGGGTTACGACGCCGGCGCCGACCGTGCGGCCGCCCTCCCGGATCGCAAAGCGCAAGCCCTGCTCCATTGCCACGGGCTGGATCAGTTGCACCTTGAATTGCGTGTTGTCGCCCGGCATCACCATCTCCACCCCCGACGGCAACTCGATGTCCCCGGTCACGTCCGTCGTCCGAAAGTAAAACTGCGGCCGGTAGCCCTTGAAAAACGGCGTGTGTCGACCCCCCTCTTCTTTCCCCAGTACATACACCTCACACGTAAACACCTGGTGCGGCGTGATCGATCCCGGATGCACAATCACCTGGCCCCGCTCCACCCCATCCTTCGCCACGCCCCGCAACAACAACCCCACGTTGTCCCCCGCCTGCCCCTCGTTCAAAATCTTCCGGAACATCTCCACCCCCGTTACCGTCGTCGTGGTCTCCTCCGAACGGATCCCCACAATCTCCACCTTCTCCCCCGTCCGGATGACCCCCCGCTCGATTCGGCCCGTCGCCACCGTCCCCCGACCCGTGATCGAAAATACATCCTCCACCGGCATCAAAAACGGCTTGTCCTTCTCCCGCTCCGGCGTCGGTACATACCCGTCCACCGCCTCCATCAACGCCAAGACCGCCTCCTCCCCTTCCGCCTCTCCCTGCAACGCCCCCAGCGCCGAACCCCGCACCACCGGAATCTCCTCCCCCGGAAACTCATACGCCTCCAACAACTCCCGCACCTCCAGCTCCACCAACTCCAACAACTCCTCGTCATCCACCAAATCCACCTTGTTCAGGAACACCACGATGTACGGTACCCCCACCTGACGCGCCAACAAGATGTGCTCCCGCGTCTGCGGCATCGGCCCGTCCGAAGCATCCACCACCAAAATCGCCCCGTCCATCTGCGCCGCCCCCGTTACCATGTTCTTCACATAGTCCGCGTGCCCCGGACAGTCCACATGCGCATAATGCCGCGCCGACGTCTCATACTCCACATGCGCCGTCGCGATCGTGATCCCCCGCTCCCTCTCCTCCGGCGCCTTGTCGATCTGGTCGAACTCCACCGCGTCGCTTCCGTACTTCTTCGCCTGCGTAAACG
>JAAXGT010000169.1 GCA_012271205.1 Rhodothermales bacterium
GCCATCAGGTGCGCATACTGCGCCGCGAATCTTCGAAACTGGACCTTTTGGGCGAGGCAGCTTGCCATGTAGAGCATGCAATCGGAAGTATTACTGATCCCGAATCAGTTTCTGACGCCGTACGCGAGACAGAAGTTGTCTTTCATGCCGCTGCAATAGTCGACTTGGGGGCCCGGCGCGTGCAGCGCGCTAACGTGGAAGGTACTGCCAATGTGGTCAATGCCTCTTTGGAAGAGGGCGTAAAGCGGCTAATCCACACTTCCAGCATTGCGGCACTGGGTCGATTTGCCGACAATAGCTCGCCAGTAGATGAGTCTGTGGCATGGCAGCCCGGAAAATTCAACACCCCGTATGCCATCTCCAAACACGAAGCTGAGTTGCAAATCTTTCGCGGTATTGCCGAAGGGCTGGACGCCGTAATAGTGAATCCTACTCTCGTTTTCGGACCTGGCCGAAGACATCAAAACACGACCCTGATAGCGCACTATCTGAAAACGGGGCGCCTAAAAGTTTATCCCAGAGGTACAATCAACGTGGTTGACGTGGAAGACGTGGCTGCTGGACACATCCGGGCCTGGCAGGCGGGTCGAACTGGAGAACGATACATTCTGGGCAGCGAAAACCTGTCTTGGCGTACAGTGCTCGAAAACCTTGCGGATGCGTTGCGTGTAACTCGGCCGCGCTGGCCCTTGCCTCTGGGCATCGCCACAACCGCAGGAGCAATAATGGAAATCTGGGCTGCGCTCTCCGGACAATCACCGCTCTTTACACGGACACTCGCACGCAGCAACGCGGCTCAGTGGCCGGCCTCGAACAAAAAGGCTGTGCGCGAGCTGGAGTGCCGGTTCCGACCCTTTACGGAAACCGCACAGCGCGTTGCTGCACTTTTTAACGACCATAACGCAGACTGATCATAAACGATCGGCCGGGCTCCGCCAGTATGCCTGTGGGGGCGGTATGACTCATTGGCCACGCATACGTGCGATTCAAGACGTTGGTTATGGCAAGCCGCAGCGCCATCGTACGCGGTAGTTGCACCTGCAGCCACATATCACCCGTGAACCAAGCGGTCCATTGGTCCGACTGCAGCACCCCGAATGTATATATTCCCAGCTGGGCCAAGCGGGCAGGAGCCGTCACGATCAGCTCCAGGCCGCCCCAAGCTGGAGGAAGGGTGGTATCATTAATCAAAGTAGCCGATATTTTCATCTTACCAGCACCGCGAGGCAAAGACAGTTGAGCGTACAGGTCCAATCCAGATAATTGGTCCTCTCCGAGACTGCGTACATAGGCCCGCAATGTGGCCGCCCTCCACGTAGTCCCCAGATCAACCTGATGCAAGATCTGTCGGATTATGGTGTTGGATCGAATAGCAGTCGAGCGCCCCCCACCAGCCATGAGTGCCCATGTGCGGGACACCGTCCACTTGCCTGCGGCCTCGGCACTCCAGTACTGTACATTCGACCTGTCCTGACCTATGTGGTCAAAACGTCCGACAGCCGCAATCGCAACCCTGTCGGATGCGTGTGCGAATCTGATAAACGCACCCGCCTCATGTGTTCGCGTTTCTGGAAGTGCGTAGTAGTCGCTTCCAGTGCTAACTTGCCATGTGCGAGCCGGAGCAAGTCTCACGGCCATGCGTGCACTGTGCTGCCGTGCCTCAACAAAGCCTGCCACGCGCTGCCAAGAAGTTTGCACGGTCAGGTTACGCAGAACGCGCTGATTATCTGCGTAGGTATAGCGCACAAAGAGATTTTGGCGCTCCAGCGCACGATGAACAGGCCTTCGGCGGTATTCCATCGCAGCACGCCCGTATACTTGATGGCCCCGTCCGAGATCAAGCTGTCCCCACGTATCGAGGCATCCGGCCGATTCTTCCGCAGCCTGCAGGTTTCCGCTTCCGTCGGTATAATTCTGGACCGCGTGATAAATACCTTGAATATTGCCATATCCCCGCACTTTGGTGCGGTTGAGTGTGATTGTCGTCCGCACACCTCTGGTGCGGGAATCGTAGGCAAATTCAGTGCTAGACAGCGCCGGGCGGGACCGAATCAAGTGCATACCCCCGAGACCCCGATCAAGCGCAACAGGTCCACCGGCCAAGTGCGCCATATTCACCTGGTCCGCTGCCAATAGGACCCGATCCGCTTCCAGCATCCGCACGCCGTCCACATAAATAGCCGCTTGGAGACCACGCAGCAGATAGGCAAAATCAATTCCGCTGCGGCGACCGGGCAAGAGTCCGGGCAGACGCTGCAGCGCGGCTTGTAATTCGTGCACTCGCACTTGGTAGCCAGCGACAACGGGACTAAACTCTGGAATGGGTGCGGCCCTGCGCCTTAGTGCCAATCGCACCTCCAATACGGTGTCCGCAGCGACGGTGACTACTTGACGCAACGTGTGATATCCGACGGCACTGACGGCAAGTTCATATGAACCTGCTTCAATTAAGTTAAAGACAAACGTACCATCTGACCCCGTTTCCGTGCCGTACAACGTTCCCGGAATAACCACCGTTGCACCGGCCAGCGGCACATCGGAACTTACATCCAGCACAAGCCCCACTATGGAAGGGACACTTTGTGCGTGCGTCCCTGCAACTGCGAGCATGAATCCAAGAAGCATGGCCGCGCGCGCGAATGCTGGTGCATTCATCCGTTAACGCGCAGTATACTCATGTCAAAACGACGGATCGCGCCAGTCCGGAGAGGGCCGCGTTATCAGATCAATCAGACGCCGTCCTGAGGCGGAAAGACTGTAATTGCTTCCCGTACCCCGCACCAGTCCATTAGTCAAATACTGATACGGAATTGTGGTCTGCTTTAGTACCAGGACTTGAGGCTCATCCACTGGTTCTTCAGTTGACTCAATGTGTAACGGCAGACCTGACCGCGCAAATGAAATGATCCACGAAGCACCGGGCTCAGGGACGGGACCAAACAGATAAGACCACGAATCCAGCTCTGGCGACAACCAGGGATAGCGCCACAGAATATCCAGCATTTCACCGCCTGGCACGGTGACTTCAAAAAACGGCTCCTGTCGACTCAAGAATTCAGGGATGGTAAGCAGTGAATCTTGCCGAAGCCCGAGAAACAACTCGGACACGTCCAACCCGAGCAGATTTCTCCCATTGAAAATGCCATGATAATTGGGGACATGATTCGAATAATGTGTGTCGTACCATGCCTGAAAGGACTGATTGACCAGTAAATTGATTTCCAGATGCACGTGGGCACGCCGCCGGTTGATGCCCACTCCTGTGTAGCCCAACTGCCCGATTTTCTCCCCACGCGCCACTGCCTGGCCAATGTCCACATCCAAGTTGGCCAAGTGGGCGTACAAACTGTAATAGGGGGCACCCCCCCACCAGTGTTCGATTACGACGTAGTGCCCATAGCTGGATGTTGACGCGCGCCGGTTGACATATGCGACCACGCCGTCGTCGATGCTGCGCACTTCGTCGAGGGGTTCGCCACTGGATGAACGGCGCAACGGCCTTATATCCACCCCTTCGTGGAACCGGCTGTAAATGACATTGCCGCGAACCACGTGAATATTACGAACAAACCCGTATTTGCCGCCGGTCCATGGGGGCGCGACGCCTGGTCTGATTACCCTGTCGGTGTACTGATAGAATGCAGGTCCGTCACCCTCGAACAGTGCCTCGTTGTCGGTAGGTAGCTCAATCCGAAGGGTGGGATTCGACACGCGGGTTTGCCCGGCAACAACCGGAGATGCAGCCAGAAGCAGTGCAGTCAAAACAGCACTGGCTGCGGCGTGGGAGAAAAGGCGACCAAGAATAGACACCGCTGTCAGCACCAACGAAAATACAACCGCGGAGGGTCGGTCCGCATATTCAAGTTGCAGTTGCAACAGCATGCCTGTGAAAGAAACCGTACACCGAGATACCTGCGGTGCCCGACACATAAGATAGGGCACAGGAAAATGGACAGACGTCTTACATTGGGTCCGCACATCATTCACTTCAGGGCATGGGCCACTTGGATGGGATACGCAGCTTCCACTTCTCCACGCGCAATCTCCCTCAGCCTTCTTCTTAAAAGATTCCGGCGAAAAGCACTGATGTGATCAGTGAACAGCATTCCGTTCAGGTGATCATATTCATGCTGAATTACGCGTGAGAGAAACCCACCAATCCTCAGTGACTGCGCCTCCATATTCCTGTTCTGGTATTCAATGCGTATTTCCTCTGGGCGAATTACGGATTCACGGATATCCGGAATGGAAAGGCACCCTTCCTCAAACTCCTCTTCTGCTTCGCTCTCAGAAATGATTTCGGCATTCAGGAAGACCATCGGCTGTGGGGGTACATTCTGCCGCTCCCGTTCAGGCAAGTCTTCAAGAAGTGGACCGATATCAATCACAAAGATGCGATCAGTGCGCCCGACCTGCGGGGCCGCGAGTCCGATGCCGGCCGCGTTTCGCATCGTGTCCAGCATATTGCCAATCAGAGCTTCCACCTCATCGGTCACGTCGCCCACTTTGATTGTACGGGTGCGCAGCACAGGATCGCCAAACAGGCGAATCGGCAAGATCATAGACTCCTACTGAGGATTTGCCTGCACGTGGGCATATACACTGGTCGTTTTGTCTCGTTTAATCTTCAATACGTCATAAGACTGAGGATTTGGCCCTTCCATTCCGGGGGAACCGATCGGCATACCCGGAACTGCCAACCCCAATACGTCAGGCTTCTCTTCCAAAAGACGCTTCACGTATCGCCCCGGCACATGGCCCTCTACGACGTAGCCCTCCACAACGGCCGTGTGGCAGGATGTGACCGCTTTCGGTATGCCGTAGTTCTGCTTTATCCCCCCCATATTGTCCAGATCCCGCGTTTCGACGTCAAACCCGGCATCCTTCATGCGTTGAGCCCACTTGACACAGCAACCGCACGTCGGGGACTTGTAGACTACCATAAGGGGCAGCGCCTGCCGGCCCTGCAGCATACTTACACCCACAGCGCCAGCAGCCAGAAGGCTGAAGCTCAGGACTATGATTGCGGTTCTGGTCTTCATGCTGCAATTATCGAATTATTGAACAAGATCATTGTAACTGGTGAGATGTCCTGGGTCAACCTTTGAAAGCACATCATAGGCGGCCCCGCTTTCCTCAGATTGCTCAAACAGGCCCACCAACTCCTCGTACTTGGTTGAGAAGAAAATCTCAAACACGTACTGACGAGACAGATCTTCGTAGAGTTCATGCAAGGTTGACAATACTTCAAGCACGACTCCACGCGCCGCTTCAGTATCCTGCGTAAAGTGGTCCAGCCCTCCGAAGTGGTACTTGAAATAGGCCTCCCGCAGTGGCTTGAAGCGGGCATCGGTCATCTGGTCGACAATCCGGAAGCGTCCTTCACGCTCCAGCGTACTCCACCCCGCCGCGTTCGCCGCCGTAGCCAGCTGCTGAATCCGCTTTGCCTGCTGCATGTGCGCTTCGCCCCCCATCTCACTGAACGAATCGTAATCGTATGCGAGCATGAGATACGCATAGTAGTCGAGCACGGAGGTCAGCGCATCAAAACGCTCTACCTCAAAGATTAACGGAGTGCCCTGGGAATAAGAGAATTCCCAATTATCGTCACTGATTTGCAGCACTGTCGTCTTGGCCGTCGTCCCATAGATCGGACGTTTACTGGCCAGGACCAGCCGGGCGCGGAAAGATGTCATCGTGAAATTTTCCAGAAACACAATCTGTATGGAGCATTCGATCAATTCTTCCGACTCGAAACGGTCGTCCGTCCAGTTGTTGTTGTTCATATAATCCTCGACAAGATCTTTGAGCTCATCCAGGAACCCAAATCCCGATCCTTCCAGTTGCCTGTAATTGATCTGGGCAACACACTGGAACTCGCGCGCGATGGTCTGTGACACTGGAATCAAGATGCCAAGCGCAAACAGCACTACTATGTAGATAATCCTTCGTTGCATACCGTGCTCTACCTGCGGCATGCGCCTTCGGTTTCCCGGACTAACGGAAAACGAAACGCTCCCCATTCGAAACCAGCGGGTTGAACCCGAATCGAACATCCATATCCAAATAATGCATCACACGCCACTGAAGGCCCAGACCCACGCCACCCGAGCGTGCGTCGCTATTTCGTGTAGTGTGGAGCACCGTGATTACCTGTCCCGTGAAGCCGTACACGTACAGCACCTTGAAGTACGAGGGAACCCGTAACAGCCCGTTTTCTATGAACCAAAGCGGCTGAATAACTTCCACGATTGCGTTGAGCAACGTAGCGCGACCGACAAACGCATTCTCGTAACCGCGTGGCAAGAAGAGGCTTGGATGAAACACCCCTTCACGATTCTGTACGAGAAGCTGTCCTGAAAATCGGACGCCCGTATGCAATCTGCTTCGCAGCGACCAGTATAGAGCCCCTCGCAACAGCAAGCCGCGCCGCGGCTGATTCAACTCATCCCATACGTCTGCATGGCTGTGCAGACTCACCGACGCCCCCCTGCGGGGCCACAAATCTCGCCGGTTCTGTTGCAGGCGGTACCCCACGTAGGCACTCGTGCGCACGGCAGCCCGCCCCAGGTATCGTCCCAGAAATGTGCCCGTGCCTTGGTGAAAGGGTACGGGCCCGCCATCAAAGCTAAACCATCGCTCTTCTTCCGCAATTGCGTTGACGACAAACAGCGCACGGGTTGTGCGTACGCTGGATTCCAGATACAAGGGAAGACGCAGTTGCAGTCCGGCACCTCGCAAATCCAACCCGTAGCTTCGGCGAACAAATGTGTTTTCGCCAGTAGAAACCGCCGCTTCTCTCGTCGACGGGCGCCAATATGCATAAATGACCGATTGGACGGGGCCCACCGTGCTGCCTGTTTCCAGGCGGCCCCACAGCCGGTGTGCCTGATGAAAACCCTCCGCTGACCAAGTGCGTCGCCGCAGTGGGTCCGCACCATAGAGCACCATTCCCGTTCCCAGACCCAGCCTGCGTTCCGGTTCGCCGAGCGAATACTTGATTAGTGGCAACAGCACACGTGGCTTCAGACGCCCGCGCAACGAATACGGCACGGCCTCAAAGTCTTCCGGAACTTCCGGTACCGGGGCAATGACGGGAATCTCGGGCCCATCCAGTCGCTGCACCTCTGCGATACCGTTCGACTCAAAAGGTGTACGAACCAGATTGTACTGCTCATGCTGATAATCCACGTAGACCAGCGTCCTTCCGTCGGGCGACAGCTCTGCATCGAAAGCCCCAAAGGCAACGTTGGTCAGCTGGACCGTGAGATCCTGGAATGTGTCATGGCTAAATACATTGGAGACACCGTTCAGATCAGCTGTAAAGATTAAATAGCGTCCATGAGGACCCCAGGACACTTCGTGAATGGCGGCCTCGGGCAGGAATACCCACGGACTCAAATCCAAGTGTCCGGGAGCTATCCATAAAGCGCGGTAAATACCCTGCAGTCCGTCATGCCGGACGATCACTGCCGCCACATTCTGCTTTGGACTGGGTGCAATCTCGAGATATGTGACACGCCGGCGGGGCACCAGCACACGAATCGCATTATCAGATGTAACTTCGATCCAGCGGTTTCGCTGGCCGTCGGTTTGCAATCCCCAGATGGCCCCCGGCACCTGAACCGGTGCAAAGACGCGCGCGCCTTTCGTGAGTCGGGTTGTCCGCCGTGTATTCAGGTCATATCCGAACACGTCGGCGGTCCACTCTTCTGCTACCAGGCGGTCTCGCACATACCGCGAAAACAGTATCGTACTGTCCTGCAGCCTGAAATAGGCATCCTCGGGTAGAGATGTTTCCAGCAGCCTCCTGCTTTTCCCGCTGTAAACATGAACCTCATAGAGGCCGCTTGTCACCTCATATCCGCTGCGATATACAATAAGTGTGGAATCTGTCAGCCACTGCGGGCGACGATGGATAAGTCCCTTGCCCTCACTGATCACCTCAGCTTCGGTCAGCGGACCCCGTGCTTCCAGCACGGTGCGGACCGCCTCTGCGGTTTCACGCTGAAACCTTTGCCGCAACTCTTTGAGAGGTGATCCGGTCGTGCGAGCCAAGTCCAGACCGGTCAATCCAACGGGAAATCGCCACCGGCGTGCGCGCATGCGCCGGAAGAATTCGCCGCTATCTTGCGCCACCTGCCAGGTGTAGAAATTGGCGCCGCCTATATAATGCCGTCCTAGAGGCCACACGTACGTTGGCGCCTCGAATAGTTGCACCAGATTCCAAGGGCGTTCAGACAGCGCTGCGGCATAGAACTGCATTTGAAACCGCGCGTCGTTAAGCCGGCCTGCACGCGGCTGCACACGACTTTCATGATAGACCGCCACACCTTCATTGAGTCCTGGTGGCAGCCCGAAATTCACGGATCGTGCCACATCAGGCGCGAGGTAGCGAACAAGCGTGCCTAAAGCGAAACCGCCACCAGCTTCGCCCTGAACCGCATGCACCAGTTCATGCGGGAGCACAGCCTGCATCCAAGACGTGTAGTGCGCTGAGAGTCGGCTGGCCTTGATGTGAGCGATATCAATTTCCTGCCGGAACGGTAGCGTGTGAACATATCCGCCGGCGCGGTCGCTGAACGCATTGAGCACGACCGGCATGTACATTTTTCGCGCGTACCCAATCAGCGCCTGCGTGCGTCCTAGCTGACTTTCCAAGATGTCGGCAGCCTCATGCGCTTCGACTTCCGATCCGGCCTCAAAGATGATTTCGAAATGTGGCGTGCGATGCACCAGGTGGCGCGTCCCTGGCGGGCGCACGGCCGGCTCGTATCGAATGTATTGGTACTGGGCGGCGGCCTCTTGCGACAGGAAAATGAAGAGCAGCAGCACCACTGCAAACCAGTGCGGAGGGGGAGGGATTCGAACCCCCGGTAGGCAGAGCCTACAATGGTTTTCGAGACCACCCCGTTCGACCACTCCGGCACCCCTCCGTCGGGTATATAAACGCACCTGACTGCACCCGAGTTTTACCGCCAAGCAGCAGCTGGCGTCACGCCGCCTGCCGCATTAATTCCCGCAGCACTTCGCCGGCCGCATCCAAAGCCTGCCCCAGCTTTTCCGGCTGCCGTCCACCCGCGGTAGCCAGTTCCGGACGCCCACCCCCCCCGCCACCGATACGCTGCGCAAGTTGTCGCACGAATCTTCCGGCATGCACTTTATTGCACACCAAATCATCGGACACGGCAGCAACTAGGTAGGCTTTACCTGCGGCGAGGTCCGCCGTACCAAGTACGCTCACACTGGATTTCCCCATTCGATCCCGTAAGGACTGGCCCAGTACGCGCAGAGCATCCATGCCGACCCCTTCCACACTCCCTGTTACCAGTCGAACATGCCCCTCGTTGCGGGCATTCTGAATCAGGATATCCAGTCGTGCAGCCAAGCGTTCACGCTGCAGCCGTTCGACTTGCTTCTGCAGCGCCCGGTTGGTTTCCAGTAGATCTGCCACTGTCTCTTCCAGAGAATGCTGCCCCCCCTTGAACTGTCCGCGCACACCTTCAAGTTCGTCATGCTGGCGAACCACAACTGCCAGCGCGTCTTTACCGGTAACTGCTTCGACTCGGCGGACGCCAGCAGCCACTGAACCCTCTGACTGAAGAAGAAAAAGCCCCAGCTCGCCAGTCGCCTGCACATGTGTCCCCCCGCAAAGCTCAACAGAGAACTTTTCGTCGAAGGTGACCACGCGTACATAGTCACCATATTTCTCCCCGAAGAGTGCGGTAGCCCCCCGGGAAAGGGCCTCCGCATAAGGCACTCTTTCTTCAATCTCTGCTTCTATGTTGCGCTGCACCATCTCATTGACGCGATCCTGGATGTGTTTCAATTCGGCAGGGCTTACGCGCTGATAGTGATTAAAATCGAATCGGAGATGCCCCGGTGCGACCAGTGAGCCTTTTTGTGCGACGCCCGATCCCAGCACCTCACGCAGAGCGGCATGCATTAAGTGAGTCGCCGTATGGTGCTTTGCGATACGGTGCCGGCGCCCTTCGTCTATCCTTGCGATAACCAGCCCTTCCAGACTATCAGGTAGCCGGTTTACAATATGTAGAATGCACGAATCTGAAACCTGCGTGTCGAGCACGCTTATCGTTTCACCACCTACGACCAGCTCGCCCATATCCCCTACCTGTCCACCACTTTCAGCATAGAACGGTGTGCGATCCAGTATGATAGCGCAGATGCGCTCCTCATTTACAACGGCCAAAACTTGCGCATCCTCAATAATTTTATCCTCATATCCGACAAATTGCGTCGCATCGGTAGAAGGGGCATCTGCCGCAATCACTTGGGGGACCAGATCAAACGTTGCCGCCTTTCGGGCTCGCTTTCGTTGCTCCGTCATGAGCGCTTCGTATCGCTCCATGTCTACAGAATTCCCGCGCTCACGAGCAATCAGTTGCGTAAGGTCTACTGGGAATCCATAAGTGTCATGCAACAGGAACGCAATGGCACCCGGGACCTTGCCGAGGCCGGCGTCACGTGCAAATAAGTCCACTGGGGCGCCACTATCGGGATAGGCCTTGCGCAACAGATCCATCATCTGTGCGTCTTTGGCCATGCGCTGTCTGGCTGCAGAATCCAAACCATTACCATCCGCAAACATCTCGACCCAGTCGGCGGCTACATCATATAGCTCCAAGCCCTTACCCAGCGTTTTCAAGAAGGCTGCTTCCTCGCCTTTGACATTTCCGATAATGCGGTCAGCCTGGTCACACAGGTCCGGATAATGCGGTCCATACTGATCGACGACTGCCTTGACCAGTTGACATAGAAACGGTTCTTTGAACGCGAGGCACGTATATCCATATCGCACGGCCCGCCGCAGAATTCTGCGGATGACATAGCCCTGACCCACGTTGCCGGGAACCGCTCCGTCGGCTATAGCAAAGACAATCGCCCGAATGTGGTCGGCGACCACGCGCATTGCGACCCGAATCCGTTCCGCATCCAAATCTGCATGCAGATCATCATAGCCCCACACAC
Organism: Rhodothermales bacterium; assembly: GCA_012271205.1. GTDB lineage: Bacteria > Bacteroidota > Rhodothermia > Rhodothermales > Bin80 > JAAXGT01. The sequence goes on from JAAXGT010000169.1 coordinate 10,990, forward strand.
CCTCCAGCGGCGTGAGCTCCGCGATGCGACACATAAGCCGATCAAAGATGTCCGTGTCATAGGTACTTGTCTTTCCTTGCAGGATCGCCGTTAGCCGCTCCAGCCCCATGCCGGTATCCACATGGCACGCCGTTAGCCGCTCCAGCTTATTATCTCCTATTGCGTTGAACTGAATAAAGACCAGATTCCAGAGTTCTATTACCAAGGGATCTGCCTGATTGACACACTCCGATCCGGCAATGCGTGCACGCTCGTCGTCGCTGCGCAGGTCAATATGAATTTCGGAGCACGGGCCGCAAGGGCCGGTCTCTCCCATCATCCAGAAATTATCCTTTGTGCTGCCGTAAAGGACCTGATCTGCAGGCAAGTGTCGGCGCCAGAGCCTTGCCGCCTCGTCGTCGGCCTTGAGCCCCAGTACAGCGTCCCCCTCGTGCACGGTTGCATACAGACGATCCGCCGGCAGCTTCCAGCGCTCGTGCAATAATTCCCAGGCCCAGGCTATGGCTTCGTCTTTGAAATAATCGCCGAAGCTCCAATTGCCAAGCATCTCAAAAAATGTGTGGTGGTAAGTGTCATGTCCCACCTCTTCCAGATCATTGTGCTTGCCGGAAACACGCAGGCATTTTTGGCTGTCTGCTGCGCGCGTGTATGGTCGTGTGCCTGTGCCCAAAAAGACATCCTTAAACTGGTTCATCCCAGCGTTTATGAAAAGAATGGAGGAATCCCCCCAGGGTATCATCGGTGCGCTCGGCACGATTGCGTGGTCTTTTTGCCGGAAAAACTCTAGAAACTCGGACCGAATTTGTGCGAACGTGCGAACCTGCGGCATCATGACACCCCCATTTGGATAACATATTGAAACGTCTTTACCACAGACCATGTGCCCATACTACAGGCGAAGGCCTGCCACTGAGCAACATCCTGGAGGGATCCAAGGGCAAACATCCTGTGCTTGTGGCAAAACCACTGGCGAAGCCACAAACGTGCACACCGGACTTATCTGTCCCAGAGGGTTGAGGCAACGAAACATCGGCTATCCGCGATGGCCCTACATCGTCGTAACGGTATGACTCATCGCGGGTCCCAGAGGTCGCCTGTCTGGGCCGGACCATTTGGGATGCGCGCGAACTCCCCCTCCTCCCACAGGGGGGTGAAAGTTGACAGAGCCCGCGTCCGCCGTCTCCAATAGTTTACAGGGGAACCTCTTGCAAAACTATCCAGAACATCTGACGCTAGCGGTGATCCGAGCGGCCTGC
>JAAXGT010000217.1 GCA_012271205.1 Rhodothermales bacterium
GCGTCGCCCGCGTGCTCCTCGGCCACTCCATCCTCCACGACGAGTGTGCGGAATTCTTCCACCACTTTAACGCTGACCGTTTCTTGCTCCCCCTCGAATTCGGCTCCGCTGGCCCGCACGGTGAGCGTTGCTTCGTCCTCGGCCGTATCGCTGTCCGGCCCGGCGGTCACGGTTACCCGTCGACGCGACCTCCAATGGTCTGGCGTAATCGTCCAGGTTTCCTCGGAAAGAGCCAAATCGGTGCCCGCGTGGCCGGTGACGGAAAGGGTCACGTCCGACGACGGCGCCGATGAGACCCCCACTTCGAAATAATCGCTGGCCCCCTCAAGAATCTCCAGACGTGTCGGCTCTACACGCAAGTCGTACGACCCGTCATCGTCGTCGATGCGGGATCTATAAATATAACTCATATGATAATCTTCAGAAGAAGACACGAAGGCGAAGTATTCCTGGTCCTCGTGGATCCAATCGTCAATCAAGGGAACGGAAACGGTTTTCGAAGAGTCCCCAACAAGAAAATCTTCAAAGCCGACCGTATCAATGTAATCTTCGTCGGCCACGGCGGTCCCCGGCTGGGTCTCGTATTCTATACGGAGGTCCCGGACAACGGGCACTGGAAAGACCAGGTCGTACGTCATCGGCCCTTCATCTTCCCGCGTCGTTTGAGTAACGATTTTCCAACCGTCCCGATCTAAAACAGCGGAGGCCGTCTTGCGACCGGCTCGACCATTATATTCGCAGTAGGAGTAGAAGACCTCGTCTCCCTCTGGCAGACCGTCTTGAAATGCCGTAAAACTCACCGTAACGGTATCGCTTGAGATATCGCCCTGTTTAATCGTCACCTCGAATGGATCCGGCAGATCAATATCCACGCCTTCTTCCGCTTCGGCGCCCTCAAACTTCACCGTATACACCAGATCCTCGGCCGCCGGCTCTTGGTTCCTCTTATAGCAAAATGAGCCTACGATGCATGATTCGCCCTCCCATACGCCAATATCAAACTTGTCAGGAAATGGGCACACTTCATTCTTTCCGGACTGGCCCTCGGCCCCGGCCACACGGACGACGGCCTCTGGCTGCGTTCCATTCGTGCGCTGGCGGGTTGAAGCCGATCCCGCCGGCGCGCCGAGCCTTTCGAGATCCCCAGACGGATCATAGGGGCCCATGCGTTTCGACGGAATCGAAACGGATGGTTCCCGCAGGGGCGACACTGGCCTAAGCCCATCACGACCCGCGAAATTCGGTGGGGAGTCATCATCGACGAGCAGGCGATGACCCCGACAATCCCCGGCCGGCCTCAGCGGGAATAAGAACCGGGGGCCTTGGATCATCGTAATCCAAAAGATCTCCAGCTGGCGCGCCGCCAAAGAACCGGGTCCCGATGGAGGACAGCGTGGTCCCAGGGCAGACGAGTCCAGTCCATTCCAAACCAGATCCCATGGCCCGGCCGATGGAAGGATCCGCTTGGATTCCGTCCATGACCCGGCTGGTCGCCGCCCCCATGGCGTACAACCCGCCCCCGGGCCCCGGCCACAGGAACGCAGGAATCCCGGGCCCAAGGGCCCGCCGTCCGTACAGCCTCCAGGATCACGACCGAACACCAGCAGGCGGGTATCGCAGGGCGGACGAGGCCGGAAGCGGCCTCCGTACGGGCGATTACGCATAGAACGGCCGGCCCACATCCCGATACGCCCCGGCCGGCTCATAGAAAATTCGCCCCGGAACCCCTCCAGCTGCCCGCAGGCCCCCTCCGGGTGCAGCCCAAGGTCGCACACCGGCTGCGACTGGGCGAAGACGGGACGTTCTGCCACCAACACTAACAGAAATACCCAACACCGTAAAACCCGCTGGGGCTGCGAGCCGGACCGCATCACCGACCCTTTCGGGTTCCCCATTGGATTGTGTTATTCTTCAGCCAACCCCTGATCCGGTGCCACACCGGGTAGGACTCGCCGATTGTTCAAAGCGGGGACAAAACATACAAATGTAATCCAGTTTGGACGTTAGAGCTGCATATCTGTAATTGTGATTCACCGTGTTTCTAAGATTAATCAACCTAGCCCAGTACTGCATCGTTTTCGTCTGGACTTCTTAACGAGTGCCCCGATGGCCAGATCCCGATGTATGCCGTACTCACAAGAGGTTCAGATGACCACAATGGAGTCTGCCGTTACATACCGCCAAGACCGCTTCAGAGCCCTCCCACAAACAGGGCGCCTTGATGGGCAGACCGTCAAAAGAGGCATCACCGAATCTGCCGGAGCTACCGAAGCACCAATGGACGCTCCTGATAATCAAACGAAATTAGCAGGCAAGCTCAGGGTTAACCCCAGCGGAGGATCCTCAGGCGACAATGATGAGCTTACATGCCATGATTGATATAAAATCACTTACCCGCCTCTAAAGTGCAACTAAATCCGCCCCAAAAACTCAGCGATATAAGGCCCAATGCGATGACCTGCTATACGAAGTAAACCCGCTGCTCCGATCTTCTAAATAGTCGAAACATCACGGAACCCATCGACTCCAAATCGTGCTGCACCTTGACACTGGTCGCAGGAAACGGCAGCTGGAAAGCGTTTTTCTGATATACAACACCACGATCGACCGTAATAAGGGCATTGAAGCCACGGTCGGCGGCCAGGTCACCGCGGGCAAGTGCGTCCTACAGAAACGGCAAATACAGCAGTGTGGCGAGCGTGAAGAAGACCACGAGGCCAATGATATCGTTGCTGGTCGTTATGAAAGGACCCGTGGCCAAGGCCGGGTCAATGCCTGCACGGTGTAATACAAGCGGTATAGAAACCCCGATCGCAGCTGCAAGAAGGACCACCACGAATAAGGACATGCCCGCGGTCGCAGCCAGACGCACCGGTTCCGGCGCCGCCAACACCACATCCGGCCATATGCCTGCACCCGCCATGAACACCAACACTACAACTAAAGCCATCGCCACCGCCAACGCGATTCCATTCACAGCTGCCACCAGTACCTCCTTGCCCAAACGACGCAACATGTTGGCAGACCACACGTCTCCTGACGCCAGTCCCTGCACGATGATGGCCGAACTCTGGATGCCGGCATTGCCCGCCATGGCCATCACCACGGGAATGAACGAGGCCAGCACCGAAACCCTGCGAATGCTCTCCTCAAATACGCCGATCACGCTTCCAGCAATGGCGGCGCCAATCATACCCAATAGCAGCCACGGCAATCGTCCGCGCGTAATCCGTACTATTGAATCCGTCGGCTCCTCATCTCCGGTGATACCACTTAGCCTTTGGTAATCCTCTTCCGCCTCTTCGCGAATTACATCAATCGCATCGTCTATCGTAACCCGCCCGATCAATTGGTGCGCTTCATCAACCACCGCGAGCGATACCAGATCATATCGCTCCATGATGCGCACCACTTCCTCCTGATCAATATCCGGTGTCACAAAATGAATGTCCTTGCGCATTACGTACTCGATCAGGGCGGAAGAGGGTGAAAGCAACAAGCGCTTAAGCGACACAAAACCATTGAGCCGACCCGCCTCATCAACCGCAAATATCACGTAGATCTCCTCCACGGTTTCAGCGTTGCGACGTACTTCCTCCGTAGCTTCGGCCACGGTCCAATGCATGGGCACAGCCACGTATTCCGTAGCCATAATGCCGCCGGCCGTTTCCGCATCGTATTCCAGGAGGTTGCGAATGGCCTCGCTGTCCTCCAGCGCCGGCAAGACGTGCGGCACCACGGAAGCATCCATCTGACCCAGCACATCCGCTGCATCATCAGACTCCAACTCATTAAGCAGCGGGGCCAAGTGCTCTGGCGGCACATCGCCCAATATCTCGGCGCTGTACTCCTCTTCCCACGCCGCGAGTACATCAGCCCCCGTTTCGACGGGAAGTGCCATTAGAAGCTTCGTCACATACTCCCGGGGCATCCGATGAGCCAGCCTAGCTAAATCGGCGGGGTGGAGCTCAGCTACAAGTGCCAGAGCACTGTCTAGATCACCTGTATCCAAGTGGTCCACAAGCGCGCTTGCAAAAGTCGGATCCACCTTAGCCGGCGACGTACTCTCGGGCATGATACTTGATGATTCCTGCGCGGACATTAATGTCTTGAGTTGGCGGGCAAAACCTCCAGAAAGTACTGCGTGAGTTGCACGTAATCAGCCGGTGACAGCTCCTCGGCGCGCGCACGGGCCCATTTTTCCGGAAGTGTTACACCAGCCGGACGCGTCCACGCCTGAAAACAATTGTGCAACATTTTGCGCCGCGTTCCAAATGCCCTGCGCAAGACACCGCGCAGCCTGCCCACATGAACCTCCGGCGCGGTAGCCTCCGCAAAATCCAGCCGAACAACCGCACTTTCCACCGCAGGTTTCGGGACAAACACGTTACGGCTGACTTTGAAAAGCAAGGTCGGCCGTGAATATACCTGTGCCAATACGCTGGGAATGCCGTAAGCCTTGGTTCGTGGCGAAGCCACCAGACGCTTGGCCACCTCCAGTTGCATCATGAACACCGCTTCCGCAAGGATTTCACGCACGTCAAGTAGAGAAAGTACTACAGGACTGGTGATGTTATATGGCAGATTACCGATGACATGTAGTGGTGGTGACCCACAATCCAACCAGCCCCACTCAAGCACGTCCTGCTCCAGAAGGGTCAGATCAGGGTACGTATTGCGCAGATAGGTCGCCGCGCGTGCATCAACTTCAACAGCCACAACGCGCTCGAAGCGTTCCAACAATAGTTCGGTCAGTGCGCCGGTCCCGGGACCGATTTCCACGACACTGTCCATCCGGGACGCTTTGAGTGCGGCCACAATGCGCCGCGCCGTGTTGGGATCGACCAAAAAATGCTGGCCCAAGCGCTTAATCGGACGGAACGGAAGACCCAAAACGCCTCACCGTACCCGCTTGCGCCGATTGCGAACGTAATCTTCAAAGAGGAACTCACCCAAATTGTCCAAGCTCGCGTAGTATGCCCGTCCCTGATTCGCCTCGGTGAGTTGCCGGACAAAGCCCTGCAAATACGGATCACGTGCAATCATAAAGGTCGTAATCTTGATCCCTTCCCGGCGGCACATAACGGCTTCTTCCAGCACCTTGTTTACGATGCGACGGTCCAATCCAAACACATTCTTGTACAGGCGGCCGCCTTCAAAGTGACAACTGGGCTTGCCGTCAGTAATCATGAAGATCTGACGGTTGAGATTCTTTCGCCGCCGCAAGATATCTCGTGCACGCTGCAGGCCGGCACGTGTGTTCGTGTGGTACGGTCCCACTTTGAGATACGGCAAATCCCTTATAGACACCTCCCAGGCATCATCGCCGAACGCCACGATATCCAAGGTGTCCTTGGCGTAGCGACGTAAAATAAGTTCGGCCAGCGCCATGGCCGTTTTTCGTGCGGGTGTGATCCGGTCCTCCCCGTACAGAATCATGGAGTGGCTGAGGTCGATCATAAGGACGGTGGACTGACTTGAGTGATGATCCGTCTCGTGAACCTCATAGTCCTCCTCCGCCAAGGACCATTCATCCAGCCCGCCCCGCCGGTAGGAATTAGACAACGTATGTGTGATGTTGAGGAGATGCGGATCATCGCCAAACTGCCACGGACGCGTTTCCGGCAACCGCTCGTCCCCCTTGCCCTCGTAGGGAGTGGCATGCCTGCCGCGTCCACTCTTGCGCAATTGCCGAAATATCTCTTCGAGCGACCGGTTTCTCAGAGCACGCTCCGTTCGCACCGTAATCTCGAATTGGCCCTGCTCTTCCCGGATGTACCCCTGCCGCTTGAGCTCTTCGATAAAGTCACCCATACCCATTTCTTCATCGGTCAACTCATAGCGCTCATCCAGCTGCGTAAGCCAGTTCAGCGCTTCCGCCGCATCACCGGCTGTGAACTGCAAGAGATGCTGGAAAAGATCCAAGAGCCGCTCAAACGTGCTCACCCCGCGCCCGTGGCGCTCAGGATCCCAGTGTGTGTATCGAAACGGCAGTGCACCCATTCGGGATCGGGGCTTACGGGACAGGTATTCCGTAAGTAAGTACCGCACCCGTCAGCGCGGGCAACTTAAGGCTGATCCCCGTGCTGTCCGAGATCAGGACAAGGTCTACGGGCTGCGTTACTAATTTCACGTGCAGGGGCGCCTTCGGATCCGGAGTCGCGAGCAGCAACGTGGCCTCGGCCTCACTCCGGTTAAACGCCACAATCACCCGCCCCGTATCGTGCGTCCGGGCAAACGCCCAGCTCATTTGCGCATCGTCCGCCAAGAGTATCTCCACAGCGCCTCGCCGCAGAGCTACGTGATTGTGCCTAAGGGCCATGGCACGCCGGTAAAAGTCAAATATCGTGCTGTCAAACGCCACACGATCTGCACGCCTGGGACGGGCCAAGGGATCGTGAGTTTGCGTTTCATATACCAATTCCGGCCAAACCATGGGCATACGATCATCAGGATCATCCGCCCCCCACATGCCGGCTTCTGAGCCGTAATAGATCATGGGAGGATGGGTCCAAGTCATTTGCAAAAGCACTACCAGGCGCTGCAACTGCCTCTCACGTTCGCTGGGCGCCTGCACATTGTACGTTGGCAAACTGCGCGGGCTCGCAGCCAGGTCATAATCAAACCGCTCTTCGCGTACGTATGCCGATGGTGCGCCGTTCACAATCATTGAGGCCAGACGATCTGTATCGTGCGAGTCGATAAGGTTGAGGTGTACGCTGTACAAATTGGGCAAGCTTAGGAACTCGCTGAACTCGATCGGCATCAGCATGCCATCGATCAGAAAGCCCTTAGCCGGGAATGCGAATCCGTGATAGTTCATGGCACCCATAAACCCGGCCTCGGCTAGAAAAAGTGCGGATTCGTCCCAGATTTCCGCCACAGTGTAAGCCGCGGGGTTAAGTGAGCACACTGCCGCATGCCATGAGCGCCAGAAACCCGGTGGCACTTCGGTCGCCACGTCAAGCCGCCATCCGTCTATACCGTCCGAAGGATCGCCGTCAGAATTTGGATCCATCCAGCGCTTCGTTATCGCCAAGACATACTTCGCCACATCCGGATGCACGCTGGCTTTGTCCTCGCTATCTGCGAATACCGGCAGTGGCTTGTAGTCCCACCAACCCTCGTAATCAAACTCATCGGCTTCAGTTTCCGGGTCATCCCACACTAAAACGTTGTACCAGTCAGCATATCGCGAAGCGGCCTGATGCGCCCGTACATCCGCAAAAGCAAAAAAGTCACGCCCCGTATGATTGAATACGCCGTCCAGGATAACGCGTATACCGCGCATATGCATTTCATTAACCAAGTGCAGGAAAAGGCTGTCTGCTGCCGTCCATACCCATGAAGCAGGATCATCATCCGACTCTAAGGCCATGCGGGCCAAGTCTCGCACAGGATCGGGTCCGAAATACGGATCGATGTGATGAAAACTGCTACCATCATATTTGTGCAGCGACCGCGCGTGAAACAGTGGATTGAAATACACCGCAGTTACGCCCAACTGCTCCAGGTAAGGAAGCCGATCCAGCACACCTTGCAAGTCGCCCCCATAGCGCCGCTGGAAGACGCTGTCGTAGAAGTCATCACCCATGGCCGTTTCCCACTCCGCGCGTGTATACCAATCTGATGTCCATGGCATAACCTGCCACGATTCCGGTACACGATCCGCGTTGTCGACAGATGTGCGTACGGGATCATTGAGCGTGTCCCCGTTCCAGAAGCGTTCCGGAAAAATCTGGTAGAAGATGGCATCCCGGGCCCAGTCTGCTTCGCAAGCGCCCTGAGCCTCAGGCAAGTCCTCATCTACTGCCGGATCTGATGTGTCACAAGCGGCAAGCAGCAACATGAATGTGGCCCAAACCCGGAACATGCGCTACATGGATTGCTGCACAATGAAGGCCACCAGTTGACGGGCATTCGCATGGTCCGGATCAACCTCAAGCAACTGCTCAGCCGTGGTTTCCGCCTGTTCCCACTCGCGCACTAAAACATAGTACTGGGCCAGCTGCATCAGGATTTGAACGCTTTCAGGCTCAAGATCTGCTGCTCGCCCCAAATGCTCCCCGGCCTTGACCAAGCGTCCGTTGCGAAGATGGATCGTGCCCAGCATGTAATGCACCGACCCGGTTTCCTCCAAGTCATTCGCCGCCTCGAAGTACACAACCGCCTCTTGCACTCGACCCTGTCGCATCATTATATCTGCCGCCAGCGCATAAGGGCGAGGCAGATAGGGATACTGCTGAATCATGGCCAGCGTTGCGCGAAGCGCACGGTGAAAATCGCCGGATGTCTCATAGTGTGCACGCAAGCGGTCGGTGGCCTCATACCACTGTGCCCGCCCGTGATATAAATCCAGCGCAATAGCTTCAACAGAATTGCGCGCCTGCACGGTGTCCATCCTGTTCAGCACCGTCCCCATGGACTCAAACGGCCACGAGCTGAGCAATTGTCGCACCCGGTAAGTACCAAACAGCGAATCTACCACCGTAAAGAGTACTTCTTTCCGCGCGACCGCTCTCGGCACATAGTTTGCCTCCAAGCCACCTAGCCTTGCGGTGTAAATTGCCTCATAAAAAGCATCAGCCACCACAAAATAGCCTTCCAGATTGGGATGCAGGTGCTCAAGCATAAGGTCGCTGCCGATAATGCCATTACGCGCTTCACGCGTCAACGCCGCTTGTGTATCAACAAGTGTGGCTCCGCTACGCTTAACCTCTTCACGCACTACGGCGTTTGCCTCTTCCGATGCCCTAAAACGCAGTTGGTCCCGGTCCTTGGCCGCCCGATACGCCACACGGGCCTCGTCGAACATCCCCGCAGCGTCCAACATCTTCCCCAGCGCGAAATGCGGCTGCGCGGCTATCGAATCCATTGCAATCACCGGCTCCATGGCGTGAATGCCCGCGGACAGTTCCGTTGCCTCTAAGGCCACATTGTAAGCCGCCTCCCATGTGGCCACGTCCGTACCTTCCGACGGCATGCTGATAAAGGGAGCATGGGTGCGCTCATTGCTGGCCAGCGTGCCCATAAATACCGGCACATTGCGGCGCTCGTACTTTTTCAGAATGGCTCTCAAATTGCCGCGCCACTGACGCATACCTGCGTCATAAACTCGCGACTGGTATGGAATGGCCTGCCGGCCTACCATGCGTTCCATGAGCGTGCTTTCCCTTTCATTCGGGGATCGCACCACCTCGCCCGCCCGGGCCATCATTATGCGCAGTGCCTGAAGTGTACGCCATGATCGCAGTGACAAGCACAGATTGATTACGCTCCGGTAGCGTCCCAGCGACTCGGAAGACCCGGCTCCGAGCGCACCGTAGTATTCATTGTGCCCCGCATAGATGACCACTGCATCAGGGCTCTGGTCAAGGATCTCGTCCACCTGATCAAGCATCGTGTACGAGTTTACCGCGGCCACCGCGGTGTTTACGACTTCGATACGGCGCCTTGGCCAAGTCTGCTGCAGGCGTTGCTCCAGCATCCGCGAAAAACTGCCACCATAGTAGTATGGGTAGCCAGCTGCGCTGGACCCTCCCTGCACGAAGATTCGGACGGTCTGACTGTCCTTTTGGGCCAGAAACACATCGTGCAGGCCCGTTGGCACACGCACCTCCCGGGCGAAATAGCGCTTTGCCATATCCTGGTTCATGACCAGGTAGTCCGGTGCCTCCGGCACCTGCACAAAGAGCGGATATGAACCTCCCACACCGAACACACGCAGCCCCGATTCCAGTAGCAGGAAGAAAGCCACCGGAATACACCACATCAGCACTGTAAACAGGCGGCGGCGCGAATGGGGCTGCCTCGTGCTCATCGCACGCGAAGCACGGTATGAACCGAGGTCAGCGTACCGGCAGTAAGCCGCACCGCATACACGCCGCTGGGCAAGCGATCACCATTGAGTGCAACCTCGTGAAATCCGGCCAGCCGACCCTCGTCAGCCAATATGGCCACGCGGCGCCCCAAGAGATCGAATACTTCCAACTTTACGTGCCTGGACCAAGGCAAGGCAAATTGAATTCTCGCTGCGCTTCGGAACGGATTCGGATAGCTGCCGCGCAGGCCGAATTCTTCCGGCACCTGTGCTGCTTCCTGCGCTCCGACTGTCAGCAGATCGCTGGCCGGCGGCGGCAGCTTCTTAGTCGTGTAGATATGAAACTCCCCCGGCATGAGCATGGCTGGCCGACTGCCTGTCACATCCAGTGAATCACCCGAAAAATAGTCATACCAGTACCGTGGCGGCGTGCTGATTCGACTGCTACTAGGCCGCGGCGTAACGCCAAAATTACCGACAATTTCCGCATCCATTTCCAGATGCGACAAGGTGATCCGTTTCACCGGGCCATCCAAATCCAACGTAACCTTGGATTCCGGGCTATGGAACACAGCATGCTCCCGACGCAGATTGATCAATGCCGCCCACGTGCTGTAGAGCTTCGCACGCAGCGGATCCGTCTGGTAATCCCAGCGAATGGGCTTGGGACCGATACGCCGAGGTGCAAACGACGGACAATCATTGGGCTCCAGGCACTGCTCGCCCCGGTCACCAAAACCGTAGCCCAGCTCACCAAACTGCCACATCATGTGCGGCCCAGGGAGCATGAAAAAAAACGCGCCCGCCATCTTCATGCGATCCAGCGCAACCGCGAGAGTTCGTGTATTGTACGTGCCGAAGTTGGCCGCCAGCCCCGGATCACACGCATCGCCGCCCTGTGGAGCACGCTCGCACGCACCGTACCTCAGGTTCCTGAACATGAGCCACTGCTCATCGTGACTCTCCATGTAGGTGATCACATGCGGTAGCACCCAGTTGCGTCCTCCGCTTCCGAAGTAGGCCCAGTTGAAGGCACTCTTACCTCCATCATGGTACCCCATAGTCGCTTCCGAATATGGGGTGTTCAGGTTGCTCCACACCATCATGCCGGGCAAACCACGATCTGTACCATGCGCTGCCAGCTCACGCTCTTCGCGATCTGCAGCCCAGTGCTCAAGAATAATGTACGCACTTGGATTCACCGACCAGATGTGGTCCGCCATACGCTTGATCAGCTGGACGCGCGACGCATCATATGCATCCCAGGAAGCGAAACTGGCTCGTGTGTCTCGCTGCGTGAAACCCTTGGACAGGTCAAAGCGGAATCCGTCTACCCTGAATTCTTCCAGCCACCACGAATTCACGCGATCCAACCAGTACTGCGTGTAGGAATGTTCGTGATTCAGATCAAAGAACACGTTGTAGGGATGCCGCGGCGGGATGTTAATGAAAGGATTCCCGTCTGTTGGTCCGTACAGCGCCACCAGCGGTGAAGGCAGGTCCACGTGATTATACACGACATCCAGAATGATGGCCATACCACGCGCATGGGCCTCGTCCACAAAGCGCTTCAGGTCCTCCGCCGGGCCATAGTACTTGTCTGGTGCAAAGTAGAATTGTGGCTGATAGCCCCAATTGATGTTGCCCCCAAACTCGGCAATGGGCATGAGCTCGATGGCATTTATACCCAAGCGCTCCAAGTACGCCAGCGTGTCTGTGAGCGTGGTCCAGTCGTGCGCACGCAAGAAATCTCTCAACAGCAACTCATATATGATTAGCTCGCTCTGGAGAGGAGCATCAAATTTGTCTGTCTGCCAGTCATAGGCCGGCCGGCCTGGATGCAGGACCGAGACATGTCCTTGCGTGCGGCCTGTGGGATACGGTTTCAGATTGGGGTAGGTCGCCTCCGGGATATGCGGATCGTTGGCCGGATCCAAAACCTTTTCCGCATACAAATCCGCAAGCCTCAAGTCACCATCGATGACGTACTGATAAGCGGTTTCTCGATTCGGGGTCAAATTGTCCAGTGTGATCCACCAGTGCACGCTGTCAGGCTTGGGCGCATCGCGAAATAGCAAGGGCGCATCGGTCAAATTCCAGTCATTGAAGTCACCGATCACATGCACGTAGCACTTGCCCGGTGCAAATATTGATAACGTTGCACGGTTCAAATCCTGCTTGTCATATGTCACACCGTCACTGACTCCGGCCGGACGCGGCGCATTCTGCACTGCAGGCGGTGTCACACCGACGATCGCAGTCACCTCATTGCCATCGCTATCGGCAGCCGTGAGCATGAACTCTACATCGCAGGCGTTGGCATTGGGGAGCTCGTACCTGAAGATGCCATTGGCAAAATGTGGCATCCCATCCTGTGCCTCGCCATTAATCGCGAATGTGAGCGCGGTGATGGGACGCGTTCCATAGATGCCCGCGCTGACAGCCATAACTTCGCCACTTGCCGTCTCGTGGCGTGCCATCTGGAAGATCATCGGGTCCTTAATGGTGATGATCGAATTATTATGGTCACTTGGGTTTGTCCGGTCATTCAGCGGATCCGTAATCCAGCGGTAGTCAGATCCCGTATCGTTGTGATGCACGTGAATCTTGTACTGATACGTACGGCCCACGACCAAGCTTTCCAAACGCATCCACTCACCGGAGGTGCTGTCCAGGTTCATCAGAGATGGGGCATTGGGTGCAATGCGTCCACCTGAATTCGGCCCCCAGTTGTTGAATTCGCCCGGTAAAAAAGCGCGCGTGACGGTTTCGGAGGGGATCCACCGGAAGGTCACGTCCATCGTTTGTGCGGGAGCGCCCGGTACCGCAGCAGCCAGGCCTGCAGCAAGTGCGACCAGTACTGCATTTGTTCTCCACCGGCAAATGCCTGCCATCAGTACAAGAGTCGGTATCCGTAGGGAGCGAGCGCGACAGTCTGTCCCGCGATAACAGCTTCGCCTCGGAAAATATCCATCCAATCGCCGCCGCCGGAACGGGACGGCACCATCATGCTGACGGTCTGGGGGCGCAGGTTTACAGCTACTGTGACTTCTTCGTCCTCCGACACGCGTTGAAAAAGCATGAGATCATCCGACTCTGACAAAAACATCAATTTCCCCAGCTGAAGGGCCCTGCTGCGTGCATAGAAATTAAAGAAGGTCTGGTAGAAGGCATGCATGTCGGGATTCTTCGACCAGTCATAGCGCGTCTTTTCAAAAAACGGAACCTGCACATCACGTCCGATCTCCTGGCCGTTATAGATGAGCGGCACGCCGGGCAACGTATGCGTCAGCAGTGAGGCCGCCCGTGCACCCTGCTGTCCGCCAAAGATCTGGGGTGGCGTTCGATCCCAGGCCGTTTCATCGTGGTTGGTCGTAAACCGCAGGCGCAAGGCCCCATCTGGCAACCGTCCCAGTTGCTCGCGAACCTGACTCTGAAGAAGAGTCGCAGACCTGCCTTCCCAGACATCCTTTAGCGTGCTATAGAACGGCCATGCATATGTAACATCAAAGCCAACTTCATGGAGCGCCGGATCTGCGCCTTCGGCCACCATCAGCATCGGGCGAAGATCACGCAGCAATTGAATAGCCTCTTGCCAGAATTCATAAGGCACCCATTCAGCCACGTCGCACCGGAATCCGTCCACATCAAATTCTTCGACCCAATACCGCAGCACACTTAGCAGTTCTCTGCGCAAGCCTGCGCTGTCGTAGTTCAGATCCGCCACATCGGTCCAATTCGTCTGCCACCCGTCGGGGCTTCGTGGCACCATTAGATCGCCATTTTCATCGCGTGTGTACCAGTCGGGATGCAGTGCGGTCCACGGGTGATCCCACGCAGTATGATTGGCTACAAAATCCAGGATAACCCGAAGTCCCGATTGATGGGCGGCCTCTACAAAGGTCTTGAACGTGTCCAGCGTTCCATACTCGGGATTGACGGCATAGTAATCACGTACAGCATAAGGCGATCCCAGAACACCCTTGCGCCGCTCCACGCCGATCGGATGAATGGGCATGAGCCATAGGGTCGTAATGCCCAATTCGCTGAGTTCTGGCAGCTGCGGCAGAATGGCCGCAAAAGTGCCGTCTTCGGTGAAGTCCGTTACAAATAACTCGTAAATGACGGCTTCCTGGACCCAGTCTGACTCAGGCAGGGCGGGTTCATTCTGCCGCACGGGTGGTGCCGCATCACAGGCCAGAATCAGAAGCAGCGCTGGAATACAAAAGCGCATAAAACAGCGGGGCCGGCAGGCAATGCACCCGCCGGCCCCGGACTTAGAGTGGATCGTACGCGAGATGCGTTGGCATTATTTGACCAAAAGCATGCGCCGCGTAATGGACTGCATCGGCGTTTGCAGGCGGTAAATGTACACACCGCTCGCCAAGTGTGACGCATCAAACGTCACCGTGTACGTGGCGGCCTGCTGCACGCCGTCTATAAGTGTCGCAACACGGCGACCCAGCATGTCAAACACGTCCAGTCGCACCTTAGCCTGATGATCGAGGCCGTACTCAATCGATGTTGTCGGATTGAACGGATTCGGGTAGTTGGTCCCAAGCCAGATATTCTCAGGAATCTGGTCTGCCTGTTCAATGCCTGTTGAAATGTAGGGATTGGTTTCGTAGGGCAACGGCCCCGGGTCAATCTTGAAGGTTGCCGCAGGAAGCGTATAGGCCGTTGGCCACGTGCCGTCCGCATTCTTGGGAATAAAGTGAGTCCGGTTGCGGCCGGGAGCGCGCGTGTCCGATCCTGACTCACTAATGTACGTCCCGTTCTGGCCGTACATGTATTTGAAGGTCAGGATATTGTACGAAGGCCCGCTGACTGTCCAAGTCCCCGAATACATCCCGTCCGCATCATCGTCAGTAAGCACCACACGATCAAGCAGAGGAATGTCGTGGTCCGTACCATCAATGCCTTGCGTGTGTGCCCAGATCGGATCACCCAACCGTACACTGACCGTATCCCCTGCAGAAGGATTGAACGGCTGTGCCGGATTCGTGAGTGCACTGTCCATGTTGACCGAAAACGTGATTTCCGTGCTAGACCCGTCCAGCATCAGGTTTTGCGGCGTCACATCATTGAAGTAGGCTAAATCCAAAATCTGGTTACCGGGAATCCCTGCAAACTCGAAGCGCCTATTAATGCCCGTCAAGTGTCCCTCTTCCCAGCCACTCGGTGGGGGAACGTTAAACTCGGTCTGGAATGCCTCGTCATTGAAGTCCAAGAAATACTTGTAGCCCAATTCTATTCCCGGTGGACGCTCGATTACAACAGCCGCTGCAAAGTCCGTTCCCCCAGGCACTTTTTGCATAAAGCAATCATCCGGCGACTCGGTCCGGCAATTCTGCCAGCCATTGAAATCACCGAATACCCAAAGCGTGTCTTGGCGTGCCGGATCAAACAATCTTATGGTTTCGAACGCCTCAAGATTGACGCCGAAGACTATGTTGGACTGTACTGGCAGCGTTGGATTGGGCGGCGAGTCGCCATAGTATACCCAGTGCAACGTGGTATCAGTGGCTGGAACCGTGAATTCCCGGTTGCCGGTTAGGCGGCCTTCCTCCCACGCCGTTGCCGGAGTGCCACCGCTAACAGTTTCCAGCACAAACTTGTATGGTTGCGTCTGGCCCGCCAAAGCCGCCGGGTAGTAGGCCACGCCAGAATAAATGCGGTAACCCGGGGCACTGTCGTTGGTGGACTCACGCTCAAGAATCACATCGGACGTGCCCCAGTCAATCGGTCCCGTCACCGTTGTGTCACTTGGATTGACGAGTCGCGCACCGCGTACGCCCACTTGCTGATCCGGTACGTTTGCTCCAGGATCATATTCATCAGCGTCCGCTTCCGCGCCAAACATGGCCACGCGGTACCAGACCGCTACAGAATCCATCTTCGAGGCAAACGGACGCCAGTCATACATTCCACGATCTCCGGAAACTCCATGCCACTCGCTCTGGGCTTCAAAAAAGTGAAGCGGCAGTGTGGTATCAGCCGCACCCGGCATGATCACCGGATTGGGATCGGCTTCCCAGCCATTGACGCCGTTATCCTCGGCCTGCTGTGAAAAGAATTTGAACGTGAGTTCCGTAGTATCGGCGATCTGAAACTGGAGCTGCCAGTAATCGCCCCCCATGTGCTGGGCTTCAAGCGTGCTTTCGGCACTCCAGTCAATGACATTGCCGTCGGATAGCGTAATCGGCGCTACGCCTTTGACCGCGCCGCGCACTTCGATCAGTCCGTCAGCATTTGTAGTATCGGGCACAGACGCCATATTCAGCGTGAGCGTGACGGTACGTGCCATTTGGGCCTGTGCACCCACAACCAGAAATATCGCGCCCAGCAGCAGTGCCAGCCGCTTTAGTGTAGGATGTAGCATATGTGTTACGGTTAGATTGATCAGATAATGCGGTAAAGATATCTATCCTTAGTCTGTATTGCAGACTGAAATTGTGCTCTTTAAATCTGCAACCGCAGGGCAAAACAAACGATTAACCGATTATTCAAACTAAACACTTCGGCTCAATTATCCTCGGAGTTTCGACTTTCAGAGTAGCTCTCCTCTTTACGAAGCCACTCCTGAGCTGCTTGCATTTGAACAGCACTTTGGCCTTACTCTTCTACACCTCAAAATAAGCACCGTCTTTTCGCTGAGTAACACCAGGCCGACCGCAATTTAGGTTGGGCCAGGAAAGCCCGTATCACCAATCCCCATAGTCAGACGCATTTAATTGGAAATGTCGGCTGAGGCCACTGGGGATTTTTGAATGGGCCAAGATGACGCTCACGAAGTGAATAGCCGGTCCCATGTACATGGCTCGGAAATCGTTTCCGAGAGTGGTAAGCGGGGGGACCAGGCTACTGGGATTTCTCCGATTCAATACGATTGAACAGAGTGGTGGACTTTCTCTGGGCCTCGGCAACTTGAGCAGCTGTCATTGACGCGCGGAGACTTTCCTTTAGCTGGACCGCATCCGAATTTCCGCTCGCGGCGGAAAGATTAGCCCATGCATAGGCCGTCACATAGTCCTCCGGCACCCCCTGCCCCAAATAGTACGCGACGCCCAAGTTAAATTGCGCCTCCACGTATCCCTGCTCTGCCGCCTTGCGAAGTCGTTCAATGCTTTGCGCATTGACCGGCATGGATTGACATCCAGCTATGATGGCAAGAATAACTATTAGCGACAATGAATTGGCCGCGCAAGTATGTCGTTTTCTCATGAGGCTCTGAAAGAATACATTGAACTAAGCCAATAACCGTGAGAATACATCGCAACCTCGCTCCAGTCAAGTCCCAATTGTGCTGCAAATTGGGTTCGGTTGGGTTGTTTGAGGGAACCCGGAGCCGCTCGCCGGGCGCTTTCTTCCCGGTAGTATTCATCCATCGTGAAGTAGTGCTTCTGCGTCATCCACGTCTCAGGGCCCTCTATCCGCGCACCGCCCCCATCAGACGCAGTGCGGACGCTTCATGGGAAAGATGCAGATCACCCGCTCCCGGCGCCGCCACTCCTCGATCAAGCGCCCCACCCTGTTCGTACGGCATAATCAGAACAGTAACTTCCACGGCTGTGTCAACACGACCGTCGCGGCCTCCCATCCCCCTCCAAGAGGGGGACTGCCTTGGAGGCCTTCTTTTCGCAGGCGTCAGCGATCT
Source organism: Rhodothermales bacterium (assembly GCA_012271205.1). GTDB lineage: Bacteria > Bacteroidota > Rhodothermia > Rhodothermales > Bin80 > JAAXGT01. Next base: position 17,478 of record JAAXGT010000217.1, read on the forward strand.
CCTGGAAGGCCGTCCGGACCGCCTCTCACTCCGGCGATTGAACAATGGGTGAAGCGCTGTGCGCATCGGGAGTTTTAGCTGCTTCGGACCGTGATTCCGTACGTTCCGAAGTCTTTGAAGCCTGCGATGGCGTTAACAGATATCATAGCATGGTAGTCCGGGTCCGGGATTACGTGTTTAGTTGCAGGGCTTTTAGCTCAGCGAAGCCCGAAATTCGGTACAAGAGTCCCAATCCGCGACGTCGCGCACCCGGCACTAAAAATGTGCAGCCAACGTGAAACGGCTCACACCGCTGAAGTACCTGTGTCGCTCGAAGGCGTAATCGATGGCTAGTCCCACCGACGAGAAATCGTATCGCAATCCGCCGCCCATCGCCAGTGAGCGAATACTGTCCTGAAGAAACAGTTCACTGTAACCGGCACGTACCATGAGCAGATCGCCCAATAATCCAAGTTCCGCGCCGAGATTTACAAACTGATTGCTGTTGTTCGGGCTTAGAATGTCCACGGCCAAGGTCATTCGCATGGCCTGATGATCAACGACCTCGCCCGCAAGCCCGATCCTCATTATTAACGGCATATCGAAACGGTCGGTCCTGAGTAGCGCCCGGTTGCTTTCATTGTTTCCCCGGTTGACCGGATCGATGTCACTGACCACCAAAAGGTCATCCCCCACCATCTGCATCTTCGTGCCAAAATTGGCAATCGATGCGCCCAGACGCATGCCACGAAACGGGGTTACGAACACCGTGCCAACGTCCAACGCCAGTCCGCTTGCACTGGAGTGCCAAATACGCTCATTGACCAGCTTCCCCGTTGCCCCAAACGTGAAACGATCGGTCAGCGCTTTGCCCCATGAGGCGGCAAGCGCGTAACTGGCTGCATTGAATGATTCACCGGTACCCTCCTGTGCCGCAACCGTGGTCACGCGCATGTCCGGCGTACGCAGGGACGTGACGGCCATACCAAAGGTGCCCAGCCGGGTCGGCAGTGCCACCGCCGCATAATTAAAATTGATGCCCGCCAGCCAAGACGCGTGCTCAGCCGCAAAAGCGGCCTTATCCATGCGACCCAGACCTGCAGGATTCCAGTACATCGCCGTGGCGTCGTCCACCGACGCCGCAATTGCGTTGCCCATTCCGGTCGCCCGCGCTCCGACAGGAATACTCAAAAACTCGGCGGCAGTCGTGCCCCGGCGCGTCACATCACGCGTTTCATTAGCGAACTGTGAACGCGCTTCAGTGGCAAGCCCCGCTGCGGTGATCAGCAAGATCGCAACACGTGACAACCATGGCTTGGCGACAAACATGCAGGAGCTACTTGATAATGGCGAAGGTGCCGGTGACCTCACCAAGATTGGGCGCCTCCACGTGGTACAGGTAGACACCGTATGATACCGTCAGCGCATCCTCGCTTTGAAGATCCCATGTAATGGTGCCATTCATCAACTCGCTGGCCGCCAGATTAGCACCTTCGTGTAAATCCAGCCGGCGGATCAGCCGCCCATTGACACTGAAAATGCGCAGCGTGCACTGGGGGGGCAAGTTGATGAATTTGATTATGCGCTCACCCCTTCCCGTTGAAAATGCATTCAGAGACTCGAACTGGTTTGTGGCTACATACGGATTCGGGACAACCCGTATGCGCGCCAAAAGCGAATCAGGATTTGACTGGTCCGTCTTCGGTGCCGAGGTTGTAAACTCAAAGACATCCGTGGACAAAAAGGGTTTACGCGTTACAATCGTAGCCACATCACCCTCCACAGGGTTAATGCTGCCGTCGATGGCAAAATTCAGGCCGATGCGCCACGTTATCACGTTGACACCGCCCTCGTCACCCACTTTGGGCTCCCGGAGGATAATGAGGTCGGTCTCACGGCGTTCAGGATCCGTGCTGAAGCTGGCGGGCGTCGTTGAGCGATCCCCGGTATAGTCGTCTCCCGTCAAATCCCAGAACCCGTACTCTACCTCCACATCACGTGTGCCACCCGCCCCGTCCGGCTCCACGCGAAACACACGCACGTTGGTGGGGCGGGCGGGCAGAGTCCTGAAGAACGTGACCTGCATTTCGACCGAATGCCCTTGGCCAGACCCAACGATTTCGAGACGATAGTCCGCCGGGTTGCGCAACCCCCGCACGAAGCCAGGCGAATTATATGGATCCAGCGCAATCGGGTACACGTTTTCATTGCTCCACCGGGTCAGCGTCGTATTCGTACGCACGAACGTCTCCGGAAAAAAGAGCAGCTTGAAGCCCAGCGCATCGCCGTAGTCGTCGAGTGGCGGAAATTCCCGCCCAATCTTGAAGGATTCGGAACGCTCAAGCAAGGTGCGGCCAGACCCGAGGTCCGTCAGCGTGAAGTTCTTCGTCGTAAGCGTGTCCGGTGCAAACCGCCCACCCGCAATGAGCGTATCCATAAACGTGATCTGATACCGGCTCCCGTCAATAATTGCACGTGGATCAATGATCTCGTAAGCAATCCGACTGGAGGTCGAACCGGCCACCCGCGGCAGAAAACCATTCACCGTCTCCAGCACGGCATTCGAGAAGCCGGCTACCGGAGCCGTTGGCGTCACGACTACCACATTGCGCCCCGTCTCAATACTTCCGTCCGCACGGCGCCGAATCCGTACAGGCGTTTCCGTGGGCGAAATGTTCGCCGTCGGTGCCCCAAAATCATACCCAGTTACCGCATAGAAATACCGCACGCCATTGGTGACGGACGAGTCCACAAATACATGGGCCAACCCGTCGGTCCCCTCCCCTGCACTTTGCCGGTCATCACCCATGTAGAAGCTGACACCGTTGATGGCCACGGGATGAAAGCCCTTGATACCGTCTATCAGATCAAACTGGGCGATGGGTTTGCGAAAGGTAAGATTTCCGCGTCCGTCAGTGATGGTCAGCGCGTCCAGAAAGGCTGGGTCGGTGGCGCGGTATACACGGTAGCCCTCAAAATCCTTGGAAGGAAGACCAATGGAGCGCAAAAACTCGTCGTCTGACTCTTCAGATTTGGAATCCCAGTAAAGTGTGACGCGCCCGTCTCCGGGCACAGCCGTGACTACCGGCGTGATCGGCGCCTGCGCGAACTGATAATCCTCCGCATATGCATCCAGCGCATTGTCCCGGCCGGAGAGCACCTCTTCCTGCCCGATTCCCAGTACCACCGACAGCGATATGCGCTCCGTTTGTCCAGCCTTTAGCGGGAATACTCCACTGGACACCGTGAGGTCATTGTCACCCGGATCCGGCTGCTCCGTGTCAAAAGTGCCCGGAAGCATATAGTTGTAAAACAGGAAGCGGTCACTGGCACTGCCAATGCCCAACGTCTGCGCGCCAAAGAGGCGCACGTTGGTGATACCGATCTGGTCAGATTCGGACACATCCGTCACGTCAATATTCTTTTCGCCTGGGAAGGGGGTGCCGGCGCCGCTGGTTGGCACCCCGTCGCCATCGCCCGCATCCCCGCTGAAGGCTATGCCGTCAAGCCCCGTATCATTCTGCAAGAGAATCCAGTCCTGGTCATTGTCGATGCCGTCGGCACGGCTCTCGTCAATCATTTCATCGGTGCCCTCATCAATTCCCTCATCGATAGCACCATCCAAGTCGTTATCCACCCCGTCTGCATAGGCCTTGCCCAGATCTTCCGGCCCCACAGCATACAGAAGAATCGCAGTGCCCGGAACGTGATACCGCCCATAGCGGTCGCCCGCGGCCTGATCCACGATTTCCTGGGTTATGACTGGCGAGCCCGGTTCGGAGAGGTACGGATACGCGGCACTGGGCGTCGTGAAGGAGTCGTCGTTGTCAATGTTGTCCCTGAACGGCAGGCCCACAGTTTCCGGCGTCACGTTGACCAGGTGCACGATGGACTCATCATTAATCTGCTGAACGGGATCAGACTCGGGCGAAGGCGGCCAGCGCAGCCAGACATCCCCGCTGGCCTCGGTTGCCATTTCCCCCGTGATAACAGGCGCGTTCAGCTCGCCGTCGGCGTCATTGTCGATATAGTCCGCGAAGCCCACACCCGACTGGTCACCGAAGGGTACGTGCACTGCAGTTTCATCTATAAGCCCGTTTCCGTTATCGTCCCGGTTGTTAACGGGTATCTCGCCCACCAAGAAGCTTTCCGGCACAATCGGACTGTTGCATTCACCGAAATTCGCCAGGCATTCATCGGAAACGGACCCATCGCCGTCGTTGTCAATGCGGTCCGTGGCGTTGCCGGGCGTTTCCAGAAAAGCTATGCCTACAGTGCCGGCTGGATCGGCGCCAAAATTCTGATCCCCCACGCCGTCCTCGTCTGTCATGAAGGCGACGTCTTCCAAGAGGTCAAAAAAGATGACATCATCGCCGCAGTCCCCGGCCACGCAGTCAGCCAGCCAGACGGCCATACCGACGCGACTCAGGTCCTCCGTCCCATCGTTCTTGACGCCGTAAATCAGAAACACCACGTCGTCAACCAGAATTTGCGTCCAAGCCATGACACGCGTGTCGATAACGAGTCCCAAGCCATGCCGGGAAGGATCAGTGGCATCTGGCTGGTACGTGCCTCGGAAACGGTCGTACTGGTCGTCGCCTGCCTTGAAGAAAAACTCCTGATCCGCGTTGAAGATATCCTTGCCAAAAAAGCCATTCCAGGATCCGTTCCAGCCTGGATCCGTCACATCGGTCACTTTGTCCGGCCAAAAGGGAGGCCAACTGTCCGGCTCATCGCTTTGGGCAATTCCATAATCGCTGCCGGCCGGATTGACGTAGCCACCAATCGGCTCGAACGTCCACGAGGAATTGCCTCCTGTGGTATTGCCCCGAAAGTCCGCCACATCCATAATCCAGATCGGCTGGCCGGCATCAGGCCCCACATTTGCCACGGTTTCCGCACCAACCCACAATTGCGTGAGGGCCACGTAGCGCCGGTTCGTGTTCTTGGGCCATTCGTACCAGAAGTCGCCGGGCGTACCGGACTGCGCGGTTTGGGCCCAGTTCGTAATGGTCGCACGGATATTGTTGCCATCAATGTCGTCGCGGCGTCGCTCCAGCGGATCGACACGCTCGCTGCTGGGCACATGGTTCCGATCAATCACACCTTGACCCGGAGCCAGCGAAGCAAGCCAAAGTGACACCGCAAGTATGGCGAATGTGCGCATGTCAGAATTGGAATCGCATCCCGACGTGGACGCGCCGGGGCTCGGAATAAAAATTGGGCCGCGTAAAGTAGCCGGCATCGGCCGAGTTGATTGGCGCAGAGAATGTTACGCCCGGCTCGCCCGTGTCTCCGTACACCGCCAAGGCGTTGCGACGATCGAATACATTGTACACGTGCACGAAAGCCCGCGGACGGAAGCGGCCAACCTCAAACTCCCAGTAGGCATCCAGATCCACTTGGAAAGTGGGCGGCTGACGCCGTGCATGCGTAGGGAATTCCGGTTCTACATCAGGGCCAAACAGGGCCGCCTCCTCAAAACTGGGCGTGTAAGGAAAGCCGGATGCCCAGACGGCCAGTGCCGAGGCACCCCAGTGACGCCCGCCGACAAACATGGAGCCGGCCACCTTGTGACGCTGATCCCAGGCCAGCGGGAGCAGGGCCAAGCGGGGCTCTTCCTCATTGCCGGCAGCAAAGAATTCCTCATCCGGATCAGAATTTGAACCGTCCACCACCTGGTAGGTGTAGTTGAGTTCGAAGCCATAATGGTTCGCATACGGCCGTGAGAGCGACAACGTGGCGCCGCGCGTGTTCGCGTAGTCACGATTGGCATACACAACGTAGGTCACACCAGGCAGCTCCGTTTCGATCAAGCGCGACGTTGACACCCAGCTACGCACATCCCGGTTGTAGGCAGTCAAATCCACAACTACACCGCCCACAGCCTGCTTAAGCCCGATTTCGTACATGACCGTGCGCTGTGCGTCGAGGTCGGGGTTGCCAAACGGACCGTAACGCCCGGACTGTCGTGGAATCTTGTATCCGAAATTGTTAAAGAGCCGGTTCAGCGTGGGAATCTGCAGGAAGTGGCCCCACGAAAAATGGATGACCCCCTCTTCGGTCACCGGGTAGGCCACTCCCAGCCGCGGTGAAAACTGCAGTTTGGGTTTGGTCTCGGCCCACCAATACGCTTCACGATCTGTCAGCGTCAGCTGATTGCCCTCTGTCTCTTCCTCGTCCGTAATGATTTCATTGCCGTCGGTGTCATGAAACAGGTTCAATTTTTTGAACGGGTTGTATATGTTCGGATCTTCCGGGTCAGCTGGCACACGTGCGCGACTGTCAAAAAAGTCCATGCGCACGCCTGCATTCACAATGAAACTCTCGTATTCGATCTTGTCCTGCAGGTAGGCACTCAGTGTGACCGGCTCTACGCCGTCAAACTGCCGGTATTGGAAGGACTGAGCGGGTGGCACCGCCGGTGCAAAGGGCTCAATCACCTGACCCGTGGGGGCAAGCGCTGGCACGATGTTGAATTCCTCAAACTCCAGCCGGTCCAACCGGGCCTCAAAACCCGCTTTGACAAGGTGGTACCGTGCCAGCTGGCTCGTAAGGTCACCTTTTACAAAATAGCTGCGCGTCTTGCGGTTAAAGCGACCCAAGTCAGTGCCACCTCGCGCAAACCGGTTGCCGCCGGCCTGAACCTGCTCCCAAACGCTGGGCAATACTTCAACAGAATCCGGCGGGTTTAGCGTGAAGTCGTTGTAAGATGCGTCAGTGATGCTGGCAAAGCGGTAACGTTCGGCACTTTTTTCGAAGGTTGCCACGTTCAGCGTATAGAAGGTCCGCGCACTAATCAGATGGGTAAATTTCAGCTTGAGATCCAAGCCATCATCAAATCCCATAGGCACGCCTGCCGGATTCCAGCGGTAATACTGGTAGCGGCCACCGAGATCGTTGGCTTCCGTGGTGGAGCCGATCCCGATCAGGTTGACAAACATGTTCCGCCTGAGTTGCACGCGAATGTTTCCCTGCCAGCTCAGCTTCTGCCAAGTGTTCATGGGAACGAGGCTGGAATCGCCGCGTGTGCCGTCGATGTCATACAGATTGGCTCCATAAAGCCACCCGTCGTTCGCAAAGTAACGGGCATTCGCGTAGAAAGTGATGCGATTGCGTACGATGGGCCCGTCTACAGAGACGTTGAGGTTGCGGTAGTGATTGGCCGTCAGCGGCAGATAGGAGTAGATGTTGGCCTGATCATAGGGAAATCCATGCGTAAACTCGTCTTGCTCAATTCCCAGTAAGAGTTCGCGCCCCCCGGAACCGCGCACGACGTAGGATCCGGCATAGGCCTCGATGTTGCCTCCGATGCGGTCATTGCGACCCTCTTTCGTGACCACGTTTATGACACCGCTCATTGCGTTGCCATACTCTGCGTTGAAAGTGCCGCTGATGACCTGTAACTCTTCAATGCCTTCGTTCTCGAGTTGCAGCGCGACGGAGCCATCGTAGGTGTCCGTAACCGGTACACCGTCCACCATGACCATGACTTCGCTGCTGCGCCCGCCCCTTATGTGAAAGCCGCCCCTTTCAGTGACTCCGGCTTGGATGCTGAGAACCTGACCCAGCTCCTGCACGGGTAGTCGTTCAATCGTTTCCGCAGTCACGCGGGCTTCGCTGCTGGTCAGATCCTTGCGCACGCGAATGGCTTCCGCGGTCACGACAAGCTCTTCGCCTTCAATGACTTCCTCGCGTAATACGAAATTCACCTCGGTGGTGAGATCTACGCTTACACGGACGTTTTCATGACGCTGCGTGGCAAAGCCGACAAAAGAAGCCACAAGTGTGTACGTTCCAGGGCGAACACCCACAATCACATATCGGCCCTCGATGTCGGTCACGGTGCCCTGAAGCGTGGCGTCAATGTGAACATTGACACCCGGCAATGATTCGCCCGTCGCCTCATCAATGATGAGGCCAGCCAGTTTGCCTGTTGTCTGGGCCTGCGCTGGCAGCACCCAAAGAAGAAGCAGGCTTGCACTAAGTATCCAGCGACAGATTTGTGACACGGTCAGTGTTGATTTGCAGGTTGTAACGCGTGCTTAAGCTGTCAAACAAGGCGCGGTGGCTTGTGCGCAGGCTCGTCTCACGCAGTGTGGCCTGAATGCTCACGCGGGCTTCCGCAAAGGATTGGCGCACAGGTGGACGCTGCGGGCCTACAC
>JAAXGT010000128.1 GCA_012271205.1 Rhodothermales bacterium
GAGGTGCTGAAGTTCCTGCGTGAGGTGGAAAAGGCGGTGCTTAAGAAGCAGGAGATCTCCCGCATCCTGAATAACTACGCACCCGGTCATGGGCTGGATCGAGCGATAGAAGCGGATCTTCCTGCACTCCCTCCGACCAGTGCATCATGGCAGAACCGGGTCGAACGGTGCCCCAGGGACTATATTCAAACCTTCAACGAACCCCAGTCCCTGGTCTGGACAAAGCCGCGGATGAGATTCTCGAAAAAGTGGAACGAGCCTGCCAGGCGCTGGCCGCCGCTTCTGTATAATCACTATTATGTTCAGGACACTACACTAGAGATAACCTGCGCACTCATCCATCGGCAGCAGGGTCGGGAATGGGCCTCAGGCGGTGGGCTCAGCCTCGGCTGATTCCTCCGCCGCGTCAGGGCTGCTGTCAAAGAGGTCGGCACACTCGGCACTGATGACATCCACTAGGCAACGCACAGCCCCTACTGCCGTATTGACGGTTTCTTGTGCCAGAAACGCAGCCTTCTGATCGAGACCCAGTTGCGTGAAGGCCTCCCTGGCTTGCGTGAACGGGTCGTTTACGGGATCCTGATTGTCAGACATGGCGTCTTTACTTTTCAGTCTTCACTTGGTCGTTCTCGTGATTCCTTGCCTAGCAATATGTAGACGAAGGCGAATTCAGCAAGTTTCACGCGTACCCCTCCAAAAGCATCACCAAAGATGACTACTGGAATCGTCATCCGGTCTACGGGAACATGGGTGGACGTTAAGGTAGGATCTGAAGTGGTTCGCTCCCGGGTACGCGGGCGACTGAGACTGGATCATAACAACGTGACCCAACCCGTAGCGGTTGGGGATGAGGTCAGTCTGCGCATGGATTCTGACGGCACGGGTCTTATTACTCACGTGCACAGCCGTCGCAATTACTTGAGCCGAAGGGCCGCCGGCCGTTCAGTGGGCAAGGAGCAGATCCTGGCATCCAACATCGATATGGTATGGATTACTCAGTCTGCCAGATTGCCGAAGCCTAATCCCGGCCTGATTGATCGTGTGCTTGTGGCCGCCGAAGCACAGGAAATCCCTGCTGGTATTGTGTTCAATAAAATGGACCTGGCTTACGGCAATACACTTGATCGCATTTGCTCCCTGCGAGATCGTTACACCCGACTCGGCTACAGGACGCTGCTTACCAGCGCACTTGTACTGGAAGGTGTGGACGATTTTCGCGCGGCGCTGGCCAGACATGTGAGCGTGCTTACCGGGCCCAGTGGTGTAGGTAAATCGTCCCTCCTGAATGCAGTGGATCCCGAACTGGCGCTTCGAACTGGCAAAGTCAGTCTTAAGACCCGGAAGGGCCGCCATACGACTGCATACGCTACCCTTTTATCGCTGGCTTCCGGGGGCAGTGTTGTTGATACGCCCGGCATCCGGGAATTTGGCGTCTTGGACATGGAACCTTGGGAATTGTCCCATCATTTTCCGGAGTTCTTGAGGCACATTTCCAAGTGCCGCTACACGGCGTGTACCCACGACCATGAACCGGACTGTGCTGTAAAGGACGCTGTAAACGGGCAGCACATTACCAAAGAGCGCTACTGCAGCTATTTGAATATCCTGCATTCCGTCAGTAGCGGCATTGCGGACACCGGACGCTGATCATGAAGCATGTAGCGGTCACACTGGCTCTGGTCTTCGCATTGCAGTTTACGGCCGCCGGCGCCCAGGAACGCATTGGGGCCATAGGGCCGTCCTTCGGGCATGCCATAGCGCTTGGATCGCAGACTTTGGCCGTCGGTGCTCCGGAACATGACCAAGGTCGCGGAGGCTTTTGGATATATCGCAGATTGGACGCAGGGGGGTGGACCCTTGAACTCCAAGTGGATGGGTCCTTGGGCGACAGCTTGGGATACAGTCTTGATCTTGACGGCTCACAGCTGTTGATCGGTGCCCCTGGTGGAGGCAGGGCCTGTATCTACTTGCGGGAGTCGGCCGGATGGAGGGAACAAGCCTGCCTGCAGGCTTCCGGTGTAAGATTCGGGGCTGCCGTCGCACTGAGAAACATCTTTGCTGTCGTGGGCAGCCCGGAATATGATCAGCGTCGCGGCCGCGTGGATATCTACACAAATGTTGGCCAAGACGTGTGGACGCACCATAGCATGCTGCCAGGTGAACAGCAAGAGGACACATTCGGGAGCGCCTTGGCTGTGAATCTGGAGATGCTGCTTGTGGGCGCCCCGCGAGCTGATGAGCCGCGGGGACGCGATGCAGGACTCACTTATGCCTACCACCGTACGGGTGGATCGGACTGGGTACTGCAAGCCGTTTTGACAGCGGGGGACGCCGGATTTGACCAAGGCTTCGGCAACGCGGTGACCATCGAAGAAGCGCAACAAACAACGCACGCCCTTATCGGAGCCGCTCGCGCCAAGCGTACTTACCTGTTCGTGCATAATCAGGACTTGTGGGAGCAGGCCGATTTCTTCACACCCGTGCCCGGCATGCCGTCCCAGGCCCCAGGCACGAGCGTCGCCTTGAGCGACGATATTGCTATTATCGGGTCCCCCTCCACGACTCCCGCCAAGCCGGGTGCGGCGTGGATCATGCAAATTGACACGACACGTATCTGGCAGCTAACTCATCATCTGGAAAATCATCCGGCATTCGGCACCAGTGTATCGGCTCACACAGGCCAGTTTGCAGTTGCCTCTCCGGGGGAAGGTATTTATGTGTATAGCCGCAGCCATGTCCTTGCGCGTGCACCAGCGCCCGAGGTTCCTATGTTCGGCGGCTATCCAAACCCATTTACGGACCTGCTCACGATTACACTGGATGGAACCGCTCACTCTGTCATGCAGGTTACCATATACGATGCAGCCGGCCGCCAGATCGCCGTCCTGGACGCTCGCGGACGCAGCTCGCTAAACTGGTCACCCGCGTACCTTACCCCGGGTTTTTATACGGCGATTGCCCGGAGTAGCACCGGTATGGACATGCGCCACTTTGTGCGTATTGCACAGTAGCTTTCAACGGCGTACTCGTTAACCATGATCGTCCAATGCTTCATTCCGGCTGGTGTAAATCACGCAGCTATGCCGATATGGCCCTCTCCGACATACCGGACCGAAACGCAGCAACAGGTCCCAACTACCATCCCCATAACAGGTAGCACATCAGAATGACGAGAGCGACAAGCCACACGTTTACACCCACGAGCAACCAAAAAACCGCCTTTGAGTTGCAAGCATCTTTGATCTCACTCATTGTCCTTAGTTCGGAATGTGAATGGCAACCTGCTACAACAATACTACATCAGTTAGCTGAAGTTCACGGAGTTGGAGTTTGTGGTCTTCACATAAGGGCTAACAAAGAGCCGATCGCAATCCGGGACGAACAGCCAGCGGAATATTTCGCTGGCTGAAGCAAGCTTCAGGGACTCAGACGAGTGCAGGCCTTGTGTACGGAGCACGGGATTTCAGCGACTCCGCTGACGTATTGGCGAAGAAAGTACAAGGTGAAGTCGGGCGGTTCCGAATCATGAAGGATTTTTTGCTCAACAGATATTGTCCGCCACATAAAACGAATGGGTTTTCCATAAACAGGCCCACTTACATCCCCGGCATTTCTGTCCTCAATGTCCTCAAGTGAGCCAAGTTTGCTTGTTCAACATCCATCAACTAGTCGCCTGGATGCATGTGTGGGCTCCAGAGCCCCGCTATGGTCCTTCACATATAGCGCAATCTTCTCATATCCTGCTTCCAAGAGCCATCCTTGCAATCGCGTTAGCCAAGTGTCTCAAATGCGAGGACAAATGCGCCCATTGTTTCTTCTGACCTGAATAAGCTCTCTTTCGGAATGTATCTCTGGACTCCTAAATGGTAAACCACCCCAAAACCAGCTGACCCGAATCTTGCCCGTAGGGTCCGGGGAGTAGTCTCCTATGTTAATATACTTGATCATGGGCTTGTTTCTCTTAGGAACTCGTCATGGTAATCCCCAAATCGGGCCAAGCTGAATCTGTAAATCAGATCATCGGCTATTAGCGATAGCCTAGTGCCTGGATTATCAATCATCTGGACCGCGCGGGGCAATCGTTCCAAACAAAGAACTCCGTCCGTATCAACTCATCCCCGTAAGAGCAGATCTCGTCGTAAAGTTTGGATAGCCTTACCAGATGATGAGCAATCTCGAACTCAATGTCCTCAATCTCCTCTTCCAACTCCTGAATCCTCTTGATGTCACTCATACTTGAAAAACCTCGTCTTCGGCTTTTATCCAACTCTCCACGTCTTCCTTCGTCGGAGGATGCTCAAAGGCCATCAGATTGGTCAAAACCTGCTCAACCGAAATCTCCCAAGGTCGGTGCGAAAAAGGCCATATCGGGGCTCCCGCCATCCAAAGAATCGTCTTGACCTCAGCCAGCAGCGCGTCGGCAAGAATTGGGCTCCTAGTTTATCTCGGTGGACCAATTTCCGCGACGACCCGGCCCCTGTCGGTCACCAGAACGGTTTCGCCCGAGGACGCCAGACGCACGTACTCGCTCAAACGGTTATTGAGCACCTTTATGTCAACCGATCTCATGGATCATAAAGTAGCAACTAGTAGCCACGTTGCCAATCCGCGCCTGTGTTACACCGTCATTTCCGGTGTAGCAGGTCATCCTCCATACTATAGAACCGGACTTTTCGCGCACGCTGCGGGTCTCTTGGAACGAGGGCCCTTGCCTTCCAGTGTGATAACGTCCTTTATAACACTTTAACAGGGAGGCCTCGCGACCCAAGGCGCCGACGAGATTCTCTGACCGACGACCATAGAGCACCGAACGAATCCTTCTCCTGCCTCCCTGTTCACGCCGAGGCCCCAAGCTGCCAAGCGCGTGCTGGAGTTCTTCACCGCCTAGATCAACAACGACCACACGCGCAAATCCTGCCTGAACGTCGCCTGCCGCTTCGCCACGCGGTGCGATGCACACGGCATTGGCCAACTCGCGCCGTCGAGCCCTTTCATGTCGCCGCCTTCATTTGCCCACCAGGAAGGTTACAGGGGCGTGCGCCCGCAGCTTCATGCAGGGCAACAGCGTCTGCCGTGATTTCAGCCCACTCAGGAAGTTATCAACTGCCCTGCTGTAAGCCTGAAGATTGTTTAATGCCGGCGGGAAGTACGGAGAGTCGTCCGCAACCACCAATGCCATGTCGCGCGGGTCATGTGCACAGATCCCGAGCCATTTTTCTCGGTAAGCACTCTAAGGCAGCACTGCTCATTTTGCCGTGCATTGGCTATCACGCCAACGCAACATCTTACCAAGCGCACGTCAAAAACCTACGTATGAGACCACCTTTACTGGTATGAACGCTGATTACCGCCGCCAGACACCCCAGCCGGAAGCTCGAATATGAACGCCGAAACCACCACTGAAGCCCAAGCCATCGCCGCCGAAGCCGCATGGGAACAACCGGAAGCCGTGGGAAGGGCAGGCTACTACCTGCACCTCGCCGTGCAGGAGCGCGCGGAAGCGGCTTGCCGATGCTGCCGCCACCCATGACGCCGCCAAGGCCGAAACGGGCTTTCAGGGAGACCCTTTCGGGGGCTCAGGTCCCACAACGGATGGGGCTACAACCGGTCCAACTACGCCAGCATCGGGGGCACGGTGACTGCCCGCGCGCTTGTCCCCTCCGCACCGCCGACGAATCCACCCGGAGCTCCGGATCGGTCGGGGCCGCCGTGTCCATGGCGTCATGCGGGGCCAGTCTCGTAGCCATGCAGCAAGCCGGGGAGCTTCAACTGAAAATGCGTGGCTCGAGCACTGGCGTTTCCGAGACATACCCCGCCACTGGCTCCTGCCTTGGATCCAAGATCCGTGTTTACGGCCTAGAGTTAAGTGTCTTCAAATCACTACACGCCTCAAACCCGGTGAAAGCCTGGCCAAAATCACATGTGCGCTTGTGTTGCACAGTCTGGCGATGCTGGAAATGGAATTAACCGCATCAGGTTCAGAACTGATTACTGTCACTTCCTTTTCTGGAGCAGCATAGGGTGCCTGGCTCACGTCGATCATAGTCGCATTCATGCACACGCGTCCCACAATCGGACAGGACACGCCGTCAATGGTGAAGGCGCCACGATTGGAAAGGCGCACATCCACGCACGAGTTGTACCCGGTCGGTACCATGGCAAGCTTGACATCGTCCGGTGCCGTCCAAGTCAGCCCGTATCCTACTTCTACACCCTTGGCTATAGCCCGCCTGATCCCCACGTGACTATGCACAGACAGGGCCGGACGCAATGCCAGGGCGCGATCAGATCGGGTATCGATGCCATACAGACCGAGGCCGATGCGGGCTACGTTGGCTCTCATACGCGCGCTTAGTCTTGTACCAGCCGTATTTGACAGGTGGAGATACCGGGCTTTGCCGCTTATAATGGACGCGATTTCATTCCACCGGTCAATCTGTTTGCAGGTAAAGCTGTCGTCCTCATTTATTGCGTCCGCCAGATGTGAGCATGCGCCCCCCAGCATAAGGTGGCCGGACTGTGCGATCAGCGCCAGTGATTGATTCAGCTCAGTTGGCTCAATACCGTGGCGACCCAGTCCCGTGTTGACCTTCAGGTGTATCCGACACGGACGTTCTGCGCCGGCAGCCAGCGCATCAAGCTGCGTCAAAGAACCGACCATAAAGGCCACGCGTCGCAAGCGGCTATGCAGGATGTTGTCTGTGACCGTGTATCCCATAACAACCAGTGGCGTTTGAATACCTTCGTTTCGCAAGATGAGAGCTTCATGGTAGCCGTCGACCACCATGAAGGGGCACTGCGCAGCGTCAAGCACACGGGCCACCTGTATAAGCCCGTGGCCGTAGGCATTACTCTTGAGTACGGGAGCTACGGCTTGTGGCGCACATAGAGATTGAAAGGCTTTCAGGTTATGTAACAGGCACTCCCGCCTGATCCGTATTTCTACCTGCCGCTTGTACGCATACCGGCGGGCCCGAAACTGTCGATAAACCGACCGAACCCTTGTACTTAGGGGCATCAGGTCTTTCGCCTGCGGCGGCCACGCGCTCGGGAAGGCGTTTTGGCGGCTTTGGCCGCAAGAAGCACCAGGGCTTCGTCCAGCGTGACGGCTTCTGGTGCCCTCCCTTTGGGGATCGAGGCGTTGTTTTTGCCGTGCTTCACGTATGGCCCGTAGCGTCCCTCATATAACCCTACAGGCTGCCCGTCCGGGGCATTGCCGAGTTCGCGCAGCAGACCGCGGGGTCCTTTTTTTTGAGCCAGTAGATCTAATGCCCTGGAAAGCTGTATAGTCAAAACGTCGTCCTCCTTGGCCAACGATGCGAACGTAGCATCATGCTTTACAAAGGGCCCGTATCGACCTGTCCCCGCCGTGACTGATTTGCCCGTCTCCGGATGCGCCCCCAGCTGGCGCGGGAGGCTCAGCAGTTGCAGCGCCAGCTCCAGTGTAACCTCGCCGGGCTGCATATCCTTAAGTAGTGACGTACGTCGGGGCTTTTCTTTTGAAGTCTTGGGTACCGCCAATTCCACGTACGGCCCGTAACGCCCGCTTCTCAACATCACAGACCGCCCCGTTTGTGGATCCTGGCCCAAAGTATTGACCTGTACTCTGGGAGTCATTAGCAGGGCCAACAGCAGCTCTTCAGTCGCATCCGCCGGCAAGAGTCTGTCCGGCAGTGCTGCCTTTTTTGTTTCGCCCCCCACTTCGGCTTCCACGTATGGACCATACCGCCCTACTCGCACCACACAGCAACCCCATTTGGGAAAGGAGATTTTGGATATCTCGCGCGGATCCAACACCGCCAAAGCCTCTTCCACGCGCGCCTGTAATCCGGACTTCCCTTGATGAAAGCCGAGCAAGAACGCTTCGGACTGGCACTCTCCGGCGGCAATGTCATCCAGCACCTGTTCCATGTCCGCCGTGAATCCGTAATCCACCAGGCGTTTAAACCGGTCCTCCAGCAGGTTGTTGATCGCAAACGCCGTGAACGTCGGCGCGAGCATGTTGCTGGTGCTAACCGCTGAGCGGCGGCTCTTGATAGTACCAATGATGGAAGCATAGGTGCTCGGGCGTCCAATACCCTCCTGCTCCAGTTTCCGGATCAGTGCCGCTTCAGTGTAGCGGGCAGGGGCTTTAGTTTCGTGTCCCTTTGCAGAAACATCATCGCACCGCAGGGGCTGCTCTGCGCGCAACTCCGGCAGTGGTTTTTCGGCGCTCTCGAGTGCAGCTTCCGGGTCGTCGCTGCCTTCCACGTAGGCCAGCAGGAAGCCTTCAAACAAAATAAGGCGGCCCGTGGCTCGAAAACGCGCGGTCTCACCTTCAGGCAGGGTGGCACGAACCACAGCGGTCGTGTGACGGATTTGTGCAGCAGCCATTTGCGTGGCCATAGTCCGTTTCCATACAAGGTCGTACAGGCGCGCCTCATCTCCAGTTAGCCCATGCTCCCTAGCAGACTTCATCTCCACGCCTGCGGGTCGA
The DNA here is from genome assembly GCA_012271205.1 of Rhodothermales bacterium. GTDB lineage: Bacteria > Bacteroidota > Rhodothermia > Rhodothermales > Bin80 > JAAXGT01. The sequence continues at coordinate 8,477 of JAAXGT010000128.1, forward strand.
ATGGCCTCATGCGCTTCCTGCGCGTTGGCTACCTTGCTCTTGTATTGGCGTACGCTCCCGCTCAAGAAGCTTGCCCCGTAGCGTGCTTGTACAGCGCGACGGCTGGCCTCAATCGCCTCATGAGACAAGTGTACCGAGTCGGTACGCATGTAAGTGATGTAACCTTCCTCATACAGGCGCTGCGCCACCTGCATCGTTTTCTTGGCGCCCCATCTGAACTTGCGGCTGGCCTCCTGTTGCAGGGACGAGGTGATAAAGGGGGGAGCGGGTGACTTCATGCGCTCGTTCGATTCAACACTTTCCACCATCCAGCCTGCCAGGGGGAGCTCTTTCTCCAGAACGCGCGCTTGCTCCTCGCTCATAAGCAACACGCGATTTTTCTCACGCACGGCAGGCTTCAGCCGTCCAGTATTGTCATCAAAATCGCGGCCGGTGGCCAGCCGCTGCGCGTTCAGATGAGTCATCGTCGCCTTGAAGGACCCGGAGCTTGCAGCCAGCAGCACGGCCACATCCCAATATGAAGCCGGTACAAACGCAAGCCGCTCTTTTTCACGCTCAACGAGCAATCGCACAGCCACGCTTTGCACACGACCAGCACTCAAACGGGGGGCGATCTTCTTCCATAGTACAGGCGAAATCTCGTAGCCCACCAACCGGTCCAGAATCCGGCGGGCCTCCTGCGCATCCACGAGATTCTGGTCAATGTTTCGGGTCGATTCAAGCGCTGCCTGTATAGCGGGTTGGGTGATTTCGTGAAACACCATGCGGCGTACAGGCACTGTGGGCTTTAGAACTTCAAGCAAGTGCCATCCTATGGCTTCACCTTCACGGTCTTCGTCCGTAGCAATCAATAATTCATCCGCACCCGACAAGGCTTTCCGCAACTCCGAGACCACTTTTCTCTTGTCCGGCGGGATAACGTACACAGGCCTGATGCCCCCTTCCATACACACACCGAGGTTCGCCCACTTTTCTTTTTTGAACTCCGCCGGTATCTCCTTCGCCGAATTGGGTAGATCCCGTACGTGCCCCATACTGGCTTTGACCGTGTATTCGCTCTTGGGCAGATACCGCGCAATTGTCCTAGCTTTCGTTGGAGACTCTACAATGACCAGTCGCTTCATATCCACAAGTTTGACAGGCGATACGTGGGTGGCGCGTCTCACGCCTTTTGCCCAAGTCCGTTCCACCACACAGCATGCCGCGTCCCCTCCAGCATGGACCCTTCATGTGCATTCCAATCCCAGCGGGTGAAATTCGTGGTGTCCATGCCGTCCGTAACATTATTCTTGGATAAACGACTTTATGGCTATCGTCCGACATTTGGATTGCTCGCCGCCAGCTCCAAGGCACCACTCAAAAGGGCGGGATTGGAATGGTGATCCCGTGAGGATGCCAGAAAGTTTGGCGGAGTAAGAAATAGCCGGGAGCTACGCGATTCCCACCGTCTTTATATACAAAATCGTATTTCGAGAACGAATCCACCAAAGGCCCGAGAAAAACGTGACCCGTCGCTTGCCACTTCTCTTAGCAAAGTGCTAAGTCCACGCTCCGCCGCATTGGCATCACAACTCTCGCCGCGCACTATCAGGTGACGTGCAATGATAGGGTCAGGAAGAGCACCAAGGTCCAGATCTGCCACAGGATCGGGTGATCCGAGTCGGAGCTCAAATCCCACGGTCGACAACGATTCCACAGGTAGCCTCTGCGCGCAGGCCAGCAAACGGCACTGGCCCGCTCCAGCAACCAAGCGCGCGGGATCCGTGGAAAGAGCATCCCGAGAACTTCCGCGAGAGTAGTAATAGGTCCCGCTAGGATTGGAGAGCTCTTGACCATCACAGCACGTTGGTTGCTAGTGTAGTGTCCCCAAGAAAATCATGATCAGAGCTCCTCTTGGAATTCCCAAGGCAGAGGCAAAAACATCCAGCAGTGCAGGGCAACTACAAATGCTGTGCCAACAGACATGTTCATATGCGGCACAGATTCGCATATTCATACAAATTGCAATTCACAGCGGATTAAATTTTGCCTTTTCAGAACACGCACACCGTAGTGCAAATCTTCTATTAAACTCGAACCCCCGCTTCAATGTCCACTCAGTACGTGTACCGCTTCGGCAATGGTGCGACGGAAGGAAGAAAGGAAATGAGAACCCTTTTGGGCGGCAAAGGGGCCAACCTGGCCGAAATGAGCGCCATAGGCCTGCCCGTGCCCCCAGGATTTACTGTAACCACCGAGGCGTGCCAATACTACAGCACGCATGACCACCAATGGCCGGAGGGACTGGAGTCGCAAGTGCATAGCGGACTTGATCACATTGAAAATGCGCTGGGTCGCAAACTGGGTGATCCCCACCGTCCACTCCTGGTGTCGGTGCGGAGCGGAGCCGCCCAGTCCATGCCCGGCATGATGGATACCGTGCTCAATCTTGGGCTAAACGACGAAGTCGTCGAGGGGCTGGCGCGTGAATCCGGAAATACCCGCTTTGCTTATGACGCCTACCGGCGCTTCATCGACATGTTCGGCGGCGTGGTCATGGGCGTGCATCATGATCACTTTGAGAAAGCGCTGCACGACATGAAGGTGAGCAAAGGTTTCACCGATGATTTGCAACTGGATGCGGACGACTTGAAGCAATTGGTGCAAGAGTTCAAGGCAATCTATGAAGACAAGACCGGACATCCGTTCCCCACGGATCCGCAGTTGCAACTTCGGCATTCTATCAACGCAGTCTTCGGCTCCTGGGACAGTGAACGCGCCCTCAAATACCGCAGGATCAACCAGATCACAGGTCTGCTGGGCACAGCTGTAAATGTGCAGGCCATGGTGTATGGGAACATGGGCAGCACCAGTGGCACCGGCGTATGCTTCACCCGCAACCCGTCTACTGGCGAGCGCGAACTCTACGGCGAATATTTGACCAACGCCCAAGGTGAGGATGTGGTCGCTGGCATTCGCACACCCAAACCAATCGCGGAAATGGCCGCGGAATTCCCCGAGTCTCACACGGAACTGGTTCAGCTAACCTCCGAACTTGAGCGCCACTACCGCAATATGCAAGACATCGAGTTCACCATTCAGGACGGGAAGTTGTACATCCTGCAGACGCGCAACGGCAAACGTACCGGTCGCGCGGCACTCCGGTGTGCCGTGGACTTCGTTCACGAAGGGCTTACCGATGAGGTTGCAGCGGTTCGGGATCTGGTGGAACCCGGCCACCTGGATCAACTGCTCCATCCCGGCTTCAAGGATGAATCCGCCTATAAGGACAAGGTACTGGCTTCCGGGTTGCCGGCCTCGCCTGGAGCTGCGGTGGGTCAAGTTGTTTTCACGGCCGATGAGGCGGAATCATGGGCGCTCGACGGCAAGAAGATCATCCTCGTACGCATTGAAACGAGCCCGGAAGATGTGGGCGGCATGGACGCGGCACAGGGCATTTTGACATCACGGGGCGGTATGACCAGCCACGCGGCGGTCGTGGCCCGGGGCTGGGGCAAACCTTGTGTAGCAGGCTGCGGCGATGTAGCAATTGATTACAAGACCAAGACCTTCCATGCCAACGGCACGACTGTAAGTGAAGGCGATTGGATCAGCATCAACGGCTCCTCCGGCGAAGTCATTTTGGGCCAGCAGGAACTGGTTGCCGCACAGCTTAGTGACGACTTTGCCACGTTTATGGAATGGACCGACCAAGTCCGCTCAATAGGCGTGCGTACCAACGCGGACACTCCCGAAGATGCGGCAAAGGCCGTGGAATTCGGTGCCGAGGGTATAGGACTCTGCCGCACAGAACATATGTTCTTCGAGGGTGATCGCATTCAGGCCGTGCGCGAAATGATCCTTGCCCCTACGGAAGAAGCCCGCACGGCCGCACTGGCCAAACTCTTGCCATACCAGCGAGAAGACTTCCGAGGGATATTCAAGGCAATGGACGGCAAGCCGGTTACGATCCGGTTGCTGGATCCGCCCCTGCATGAATTCTTGCCGCATGATGAGACAGGCAAGCGCGACATGGCCGAGCACATGGCTGTCGATGTCAGTGAAGTCAAGAAAAAAGTCGCGGAGTTGGCTGAATTCAACCCGATGCTGGGGCATCGTGGCTGCCGACTGGGCGTAACCTATCCGGAAATTACAGCCATGCAAACTCGGGCCATTCTGGAAGCCGCCCTTCGATGCCAGACCGAAGGCGTGGAAGCTATCCCGGAAATCATGGTGCCACTGATCGGCACGGTCGAAGAGTTTGTCAACCAGAAGCAAATCATCCACGACACCGCAGAACAGGTCTTTGCCGAGACCGGAAACCGCGTCGAGTATCTGGTAGGTACGATGATCGAAGTACCGCGCGCGGCGCTGACCGCAGACGAAGTGGCCAAGGAGGCGGACTTTTTCTCCTTTGGTACCAACGACTTAACACAAATGTGTTTCGGGTACAGTCGCGATGACGCGGGCAAGTTCCTGCCAGCGTACGTGGAGCACAGGATCCTAGAGAACGACCCGTTTCAGATCTTGGATCAACGCGGTGTAGGCCAGCTTGTGCGCATGGGCACAGAACGCGGTCGTGGCAGCAACGCAAATCTCAAGGTCGGCATTTGCGGTGAGCATGGCGGTGATCCATCTTCGGTGGCCTTCTGCTACAGGCTGGGCATGGATTACGTCTCCTGTTCCCCCTTTCGCGTGCCGATTGCCCGACTGGCTGCGGCGCAGGCTCACTTAGCTGCACAGTAGGTTTGTGCAGTGAGCTGGCTAATCGGATTCGCCGGCCACGCGCGCGGAGCAGATCTAGCCCGAGTGCATGACGTGCCACTGTACGGCGTAGCGGAGTCCGGGATTTACGCCCAGTCGGGCGGATTAGGCCTCACATGTGCCGGCGGGGCACTGCCGCATGGCGGATCGTTTTTGGTAACGGGATTGGCCGCTGCGAATGGGGCCATACTTACGCGTGACGAGTGGACTGAGCGGCTTAACGCGCCGGAGCCGCGCTTACAGGATTTGGATGGCCATTTCGTGGTGTTCCGGTGGCGTGCAGGCCGGGCCGAGCTTTTCACTGATCCGCTCGGCGTGCGTACGGTACACCTTATGGCGTGGCCTGGTGGCACGTTCTTTTGCACACGGCTGGACTGGCTGGCGCAGATAGCCGGCGGCCTTGATATTGATTTCGCCACATTTGGAGCACACTGGCTTCTGGCCAATCAGCTTACCACATCGAGCCAGATCAAAGGCGTCGTCCGTTTGGGTCCTGGGGGGCGTGCCGTAATGGTGGGGGAGCGACTCCAAGTGAGGGAGAATCCTTGGAACTGTGATATCGGCGCTGCTGATCCTGACGGCCATGCCTTTACCCATGCGCTTACGACGGCGCTTCGCCGGCGGGGGCCACTGCAATGGAGTCTGGGTTTGTCCGGTGGCCTAGATTCGCGCTTGCTTTTGGCACTGCACAAACCTGCTGCCGCACACGTCTGGGGACCGCCAGACCATCCAGATGTCTGGATTTCACGGCGAATCGGGACCCGTGAGGGGCTGCGCCATGATTACTTTATGACCCGTGTCCCGGATATGGATGAGTGCCTCGCGCGCCTCCGCACGCGGGTCGCATTTACGCAAGTAATCGCCCCGGCCTCTTCCGTGTTGAGTCTCGTCCACTATGACCGTTTGCATGCCATGGGCTTGGGGGTCGTGGACGGGGGCTTTGGCGAAGTGGCTCGCAGACAATTCATGAATCGGTTGCTTGCACGCCGCTCTTTTCAGAGGCCTCCGGCCATAATAATGCCACATCTGTCTGTCAATCGTACAAACATGTTTAAGCCTGAACTCGCGACCATCATGCGGACAGGCACGCTTGAGCAGATTGAAGCGCAGTGGAAGGCACTTCCACACGAGATCGACCCTGAAAATGCCATCGACCTTTTGGGCATACGCTCGCGGCTGCCGAATTTCTTCGGGCTTGAGCAGAATTATCTGGACAGTGAGGCGGCATGTTATATGCCATTTGCACAGCCTTCGGTATTGCGGACGCTGTTTCAGGTGCCGCTACGGTTGCGCCGCAATGGAAAGCTGTTCCGGCAACTGATAAAGCAGCATCGCAAGTCTCTCGCGCTGTATCCGCTGGTCAAGGGAACCGTTACGTACCCATACCGATTGGGCACATATAGTGCTCAGACCTTATCAAGCCTCAAGAAACGTTTTCGGCGCGTGTATGAAGATCCCAGACCACACCGATTTCTTCATACGCTAAAGCCGTACATCTTGGACCTCATCGGAAGTGCGGACGTGCAGAACTATACCCCCTACGCCCGTGAATCCGTGCGGAGGTCGGCGGAAGCGTACTACGAAGGTGATGGGCGCCAAGCTTCCAGACTAGACTGGTGGCTGACGTTTGAGGTGTGGCGCCAGCTGCTGCGCGGCAAACCTTGAATTCGCCGCGTTCATACGGCGCGCCGATGCAGATAGCCGCCATACACGTATTGCGTGAGCTCTGCATCTATGGAGACTTCCGGGACATATACGGCTGCAACTTCGTCCAGCGGAACAATCATTACGGCCTCGGCGCGAAGTACTGGATCAAAAAGATACGTTTGATCCCCTTCACGTATCAGCACCCAAGCGTGGCCACGATGTGCACCCTCATGCTGCACGTAACCCGCCACAAATTCCGCATCATAGCCCAAGCGAGCTAGTTTGCGCCAGGCCCAGAGAGCAAAGTCCTCGCAGTCGCCTTGTCGTAGAGCTTCAAAGACGCAGGGATGTTGCCAGTAGTCCGCTTCCAAAAAAAGCTCACTATCGCGTGTATATGTGCACGCCGCAAGCCACTTCACAATCTGATCAAGAGAGTTCACCTCGACAGAACTTTCTCCGTGGAGGTACCATGAGAACTCGTGCCGGGCACCTTTGCCGTAAGCACGCAGGGGTACATTTTGGGGGTAGCGTTTCCACCGGTCCTGGACCGGTAGCAGACGCATCATGAGTCGCAGGAACGCAGACAGGATCCTGTACCGTTGGGGTGAAGCCATAGTGACGCGACGAATGGCAGCAGACCTCTTATTCCAGCCGGACCATTCGGTTCGCACTCGCTCATGCGATTACTCGACCGTGATTGCATAACACCCCCTGAACCTTCAGCACTTGTGGCAGTCCTCGGTGAAAACCTCGATGCTTGACAGTTCTGCCCTGAAGATGATGCAGGATAAGCTCTTCGGGCAGGATCCAAGTGTCTGCCCACTGCACTTGGCGAGTGCTGTGCAGCAGTAGTGAGGACGGCAAGAAACTGCTGATGAAACCTGTAGCTGCAGCCAGCGGCAACCCCAGCCTACTCTCTTTCCTTCTGGTGGAATGTTTCGGGTGGAACTTGCACCGGAGCATTAAGCGCGTGCGTTACCGATTCTTGCAGAGGTGCGATGGAGCGATCCACTGCACGCTCTATCATGGATTCGAGCTCGCCTTTTGTCAACAGGTTGTCGTGGGGCGCGCGGGTCAACCGGCGGTGTTCCAGGATCGTATTGGTCATTCCAACCACAGAGAATGCAATAATCGCAACTAACCCAAGCACCACAATTGGCCACATAGCGTGAGATCGAAGCTTACGCCGCGTTTCCGCGCGGAATGAATGACTGAATGCCGGTAATGGCGCGACCCAGAATTAAGCCATGGATGTCGTACGTCCCCTCGTACGTGTTTACGCTTTCGAGGTTTACCATATGGTGAATTACGCGAAATTCCCCGCTGATGCCGTTTCCGCCCAGCATATCCCGGGCTGTTCGCGCAACGCCCAGCGCCGCGAAGCAGTTGTTGCGCTTGGCCAGTGACACCATCTCAGGCTTGGCCAAACCCTCGTCCATCAATTGTCCCAGCCGCCAGGCCAACAATTGCATTTGGGTGATGCTCGTGACCATATCCGCCAGTTTGTTTTGCACAAGTTGCATCGCACCCAAAGGATGGCCAAACTGGTACCGCTCCATAACGTATTGTCGCGCCCTATGGTAACAGTTTTCCGCGGCGCCCAGTGCTCCCCAAACAATGCCGTACCGCGCGCTATTCAGGCACGCAAACGGCCCGCGAAGTCCGCGCACATCCGGGAATGCCCGCTCCTCCGGCACAAACACATCCTGCAATACAATTTCACCTGTAAGCGACCCTCGCAAGCTCATTTTGTGTCCTGTCTTGGGTGTCGACAGACCCTCGCTTCCGCGCTCCACCAGGAAGCCGCGGATTTCGCCCTCACTACCTGGCTGCATCTTGGCCTTGGCCCAGACGACAGCCACATCCGCAATCGGAGAATTGGTGATCCACAACTTGGCACCGTTCAACACCCAGCCGCCCTCCACCGGCGTGGCGGTGGCTTCCATAGAGCCCGGATCAGATCCGTGATTCGGCTCGGTAAGCCCGAAGCAGCCAATGAGCTCGCCCGTCGCCAGCCGGGGTAGAAACGTGCGCCGCTGCTCCTCTGTCCCAAACTTCCAGATCGGCAGCATGACAAGCGACGTCTGAACCGACATGAATGAGCGGTACCCGGAATCCACGCGCTCCAGCTCACGTGCAACTAACCCATACGATGTGTAACTGACGCCTGCGCCTCCATATTCCTCCGGTATAAAAGATCCCAATAAACCCAATCCTCCCATTTCCCGGGCGATCTCAATATGAAAAACCTCGTCCTGATTGGCTTCGAGTGCCCGTGGCTCCAAGTGGGCCTGAGCATAGCGGCGAGCGGTATCCTGAACAAGTTTTTCTTCCTCTCCGAGCATGGATTCCATGAGGAAGAAGTCATCAATATTGAGTCGGGATGTGACCATTAAATCGTTTGCAACCGGACCGTGGTACTTGCTATGGCATGCTGCTGTTCACGGCAACACTTTACAGGCGCGCGTGTTGGATGGCCTTACCCAGCGACGCAAGTCTCCAACCATAATGCGAACCACCCTGGTCCTGCTCCTGACACTTGCGTCCTTCGCCCCAGATTCTTCCGCATACGCACAAATTTTGCGGCCGGCTGTTGGAATAGGCCTAAGCCCCGTGGGCACGACTGGCCAGTCCCCGGTGGGACTTGGCGTTGATGCACGGCTGTCCTGGCCTATCAATGCAGACTTTTCAGTGACCGCCGGTACCAGTCTTGTGGGCTTCGTATTTAGGGGGCGTGATGATGCTGCCTATTTCCTGATGCCGCAGGCATCGGGAATCGTCAAACTGGATGCGACGAACTTGCGCGCGCCGTACGTCATTGCAGGATTCGGAGCTTACTTTCCGATTGGCAACACCGACCGCGAAGATGAATCCGGCCCTGTCGTACAGGTTGGCATCGGATGGATAACCACCTTGCAGGCCACGGCTGTCTACCTCGAGATCAGCCCCACGTTAGTGGTCGCACAGTCTGCTGCCAACCTTCTGCTGCCCGTGCGCTTCGGCGTTATCTTGTAGGTTACCCACGCGGCGCAGAATAGACTGCAGCCGCTCGTGATCATCCCGAAACAAGCGGCAAGGGCCCGGCCTGCACCAATCAACTCATTGCAGGTACCGTGGGCTCGTGCAATATTTGCCAAGACCGCAACGAGCACCCCGTCCACCACTAAGGTCCGAACCCGCCGCATAAACCAGCGTCCGCGAATAGTCATAAGGAGCACCCACTTGGCGAATAAAAGCATCGTCGCACAAGCCTGCAAAGTCGTGCAACCCCGCCGGCCTTGCGGACAGGACTGTCGCAGGCGGCCCCGAGCGCCCAAGTGTGCACAAACGCTTACACGCAGTGTGGTCTGTAAGAGCTCAAGTATGGGGGCATTTCCGCGCGTAGGACTTCCGGCGTCTTGCCGAATGCAACCGGTCGCCGGCTTTCATCGATGGGCACCACCTCTACCAGATTGACCAGTCCGTAAACTATCTGACCATCAGCTTGCGGCACCTGAAGCCACTGGCCCGGCGCAGGAACATCTGCCTCCTTGTACAACTCGACCACATACCGACCGGTACTGGATGCTATGACCTCGGCTATGGCCGAGAATTTTCTCGTTCGGCATTCTCAAACCAACCGAGCAGTTTGCTCAGCGCCTTACGCGAATATTGCACGTTCAGGCCCTGCCTCACCATTTCGCACTCCAAGGGCATGTAAAATATTTCGCGATCCGATGCACGAATAACGGCACGCTCATGCGTCTCACTTAGAATCACTGGGTATCCGCCGCCTTTTCGCATTCACTCAGTACAAGCGCATGTATAAGGCCTACCGTAAGCGGATCATCGGCCACCTAGCGGGGCACCTCTACACGTGCCATATCACACACCCGCGCTTACGCTGTAGTCTTAGGCTTGACACGGCTGACCATCAATCTGCATTTTCAGCGCTTTGGGACGATAACGGGGCTTACCCCGGGAAAAGGGCGGTACGGCCTGTATGTGAACCGCCTGAGACACGCATTTTCACGTTCGGTCGGATTAAAACGTGGTTCATGGCAGGAGGGATACTGTACGCGACCCGGAGCGTATATCTGCTTACAGACTGCAGATCCATGACTGACCCGCAAGCCCCGAAAAAGCCGCTGCCACCGGTCCTGCAGGAAGCGCAGGCCTGGGAATCACAGAACGCTGGATTGCCTGACGTCGATGTGGACGACCGTGGCCCGGCCCAATACTTCCACGGTCGTGAGAGAGTACGCATAAGGTTTGCCAATTTGTGTGCTCAGGCTCGGGAGCAGCGGGGTGGCACGATCTTTCTGATCCAAGGGGCGCCGGGCGCCGGCAAGACCGCCCTGCTTCACAAACTGGCGGAGGAGGCAAAGAGTGAGAGATGGAACGTTGCGCGGATTCACCCGCGTGCGTTGCATGATCCAGCCCGTATGGCGGAATGTCTGGGACTATCTTACACCCCGCTGACCCAGAAGCACTGGGGAATCGATCTGAAAGTCGTTATCGCGGGAAAGACACGTGAAGTGCGCGGCGTCAGTACCGCCAGTCAGGTGCTCAGGCAGGCCAGTACACCGGAGCGGGGGGTGGTGCTGCTGCTGGATGAGTCGCAGAACATCCTAGGCCTCGCGGAAGGCCCTCACGAATTGGACGCCAATAGCACTCTCAACGCGATCCACAACGGTGAACTGAACCGGCCGGTCATTCTACTGGCCGGGGGCCTGAGCACGTCCGAAGCGGTGTTTGGCAGATTGGGCATTTCCCGCTTCCGTGCGGGTAACCGAGTGAATCTGGGCCGTCTGTCTCCGCCGTCGGAGCGCTCGGTCATCCATGACTGGCTCGTCAAGGACGGGGGCGCTGCCGGGGATGTGACGCCGTGGATCGACACCATTGCCGGGAAAACAGATGGCTGGCCGCAGCACATTGTCAGTTTTACACAGCCGGCGGCGCACGTTCTGCGTCACAGAAATGGAATTATGACGCAAAACGGGCTGGCTTGGGTGTTGGAGCAGGGAGAGGTGAAAAAGGATGATTACTACACTGGGCGAGTCGTAGGGATCGCGCGGAAGCATCGCATAGCCCTCAGTCAGATCCTGCAGGGCCGAGAGGCAACGTTGGAGGAGGACGAGGTCTTGGAGTTGCTAGGGGAGACCACTGCCCCACACAAGGTCCAAGAGGTGTTCGACACGATATTGCACAAGGGAGTCCTGGCTTGGACACCCGAAGGCGCTCTGGCCGTGCCCATCCCATCCATGGAGGACTGGCTGGTCCGAACGTACGCGCCGGAAAAGAAGCGGGGACTGGCTCCGTAAAGCCGCTCACCAAGGCCCAGCAGCTGTCTTTGGGGACTCTCTTCCGCTCACAGACCGGCGTCTCCGTTGGAATCGGCTTGGAGGCAATCTGATGGAAGCCTTTCGACCCGCAGCGCTACTTCCAGATCGTGAGTGATCTGTGGTCCCAAGACTTTTTCACGAGGGCCTGTTGTGCCTGGTCGGCCACTCAAGCGTCTCACCCAGCTGCGCCGCATTTCTCCCGGGATGCACTGGCACCAGCCGCTGCAGGTACGTGCGCAGACGGCGCACTCGTCGGGAGACATCATAGCATGGCGGTCCGGTCGGGGGAAAGCGTACCTTAATTACCCGGATTCTGATTCACCCTCCGATGGAAGGGTCACGCCACTTGCTGTTACCTCTTCGCCGTTTCATTACTTCGCGGGTCTGGAGGTGCACCGAGACACGATGGTGGCCTGCGTCTACGACGCGTCCGAGCGCCAAGTCGGTTATCGCGCCGAATGCTCCGCACATGATGCGGGAAGGAAGCGCCGATTCATTGAACGGATGTACCCCCATTGGACGAACCCCGGTGCGGTTAGGAAGCGCCCTACGGCGGCCAGGTCCAGTATCGTTCCTTGAAGGAGCGGGGCGTGGGCGGGTCGGTCATGGCCCGGGATCGATCCCCCGACGATCGGGCGACCGGATCAAAACTGATCGTCGGGACGCCCCAACCCGGGCCGAATACGGGGCCGCGGGGCGGTGGACCGAATGCTTCGGGCCGGATCCGCAGGGGGAGTCCACCCGGCATCTGGCCGCGCGGGTCGAAGACCGGTCGCGCCCACGCACCCTCCGCTTGTTAAGATCCCGGGGACCGGTATACCCCCGAGCTGGACCTGGATGGAGAAGTCCATGCGCGGAATCAATGAGGGGACACTAGAGCCTGAAAACGAGGAGCCCATTCGGCGGGGTTATTGGACCCCGATGGAATTGGTGCCGGCTCCAATTCGAGAGCTGGAGCCACAGATTGAGGCCCCAGCCGCGCCGCCCTGCTTTTAGGCGGCGGAGTGGATCGGGCCGGGCTTCTGGGGTATCGGACGAGGTTTACGGCCCTGCCGTTATTGTGCGAGTGGGGAGACTTCCGCTGCTTCGAGCACCCCACGGCGCGGAGGGCTTATTGGGGGTTCGTGCCCCCGGCGTAGTCAAAGAGAGATAAAGTAATCCTGGGGAAGGGAGCCCAGGCCCCAGATGGAGAGTCCATGTCACGGGCTTGCGGTAGCCGAACCGGCGAGCTCGAGTAGGGAGATCATGGCCGCTCCGACGAATGCAATATCAAGCATTACAGCCTTGGGCTCCGCCTGCGTACACCAGATTGATCCACCGTCGTCCAGACTCGGACTCCCTTCCCCATGAAGACGCTGGAAAGATCATGTAACCGAAACACCCTGTTATCCCCGACCTGGAACCTTCTAGGAGTCTGCGCCGCAGGAACTGAGTTGCCCTCTGAGAGGGATTTTCAGACGAATTATACCGATTTAGATGCACTTGGTGGGGCTTAATCCCTATTTTATCTTGCAATTGGACCGATTATCGGCTTAAAGTGGAGAATAGAAGCTACCGATATTTTCTGCGGCGCAGACTCCTAGGCTTCACCAGCCGGCGTATGCTGCTGACGCGGTAGGCCGGTTCCTCCGGAGCCATCTTCACATCCCCGGAAATCCCGCCGCTGCCGGGGTATATCAACACGCGATGGATGACCACGCACGGGACCAGCAGCAACCGGCAGAATTGGAGTCCACCCCGGAAAACCAAGTTCTGACCCAGGTTCGCACTCCACACCTGCGTAACATCGAGGATCGGGGCGGGGCCATGTACTTCCATGGCCGCCGGGCGATATTGGACGAGGTGGCGGATATCCGGGCGACGGCGGCCAGACGCAGTGCAAATACGGAACGACCCGTGAATCCCGCTAGTGTTTCTTCGGATCGTTCCCTTGGCCACTCGCCCATTAGCACCCGTAAGAGACTCACGACTTCTGTAGCATTGGGCAGGCTTGTGAAGGCACACAACGGATACCTGTCCATCCGGAAAGTGGAGAACAGCTCGTGTATTTGCCAATGAATTGCTGCTTATCGTTGGTGGATCAATCCGTTGCAGAATCCAGCGAATAAGCATACCGTCGGCCAAGGCCACGATAGGCCGGCCTTCCCTGCTTGATGAACGGGCTGTCTGCAGCAGCGTCCGCAGTTCCTCCTCATCTCGCCAAGCCGATACAGCATCCGGACTATAGGTGTCGCGCCTATACCAGATAGTCCCGTCTTCGCACAGTTGCACAGGCTTCCATGACCGGCGCCTCCTCGGTCCCATACTGGAAGGCAATGCGGCTACCATTTATGAGACAGCAACAGGACTCAAAATGCGGATCTGGATAAATCTGGGAGCCGTCCGCGGCCACCACGGTAATGGGCGTTGGTCGTAGCGACGCAGCCCAGGTCTGCGCTGGATTCTCCATTGGGCGTACAACCAGCCCAAGAGACGTCAGATGCCAGCGCATCTTCCGGATGGCTCGTCCATGTGTGACTGTACTGTTCCAACTTTGGCTTGGCCCGCATACGGCACTGTTGAGGCGTTCATGTTCTTCGCACTCTGATTTGGCCATGTCAGAGCGCTGCCCTGCTATATTTTGGAGGTTGAGCAAAGCTTTTGGATCTTACGCCAGTGCAAGTCTGGCACCTGACATGGCGACGATACCCAAAATGACGTGTACGGCCGGTCTTTACTTGCATATCCCTTTTTGCACACAGCGCTGCTCATACTGCGACTTTTACTTTGTTACTGCACAGCGAGGACAGGACGCGTTTGTAAACGCACTCTGCACTGAACTTTCCCTAGGCGCCTGTGAATATCCGGATGTGCAGGTATCCACTGTCTATCTGGGGGGAGGCACACCCTCACGCCTTCCGGGTTCGTCCATAGCGCACATCATGGAGCATCTTAACGCCACTTATAATTTGCGCCAAGTGCGCGAAGTGACGCTTGAGATGAATCCCGAAGATCTCACGCCCGATGGGCTGGCGGCCCTGCGCTCCTGCGGCATCACACGTGTCAGCCTGGGTATCCAGTCGTTCTTCGATGATGAGCTTGCCTTCATGAACCGGGCACACAGTGCGGATTGCGCTCTGCAGGCAGCCCGGTACGTGGCGCAAGCGGGATTTGAGAGCTGGACAATGGATCTTATTTTCGGACTGCCCGGGCAAAGCCTGGACCGGTGGGAAGCCAATCTCAAGCGGGCCATGGCCTTCAGCCCGCCACACATTTCAACCTATAACTTGACTATCGAACCCAATACACCGCTGCATAAGCAGGTACGGCTGGGGCAGATTGTGCCAGCCCGGGACGATGACGTAGCCGATGCCTATCAGGCTGCCATGGACCACTTACGCGAAGCCGGTTATGAACACTATGAGGTTTCCAGTTTTGCTCGTGCGGGACATCAGGCGCAGCACAACAGAGGCTACTGGACACATTCCAACTACCTTGGCTTCGGCCCGTCTGCACATTCATTCTGGTGGCAGTCTGACATAGCCCGACGCTGGAGCAATGTCCGGAATCTGAGGCAATACACCGAGAATCTGGCCGCCGGGAAGGGGCCCCCGCTCGAGCTGGACGAAATACTTTCCGCAGCCGACCTCGCCAAGGAACGCATTATGCTGGGCTTGAGAACGGCTGAGGGGCTGTGCCTGCACACGCTGGCCAATACATATGGTGTGGACTTGGCATTCAGCCAGTCCGCGGAGCTTGCACGGCTGGCTGCTGAAGGAATGATCATTCGCACTGAGGGTATCGTGCGACTCACAGACCGGGGACGCCATGTGTGCGACACCATTACGACACGCCTGCTGCCGGATTGAACCGTCAACCCGCCGTTGTGTAAAATCCGGCACACTTCAGCATCCACTAAATGGCGTCCCGTATTGCCCCCTTGGCCCTTCTGCTTTTATCGTGCTCTCTAGGGTGTGCCAGTGAATCACAACAGGTTGCAGACACGCTTGATCAGGGCACACTGGATTTTGTCGGATCCGACGGGCGTGTGATCCGCTCGATCAATATTGAAATTGCAGCAAGCCAAGCGACCCGGCAGCAGGGGCTTATGGATCGCCGGCAATTGACACTGGATCAAGGCATGTTCTTTGTGTTTCCGGCACCGGACTCGCTTAGCTTTTGGATGGCCAACACCTATATCCCACTAGACATAATATTTGTGGGTGCGGATTCCGGCATCGTCAATATTGCGCAACGCACGACCCCACTGTCTCGCGAATACATAAACAGCACCGGACCTGCACAATATGTTGTTGAAGTGCGGGGCGGATTCAGCGAACGCTTTGGCATTGATGAATCTGCCAAGATCCGGTGGCAACAGAACGGACTCTGACCATGCGCTGCGCAACACTTGTGCTCATTTTCATGGTGTCGGCGCTTTCCTGCCAGGAAGATCTGAAGCCAGTTGAAGAGCCTCCAGCCTCGGAGGAGATTCAGTTCCATATCGACGGCACGCTCGACCTCATACGCATGGGCGAAACGCTCATGACACTCGACATCGAAATCGCCGACACCGATTCGCTCCGGGAACGCGGCATGATGCAGCGCACGGTTTTCCCACCCGAAACAGGCATGCTCTTTTTGTTTGATCAGGAATCGGTGCAGCAGTTCTGGATGGGCAACACACCGCTGTCACTGGACCTCATTTTTATTGCGGCGGACTCACAGATCGTGGATGTGGCCAAGTATGCCACACCCTACTCGGACGATCCAATAATCAGTCGATTGCCGGCCCAGTACGTACTTGAGGTGCCTGCGGGCTTTGTGGACAATCGGGGGCTCGTGGAAGGAGATCGCGTACGGTGGACACGCCACGACCAGCCCTAAAGGCCAAATGATTCACCACAGGCACACGTACGCGCAGCCTGAGGATTAGAAAAGTGGAAGCCCTTGCCCTCCAGACCGTCGGTGAAGTCGAGTTCTACTCCATCCAAATACAGGCCGCTGCGCCGATCCACAACCACGCGCAGGCCAGCCGCCTCCAGTACATCATCCCCTGCCTTCACGTCGCTCTCCCACCCCAGATCATACGTTAATCCGGAACATCCTCCGGGCACAACTGCGACCCGCAGGTGCGTGGAAGACAAATCAATGTCTTCCGCTTCGGCCACGGTCCGCAATTGGCGCTCCGCACGTGGCGTAATGATAAATTCCATGGTCAATTCGTTCTCAAATTCCGGCAATGTGAAGACCGTGCACAGCTCTGGCATACGGCTAATAGTGGAACGAAAAAGCCACCGTTCGGTTTGCTTACTTTTGCTTTGCGTGGGTGTGCCTTTACCTCAGCAGCCCGCGATTCATTGGTAGAAGTCTCCTTTGGATGAATACGGATACCCAGTACTTGCAAGAAGTTGCCGATAGCGACTACGAGCACGGATGGGCTGTCGATATTGTGTCTGACACCATCCCCAAGGGGCTGACGGAAGATGTGATTTGTCTCATTTCCGAGAAGAAGGAGGATCCGGACTGGATGCTGGAAAACCGGCTGCGAGCCTTCCGGCACTGGCAGACACTAGCCCGTGACAAGGACAAATACCCGCGGTGGGCACACTTGGATTACCCGGACATTGATTTTCAGGACATCAGCTACTATTCCGCACCCGGCAGCAAGCCCAAGTACAAGAGTCTGGACGAGGTCGATCCCGAGCTTCTGCGGACCTTCGAAAACCTCGGTATTCCACTCGAGGAGCAAAAAGTACTGGCGGGCGTGGCGGTAGATGCCGTGGTCGACAGCGTGTCCGTCGCGACAACCTTCAAGGAGGAGTTGGCGAAGCTCGGCATCATCTTCTGCTCTTTTACGGAAGCGATTGAGAATCACGGGGACCTTGTGCGCAAGTATATGGGCTCGGTCGTCCCGTATACGGACAACTTCTACGCCGCGCTCAATGCGGCTGTCTTTAGTGACGGGTCGTTTTGCTACATTCCGCCGCGTGTTCGCTGTCCGATGGAGCTCTCTACTTACTTCAGAATCAATCAGGCTGGCACAGGTCAGTTTGAACGTACGCTTATTGTAGCCGACGAAGGATCATACGTGTCATATCTGGAAGGCTGTACGGCACCCCGACGCGACGAAAATCAGCTTCATGCGGCCGTAGTTGAAATCATCGCGCACAGGGATGCGGAAGTCAAATATTCGACCATCCAGAACTGGTATCCGGGTGACAGCCAGGGCAAAGGCGGCGTGCTGAATTTTGTGACAAAGCGAGGCATTTGCAAGGGCGCAGGCTCCAAGATTTCATGGACCCAGTTGGAGACGGGCTCTGCCATCACCTGGAAGTATCCCAGCGTAATTTTGCAAGGTGACCATTCGGTGGGCGAGTTCTACTCCGTGGCCTTCACGAAAGGACGACAGCAGGCTGATACCGGCACAAAAATGATCCATATCGGACGTAACACGTCCAGCACGATCATTTCCAAGGGGATTTCTGCAGGGCTTTCAAACAACAGTTACCGCGGCCTTGTAAGAATCAACAAGAAAGCCGCCAATGCGCGTAATTTTGCGCAGTGTGACTCGATGCTCCTAGGCGACCGGTGCGGCGCACATACCTTCCCCTACCTGGAGATCCACAATCCTACGGCCCAAGTTGAGCACGAAGCAACAACCAGCAAGGTGGGCGAAGATCAACTCTTTTATTGCCAACAGCGTGGTATCAGCGAGCAGGACGCAATCAAATTACTTGTAAGCGGATTCTGTCAGGAGATTCTGGCCAAGCTGCCCATGGAGTTTGCCGTCGAAGCGCGTAAATTGCTGGCCATTGAACTCGAAGGGTCCGTCGGGTAGCCCCGCGGACGGCACACTTTCAACCCACTGGAAATGACACCCGTACTGGAAATCAAGGGGCTGAAGACCTCGGTAGAAGGCATGCTCATTCTGAAGGGCGTCGACCTTGTGGTAAACACCGGTGAGGTTCACGCCATCATGGGCCCCAACGGCTCTGGCAAGAGCACGTTGGCCGCTGTGTTGGCCGGGCGCGAGGAATATGAAGTCGAAAGGGGCACCGTGCTGTATCAAGGAGCGAACCTCCTGGAAATGGAAGTCGACGAACGAGCCCGCAAAGGGGTGTTTCTGGCCTTCCAGTATCCGGTGGAGCTGCCCGGTGTCAGCATGATGAACTTCTTGAAGCAGGCTGTCAACGCCCTGCGGGAACACCGTGGACAGGACCCGCTCAGTGCGGCCGGACTTTTGCGTATGGCCAAAGAGAAAGCCAAACTTATTGGACTGGATCCGAGACTCAAGCAGCGCTCGGTCAACGAAGGCTTTTCCGGCGGCGAAAAGAAACGAAACGAGATTTTCCAGCTCGCCATGCTGGAGCCTGTACTGGCCGTGCTTGATGAAACCGACTCGGGGCTCGACATCGATGCGTTGCGCAGTGTGGCCGACGGCGTCAATCAGCTGCGTACGACCAGTCGGGCGTTTGTCATAATCACACACTATCAGCGCTTGTTGAACTACATCGTGCCGGACTTTGTGCATGTCATGGTTGACGGCCGCATAGTACGCTCCGGTGGTAAGGAATTGGCGCTGGACCTCGAGGAAAAAGGGTACGACTGGGTCCGCTACGACGCGGCCGCCTGAGAAGTGCAGACTTGCCAATGGTCAATACTGCTAACGTGACTACGCGCCCGGAAGATCGCTTTGTGGCCGAATTTGAGCGCTTCGAAGCCCTGCACACCAACGGCTCAAGCGAGCACTTTCCACTGCTGAGGCAGAAGGCCTTGCGCCAATTCTCTGCCACGGGCTTCCCACCCCGCAAGAGTGAGTCCTGGAAGTATACCAACATCGGCTCTATTCTGCGCCGACCATACTCAGCACCGGATACGGGTACAGTTCGCGCTTCAGGCCTAGACGGACTTGGGGCTTATGTGGCCGTATTTGTAAACGGGCACTTTGATGCGAGTCAGTCCACTTTGGATGATTTGCCGGAAGACATCACGGTTGCGAGCTTCACCGACCAAACGCAGGCCGGACGCGTCCGAGCGCATTTGGCACGTTATGCCGCGTTTGAGCACGAACCCTTTACGGCACTCAACACCGCCTTCGTCCATGACGGGGCGCTAGTGCACCTACCGGCTGGTATTGCGCTGAGCCGCCCAATCCATGTAATCCATGCAGTAACAGCAAGCTATGCCGCACTCTTGCAGCCGCGCACCCTTGTTATAAGCGAAGATGGAGCGCAGGCTCAGATCGTGCAGTCCACGGAAGTGCACACGAAGATGCCTGTGCTAATTAACAGCGTTACTGAGATCCGGGTTGGCGCACGTGCCCAACTGGATCACCTGATGCTGCAAGCAGGCACGCCTTCGACCAGCAACGTGGCTAATGTCAGCGTTTATCAGGAGACCGAGAGCAAATTCTACAACGGCAGCTTTACGTTTGGCGGCGAGGTAGTACGAAACAATATCTCCATACTTCCGGATGCAGAACACTGCGAAACTCTGATGCATGGACTTTTTGTTGCGCGGGGCACGTCGCACGTGGACAACAATACTTTAATGGACCACGCCAAGCCCAACTGCTTTAGTAGCGAATACTACAAGGGTATCCTGGACGAGCATGCAACTGGCGTGTTCAACGGCAAGGTGCTGGTGCGGCAGGATGCGCAGCAAACCAACGCATATCAGACCAATCGCAGTATTGTGCTAACCAATACGGCGCACATGTATTCCAAACCGGCACTGGAGATTTATGCGGATGACGTCAAATGCTCACACGGCGCCACGACGGGACAGCTTGACAAGGACGGTCTGTTTTACTTGCGTGCGCGAGGCATAAGAGCGGACGAGGCGCGTCGCCTCATGCTTATCTCCTTTGCTGGCGATATTATCGAAAAAGTACCTGCAGCGTCTTTGCATAGGGTGCTGTACCGCGAGGTGGAGCGCTTGTTGCGCTGACGCGGGACCCCGCGTTCATGGCAGCTCCTACTACGACAACTTGCTTTGACGTAGCACGTGTCCGGGCTGACTTTCCGGCACTGCGACAGCGCGTACATGACCGCCCGCTGGTGTACTTGGACAGTGCCGCCTCGGCACTGAAGCCGCAGCCCGTTATCGACCGTCTGGCCAACTACTACGCGCTGGAACACAGCAACGTGCATCGCGGTGTGCACTATCTGAGCCAGCACGCCACCGAGGCCTACGAGGCCGCTCGAGCCCGTGTAGCCCAATTTATCGGGGCGGCATGTGCCCACGAAATCCTCTTTACGCGCGGCACGACTGAAGGCATCAACCTTGTGGCCAATGCCTTCGGCCATCGGCACGTATCGGCCGGCGATGAGATAATCATTACGGTTATGGAGCACCATTCCAATATGGTGCCGTGGCAGCTGCTTTGTGCACGAGCGAATGCCAAGCTGCATGTTGCCTCGATATCCGCCGATGGCACGCTGGATGCAGAGCAGGTCACTGACCTCATAAGCGAGCATTGCCGTCTGATCGCACTGGCACATGTATCCAACAGCCTTGGAAGTATAAATCCGGTACAGGAAGTTATTGCGGCCGCACATGCACGGGATATTCCGGTGCTGCTGGATGGTGCACAAAGCCTGCCGCACCTGCCAATTGATGTGCAGGCCCTGGATTGCGATTTCTATTGTGCCAGTGGTCACAAGGCATACGGCCCTACTGGAATAGGCTTCCTGTACGGCAAGGAGAAGCTGTTGGAAGACATGCCTCCCTGGCAGGGTGGTGGTGACATGATCGCACATGTGACCCCCACGCACGCTACCTGGGCCGAATTGCCGCATAAGTTTGAAGCTGGTACACCTCACATAGCCGGTGCTTTAGGGTTGCATGCTGCACTGGACTATTTGGATGCTATAAAGGCTGATGCTTTGCATGCCCACGAGTCTGACGTGCTGAGTTATGCGTGTGCGCAGCTGCAAAACGTGCCGGGTTTGCGTCTAATCGGGAGGCCACGACAGCGAGCCGGCGCAATTAGTTTTTTGCTCGATCAGGCCCATCCATATGACACCGGACAAGTTCTGGATCGTGCCGGAATTGCAGTCCGAACGGGTCACCACTGCACTATGCCGCTGATGGCACACTTGGGCATCACCGGCACTGTGCGCGCGTCTTTTGGACTTTACAATACACGCGACGACGTAGATGCGCTTGTAGCCGGGCTGCATGAGGCCAAGCATATCCTTTGTCACTCACGCACGACAACCATTACGAGCCAAACAGCACTTGATACGATTGCGGAGCGGCAGGCGGAACTGCTTGATGCACTGGAGCTTTTTGAGGATCCCGACGGCCGCCGCGAGTACTTGATAGAGCTGGGCGACAATCTGGAAGAACTACCCGAGCAGTATCGCACGGAAAGTAACCGCATTCGCGGATGTCAGGCTATGGTCTGGCTGCATGTCGAGAAAGTGAACGGGCGGCTGCTGTTTAAGGCCGACAGCGACGCGCTCATTACTCGCGGCCTCATCGCTGTATTGGTTGGACTTTTGAACAACCAGAGGCCCCAAGCCATCCTGGACCTTGATCTGGAAGCTTTAATGAACAAATTGGGCCTTCCGGACCTCATTACGGCGCGGCGCAAGAATGGGCTGGGGCATATGATTGCACGGATGCGCCACGAAGCCGCAAACGCGCTTTTAACATGAATTGCGAAGTAATCGACAACGCCAAGACACCGGGGCTTGCCCAAGAAGTCATCGAGTCAATCCGCCAGGTCTACGACCCGGAAATCCCTGTCAACGTCTATGATTTGGGCCTTATCTACAAGGTGCGCTTGGATGCGGATGATCGCGCATTCGTTACCATGACACTGACGACCCCCAACTGCCCTGTTGCAGACAGCTTGCCCAGCCAGGTCGAATCCGTGGTCATGCTTACCGAGGGCGTGACGGACGCGCGCGTCGAACTTACGTTCGACCCGCCGTTTACAATTGACATGATGAGCGACGAAGCCAAACTTGAATTAGGCATGATGTAGCCGGTACTTTCCCGGCTCTTGCCGTATTCTATTCATCAGGTGGCTGTTCATTTCTGCTCGCACACTGCTCCCCATATGTGCTTCCCTCGCTGGCTGATCGGCGGCCTCTTACTTCTTCTGTGCAATTCGGCTTTGGGTCAAACCGCAACGATACGTGGATTCATTACAGATGCTACAGACGGACAGGCCCTGCAGGGGGTCAATGTTGCCGTTACGGATGTATCTGGCAACCTGCGTGGCAGCGTGGCCGATGACGACGGATTCTTCATCATTACGCGCTTGCAGCCTGGACGGTGGTTTCTGAGTGCCACGTTTATCGGGTACGAGGCTTGGCGAGACACGCTTGATCTGGCTCCAGATGCTACTGCCCGGCTCTCGATTGCGCTGTCGCCTGGCTTGGAATTGCAAGAATTGGTCGTGGAGAGTGAACGTGAAGGCGGTGCCACTGTGGCGGCAGGCATGCAGACGGTACGACCGCGTGACGTAGACTTGGTGCCTGCACCTGATGTGTCGGGAGACTTGGTATCCTACCTCTCGACCATGCCAGGCGTAGTATCCATCGGAGACAGGGGTGGCCAAGTGTTCATTCGGGGTGGCGAACCGGCTCACAATCTGTCCTTGCTGGATGGAATGTACATCTATCAGCCCTTCCACATTCTCGGTTTCTATTCGGCGTTTTCATCCGACATCCTGCGCAATGCCGACATCCATGCCGGTGCATTCAGCAGCAAGTATTCCGGTCGTATGTCGTCGGTGATTGACGTGCACACGCGCAACGGCAACAATCAGGAGTCACGCCGCACTTTTTCCTTTGCGCCCTTCGTAAGCATGGCCATTCTGGAAGGGCCGGTCAAACGTGGCAAGATGTCCTACTTGCTTTCAGGACGGGCATCCACCATCGAACGTGTGGCAACGTCGTACATCAGCCAGCCCGTGCCGTACACATTTGGCGACTTTTTTGGCAAGATCCACGCCATTCTCAGCAACAGCCACCAGGTGTCCGCCAGTGCGATTCACACCTACGATCGGGGCGCCCTGGATGAAAGTAAGGAAGCCGGTGATCAGATCCGATGGAATAACACGGCCTATGGTGTCCGCTATCTGGTAGCCCCGCCGTCACTGCCTATGCTGGGTGAAGTACTTTTTTCAATTTCGAAGCTGAGAATGGCGATTGGGCCGGAAGATGAGCCCGTGCGGCAAAGCGATATTGATGGATTCAATCTGGCCGTGAATTTGACTAATTACGGCGAACGTATAAACGTGGACTGGGGGTTTTATTTGCGTGCACCCAGGCTGGACGCCAGCCTGGGTGGCCTCTTTCAGAACCTGGATTTCTCGAGCGACCGGATACTATCTACCGGCGCATACTTTGAACCGGAAATCACGTTTACGCCCAGTCTTCGTGGTCGCGTGGGACTGATAGCCGAATTCCTTGGGGATCAGGGCTTTCACATGGAGCCACGGATGCGGGTCCTGTACGAGCGGGGACGGCATCAATTCAGCTTGGCGGGCGGTCTTTACCGCCAGGAAATGGTGGGGCTGAACGACCGGCGAGACGCGACCAATGTCTTTACGGCCTGGGCCGGCTCCCCAACGGGTAATTTGCCCAGTTCCATTCACGGGCTCTTCGGCTATCACGTATCTCCTATACCCGGCCTAAATTTGTCAGCCGAGACTTTCTACAAGCACCTGTCAAGCCTGTTTGTATCTGAGTGGACCGCTTTCCCACGTTTCACTACTCGCTTGCAGGAAGCCTCCGGGCGAGCTATAGGTCTGGACTTGCGTATGGAAATCCAGCGAGAGCGCTTCTATGGCTTCATTAACTACGGGCTGTCGTCGGTTGAGTACAACGCCATGCAGGAGACCCTGCCGGTATGGTTTGGCTCCCACGAAGTCCGCTATCGCCCCCCACACGACCGGCGCCATCAGATCAATATGCTGGCAAGTTTCACACTTTTAGATTTTGACGTTAGCTTGCGCTGGAATCTGGGAAGTGGACTGCCCTACAGTCAGATCCGCGGATTTGACGGATTTATCCTCTTGGATGGCCCCGTGGATGTGTCTCGCGAACCAGGCCTGGCCCGTGTGATCTATGATCAGCCATTTCGCGGCCTCCTGCCGAGCTATCATCGCCTGGATATTTCGGTGGATAGGGTATTCCAGTACAGAGACGACTCCTTCATCACAGTACAGGCCGGCGTCATCAACGCGTACAACAAGACCAACTTGTTTTCGCTGGACATTTTCACGCTGCGCCGTAACAACCAGTTGCCTCTCATTCCCACTGCTGGCCTGAAATTCGAATTCTGATGCGTGCCTTTGGGCTGAACATAAGAATGGACCAAGCACCCGTACTCCTGGCAGCAGCGATCCTATTTGTCGCGGGGTGTGACCAGAACATCGATCCGATTGTGGGGGAGGACCGCCCCTTCACGATCTGGGGCTACCTGGATGCTCACGCGGACACGCAGCGAGTGCGTGTTTTTTCCATTGAGAAGCGTCTGGGCATTGACCGCGCGGGCCCCGTTGACGCAGTAGTTAAATCGACGAACCTGACAACAGGCGAAACACATGCTTGGACGGATCGCGAAATTGTTTTCAGCGACAGCAGTATTGGCCACGTTTTTGAAGCCGTGTTTGAGGTCCGTTATGAGGAGCGCTACCGCCTTGAGGTAAGGCGGTCGGACGGGGCCATGTCCGGTGCAGAGGTGACAATTCCACCATCGGTGGAGGTGGAGCTGGTAGATGAACGTAACCGTGCAGTAGTGCCAGCCATCATATACGGAAAACCTCCCAATCTGGTGGATGTCTCGGTCATTTACGATGCGATCACACTGCCGCCAGCCAATCCCTGGCCGCCCGGCTCAACGACGCCACCGGCTGTCCGGTTGGCGGTGGCGGTACCCTACAGCGGTAAAGAAGAGCCTACTGCGGACGGCTGGCGTTACGAGATTAATCTCAGGGAGGACTTTGAGGTGGTGCAAAATGAGTTTGATCTCAATTGTTTGACGCGTGACCTCATTGCGCTGCGCCGGATTGATTTTCGTTTTTTGGCGGCAGATGAGCAGTGGGCGCCGCCGAATGACTCATTTGATCCAAACCTGCTAATTGAGCCTGGAACGTTTTCCAACGTAACGAACGGGTTTGGTTTTTTTGGGGGTGGATACACGGTTTCGACGCGCTGGATACCGACGGACATTGTCTTGCGCAATGTTGGTTATAAGACCGCCGGACCATGTCCCCTCGCCCCGCAAAACATCCCTGAGTGTCAGCTCCCTCCAGAGCCGTGCTTCCGTGACGGCAACTGAATTTCTTGCGTGCGACCCAACGGATACGCGATTTTAGCCATAAGCATGGGGAGGGTGTGTCTGCGTGGGCAATCAAGGGTAGCTGACAGGCCGGGCTGCACACGATTCCCCGAAGACCGAACAGGACGACTGTGTGGCACGCATACCATCGCGGGAGGGACCCGGGTGGCCCCGGCCCCCCCGCACCGATCCGGACGGGCCCTTTCAGGCCTCCGGCTCCGGCCTGAGGTCAAACGGCCCGCCGTTGGTCGGGCCACGGGGGAGGAGGCGGATACGCGGCCCGTGAAGCAGAGTCCATCGCTCCACCGGCTCCCACGTGGGACTATCCTTTTGAGTCCGTCGGCGCCGGGCCCGCCGAACCGACGCTTAACCCCGTAGACCCGGGCGTTGAGATACCGGAAACTTCCCGGGACCGCGTAGTCGTGGAGCCCGCCGTGGAGGACCCGACCCCACCACCGAGCATGCTTCTGCTGGTCTACCGGCCCCCGCCGGCGCCGGATCGGGTGCCCCCCGCTTTCGGGCCGATGGGCGTCCCAACCGGCCCGTCCGGGTCCCGAGGCCGTCGGCGTCCGGCCCAGACAGTCGAACGGCTCCGGCTGGCCTCGATCCGGTCGCCTCCGGTCCGGGGCCGCCCAACGGCCGAACTCCAGCAGCCGGGTCGGGGCGGGGACCGCTCTAGCCCAAAACGGGCCCGCCAGGTACGGTTCCGCTTCGGTGCGGTACGGGAAACCCACCACCAGTCCTCTGCCTAGCGGACGATTAGGACGTCTCCGCCCGCTCGCGTCCGTCGCCCCTTCTTCGTCCACCGGTCGAGCACATAGTGGAGATCGAGGTTCGCCCACACTGGAGACCCGAGGGCCCCCGGTGGCATCCCTTTCTCCGTATCCGACCCTGGCCCCTCCTCCATCCCGCCGGCGTGGAGCCCTTGGATGATCCGACGAATCCCCCGCTGATCCCCGATGCGGGGTTCCAGAAACCGGATGAACCCGTTCCGGTGTACCTCGTCCAAGAATCCGCGGAGGTCCGCGTCCTATATCCCGTTGACCTTTCGCCGTTTGATCCCGACCGCCCGCGCATCCCGCGCGTTAGGCACCGATCGTGGGGGGCGGAACCCGTAGCTGAACCCGAGCCACTCCGCCTCGTAGATCGGAGTCAGCAGGAGGTCGCCCAACGCCTGCTGGACGATCTGGTCCTCCCGCGCCTCGATACCGAGCGGTCGTGGACTCCCGTCCGCCTGGGGTAGATAGACCCGGCGAATCGGGAGCGCCCGGCACACCCCGGAGGGTACACGGTCGGGCCGGTCGGTTAGCCGATCCCTCTGCCCGTCCGCGTACGGGTCCCCCGTCACACCGTCCACTCCGGGGGCGGCTTTTCGCTTCCATCCCAAGTACGCCCCGGGCCGCGCTTTCACCGGAATGGGAGGGCCACCGGGCCCCTCTCTTCGGTTTGGGGTTCCGCTTCGCGGCCGGCCGCATTCGCTGGACCGCCGGAACCCGCTTCCCCGCTCCGGGGGGCGGCGCATGCTTTGGTCTCGCGAATTCCCTTGGGCCCCGGCCCTTCGCTTTATCGGCTCCGCCGGCCCCAGAGGGCCCTGGTTCGCCGACTTCCTCGC
>JAAXGT010000102.1 GCA_012271205.1 Rhodothermales bacterium
ACCCGTTATGGATTAGCTTGGGGTCGAATGGACTGTAGCGGAACGGGTGTGGGCCATGGTGGGGCTGTCCTAGGATTGTCTGAGCCAAAGTACACCTTGGCGGGAATGGTTGCAATGCACGCACATCGAGAATTTTTTAGTCTGCCGTGGCAGCGAAGATTCAAACGGACAGTCTCGCCGCTTTTACGGCAACCGCAACCAGCTATCCTTTTCGATCAATCGGCCGTCACTTAGCAGATTGTCCACTTGGGAAATCACAAATTCTCGCAGCGCGGCACTGGTTGACCTGTAGCCAAGCAGCCGGGCGGTTTCGATGGCACAATGAGCCCGGCTGATTGCAATGCTGCGTTCTACAGCCTGCAGAATTGTCGCACGACACTCCGTGGGCGGCAACATGCCGATCTTGCGCAGGGTCGCAGATTCTACTTCGCTGCGGTCCCGCACGCGAACAGGTGCACCCGGCACTTCAAGAAAGGGCGAATCCGGTTCACTCCCTTGAATGAGCCCACGTCTTTCCGCTACGATAGCCGCCTCCTTCACCGCCGCTTGGATTCGCTTGCCAGCCCGCGCAAGGCCCCATAACCGGCTGACACGCCGGGCCACCTCTTCCAAATGTACCGGACCCTCTATTTTCACGATACCAGCTACAATGTCTCCCAAAGATTCCAGCGTGCATTCGTGGATTTTGATGTTATGGGTGCCTTCTATATAGAATTTTGCCTCTTCATACCCCAAGCGCTCAGGCTGTTGTTGCTCCTCCGGGGTCTTACGCTCCACGGGAGCACGCTCAAGGGTTTTTAATGTTTGCCGTTCGTCAATACCATGACGGGCGCGGTTAATAGCCTCAATCAACTTCCGCGTCTCGGGCTCCGGATTCTGGAACCAGTCCGTACTCCAAATGCGATGAAACACCCAGCCCTTGTCTTCCAGCACGCTCTGCCTTAGCCGGTCCCGCTCACGGGCCCAGGCCGAAGAGTGATATCGCGCTCCGTCACACTCCACCGCAAGCAGGAACCGGCCTTCATCATCTGGATCGTGCACGGCCAGATCTATCCGGAAGCCTGCAGTCCCCACTTGCCCGGAAACCTTGTACCCGCGCTGCGTCAGTGCCAGCACCACAGCCTCCTCAAACGGACTATCCGCTCCCAGATCCTGGAGCACGGGAACGTCCATTTCGCCAGTTTCGGCATACTTCAAGTAAGACTTCAATACGCGTGGCCCCGCATGTCGCGTGGCATCCAGTCTTATATCCGAATGCCGTATCGACGAAAACACACGGCAACGCTTCCTTGCCCGCGTAAACAATACGTTCAACCGGCGCTCGCCACCATCCGTCGAAATAGGCCCAAAGCTCTGGGCCATGTAGCCGTGGGCATCCTTGTCATACCCGATCGAAATAAACACGACGTCGCGCTTGTCTCCCTGTACGTTCTCCAGATTCTTCACAAAAACGCGTCTTCCCGGGACTCACTGCAAAACGCATCCAATTCGGGATGCTCCGTTCGCGTGAATTCGATCTTGTCACGAATGGTATTGCGCTGTGACACACTGAGAGCCACCACGCCGAGTGACTCGGCCGGATACTGCCGTGCGTGCGCCAGCACGGCCTCCGCAACCACCTTGGCTTCCTCTGGGTTGTCACGCCTCTTTCCACGCCCGTACACGCCGTGCACAAACTCCAACGTAAGTCCTGTTTCGCCTTTGGCCCGCAGTGGACTAGGCGGACAAATCAGCTTGCTCTCGTAGAACTCTTGGTTTGATACCGCAATTAATGATTCGTGGCGCGAGCGGTAATGCCACCTGAGCATACCGCCGGGCATCCCACGCGCTTCGCACAGGGCCAGAATACTCTCCATGTCGGACACTTGCGACGCCTGCGCCGAGGTGGCATCCTCGTATTCTGCGACTTCTTCTCCATTCAACAAGCGGTCGAAGAATGACGTTGGCGGAAGTTGCTTCTGGTCACCCACAACGATCGCGTGGTTCGCACGCAACACGGCGCCCATGGCATCTGCCGGCCGCACCTGACTGGCCTCATCAATCAGAAGCAGGTCAAATTTGATCTTGCCGCGTTCCAGATACTGGGCAACGGTAAAGTGGACTCATCAGGAATACCGGCTTGATGGCCTGCACCGCATCAGCAGCCTGGCCCAGAAGCTTTCGCAAGGGCATGTGACGGGTCTTTTTGCTCGCCTCCCCGCGCACGAGTCCCCATCACACCCCGGGTCCCGTCAGGCACCGACTTGTAATGACTGCAGACTACCTCCTGGACCGCGAGTAACAGCAGGCGCTGGTCCAGTTGCCGAAACTCTTCAACCAACTGTGACCGGTCTCTCCCGTCCATGGATGCCAAGTCAGGCATCAGTCGAGTGAGCCGGGTCCACACGGCTTCCGCACGTACATATATAAGCGTGCCAATGGCTTGTTCAGGGGCCAGCATTCCTGTAGCCAGCCGCATTCGAATAGGATCCAAGCCCAGCTCACTCACTGTCCTTGCCGCATCATATAGCCGATTCCATTCTACGAGGCCTTCCATGTTCGTCAGCCAGTCATGCAGCCTTGCCGCGATCGCGCGCAATGGCACGTCCACGATGGCGTCGCAGTCAAAGGCGGCCTTGTAGTCCAGCCCGATTTGACCCGCTGCGCCCCCCCACATCATACTGAATTGATCCAGCAGACTGAGCAGATCCGCTGCCATGACGGCAGGATCAGATCCTCTGGGCCATCCATCCAACTGCCGCCCCAAGGCCGCCCCGGAACCCGCGAACACAATCTGCGCTGCAATCCACCGCATAGCCGGAAGAACGGCAGTCAGATCGGTTTCCTCATCCGCCCATTGCCCGCCCAGCGCCTGCTGCCCGAGATCGCGTCTGCGCACAATTGCATCAAGTTCGGTGTGGTAGTGGATTAGGCGATCCAAGAGCGCCAGTCGCTCCTTGTATGTTCGTGGCACGTTGTCCCTGGCGACACCTTTAAGATTCGCCATGGCATTACGGTAACGCCCGCTCATGAATCGAAAAAAGGAGCGCCCTTTGGCCCCAATGGCGAGCCGGGCCTCTTGCCAGTCCATCGTAAGCGCGCTTGGACTGACCTGTCGCTGCAGCTCCGCACGCGCATTTTGCAGTGCCTGTACACGTTCGCAAATGGCCAAAACAGCGTCCGGCTGGGCCGTTACCACTTCCGATCTAAGCAAGTCCGCTGCGAGTTCGGGCATTTGGGCCATCCCTTCCAACTGCCGCTGGACCTGCCCGGCCGCATGCAGGGAGTCTGCGGCCACGGTACCCAGTGCCGCCTGTGCCGCTTCAAGTGCCCGTTGGAGCACCGTAAGCTGAGCCTTCGCCTCCTCTACTTGCTCTTCCAGGCGCCCTCTCTTCATGGGACTGAGACGCTTCCCAACACCACGCCACGGATGCTCGTGCTCCGGACCGGCAACCCGCGTTAAGTCTGACAATCGGCGGACCGCCCGTTTTCGATTATCCATCTGCTCAGCATCCCAGCCTTCAGCGGCCTCAATCTTGAAATCCGGGCGGGCATGGTTCTCAGCGGTAAGGCGAGCAATCCGACCGATTGCATTGAAGGCCGTTTCACCTGTTTGCGCGTCTACGCGGTGCAGGCGGTCTGAAATTTCATTAAGCCTGTTTCGCACACTGCGGATACGGTCGTATTCGGCCTGATTTACATGCTCAGGTTCGCCCAACTCCAGCGTTCGCTTGAGTTCAGCGTACACGTGCTTGCGGCTGGCCTTGCGCGAGTGAAGCTCCAGACACAGGGAACCCAGTCCGCATTTCTCCAGCCTGGAATGCACTACGTCCAACGCCGCACGCTTCTCCGCAACAAACAGCACCTTCCGACCAGCACGCGCAGCCACACCAATAATATTGGCGATAGTTTGTGACTTACCCGTTCCCGGAGGTCCTTGTACCACCAAACTCAGTCCTTCACTTGCCGCCGCGATGATCTGCGTTTGGGATGCATCCGCATCGAGGATATGCCCCAGATCCCGTGGATTCTGAAAACGTGAATCAAGATTTTCATCCCCGGTAATCAGGCCACGAGAACTCTCGAATCCACTCACGAGCAGCTTTTCCACAAGATCCGTTGTGTCAGCGCCGTCCAGATCACGCCACATCAGAAACTTGGCAAACGAAAAGAAGCTGAGCAGAATCGTGTCCGGCTCAACTTGCCAACGACTGCGCTGCGAGATCACATCGTGGACGGTTGCAAAATACTCCGACGGCCGCCACGCTTCGGACTCCGGTAATGGCGGAAGCGCCATATCGAAGTCGTTGTGAAGCAACGCGTTGAATGATAGATTGGGTTCCAGATCCTGATCACGCAGAATCAGCCGGAAACGCCCGCGCGCACTGTCCCGCTCCAAGTCCACCGGAAGCAGAACCAGTGGTGCGTAGCGCGCAATGTCACTTGCGTCGCTATCATACCAACGTAGAAAACCCAGTGCCATAAACAGGACACTGACTCCTTGCTCGTCGACTGAAGCTGACGAATCCCGGTATAGTCTGAGAAGACGCTTTTGCAGTGCCTCAGGCGCAAGCTGCGTCTGGAGTTTATGGTCGGTGTGCTGCGCACTGGGTAGCCCAGGATCCGGCACAAATACCCGTTCCTCGTCGGCTAAATCCGGTGAAGGGCCACTTGAGGCCTCAAACACCATCTTTTGGCCCTTGTGGTACAGAATCTTGAAGATTTCGTCGGACCGCTCATCCACGATCGCAAGCTGCTTGCGTCGTACTTTGCCCACCGGAGCATTGATAAGGGGATTGCGCTTGCTTACATCCAGTAACTATTCTTTCAATCGGTATATGGCTGTCTCCAGTCCCGACACCTTGGACGCATGCGCTGGATCAGCTACTTACATTCCCGCTTAATCGGCCCTCGCACCCAATAGTGGAGGGACATGACACACAACTGGCCTCATGCCACGCATGTACAGGCTCACTGCAACAATTCGGTGTCATACGCACGACACCCTCTCGTCACATCAAGTCTTCTTAGTCCTCTTCAGGACCACGCTTGAAAATGGCCGCACCGATTGCCCCGCCAATCAGCCCGGTTATGACACCGAATATTATCGCAAATATGATGGCGCCCCAGCCCATCGTAAATTCCACCATCATAACTGCGAAGTCGGCTCCAGGGCCATCCAAGGCTCCCGACTCCTCCATCTGACGGATAGCGTCCTCCGGGCCGGGGAGCACATTCGCCATAATGAGAATTCGGGAAAGCACTACACTGACCACGCCATAAGCTATGCCGGCCATTGCGCCAATTCCCACACCTTGACCCCCCGTCAGGGACAGTTCATGCTCGCCAGTATAGTGCCACACAGCAATGAGTCCACTAGTGAGCATGGTAAGGCACCCCAAGAGGCCGAAAATGATGCCAAGGCCAGGATTCTGGCTACCGGGATTGGAAAGTGCATTGGCTACACTCAGCAGTATAGCGACCAGTGCACTGGCCATACCGCCTATAAGTACTGAGGTGAGTCTGGGAGGCATATGAATGGATGTCTGTTGAAATGTTAGAATTGCCTTGCAACGTGTAAAGTAGCCTTGAAATGCTACTTGCGCAAGATGCACCTCAATGCCATCCCCCTGGCCACAAGCACACCCGCCAAGAGGCCAAACATCGCTCCCGTCACCATTCGGCTGACCGGCGTGTTGGCCCACAGCCCCACGATGCCTAGTCCCCAGTCCACGAACAAGGGTAAGAGCGAAAGTGCAATCAATTTCCGCGTGCCGACGCCATTCCAGCTACGCAGAAAGAGCATCAACACTGGCCCCGCCGCAAGGCCAAGATATACGCCGATACAGCGGTGACACACAGCCAATTGGACGCCGTGAATATGCGGAGAGCGCTCCGTGATCTGGTGGCACAAAGGATCGAACGCCTGCATGAGTACGATCTGCCATGGCGCCGAGACCCAAGGCGGCAATAAAGCCAGTATCAGTGGCGTGAACATGGCGGCCAGGGACAAACCCCAAGCCCACCACCTGATATGCTGTGTCATGTGCCTTTTTGTCACTGTGCCCAGGCGGCACGGGCAGCACTGGCAGTAATGGATCCGTGCCTGCGCTGTATACGGATTGAATTTTTCACCTTTGGCACACTTTTTGATTCATGTGGCCGGCGTCACCGACAACCGGAGGAGGCCGCACGCAGGTGACAACACGGCAGCCTCCAACATACTGGAACCGCAGAGCCCGGTTCTTGGTTAGCACTCACCTAAGGAGAGTGCCAACAACCGCTGCTCCGCCACACTGTTTAACCATTAACCAGCAACGTAAACACCATGAAGATTCAACCGCTCAGTGACCGCGTGGTCGTGCAGGCACAAGATGCCGACGAGCAAACCGCCAGCGGCCTATTTATCCCGGACACAGCAAAGGAAAAGCCGCAGCGTGGCACCGTACTCGCGGTCGGCCCTGGCCGTGTAGAGAACGGGACCAAGATAGACATGACGGTCAAGGAAGGCGACACCGTGCTTTATGGAAAGTATTCCGGCACCGAGGTCTCCCTGGACAACGAGGACTTCATCATCATGCGGGAAAGCGACATTCTGGGCATCATCCAGTAGCCGCTACGCATACCCTGTAAACACTTAACCCAACCATACACTATGGCCAAGCAAATCATTTTTGACGCCGACGCACGCGGCGCACTCAAGCGCGGTGTCGATCAGCTCACCAGCGCCGTAAAAGTCACGCTCGGTCCCAAGGGCCGCAACGTGATCATCGAGAAAAAATTCGGCTCGCCGACCGTTACCAAAGACGGGGTCACTGTTGCCAAAGAAGTCGAGCTTGAAGACAAACTGGAGAACGTCGGCGCCCAGATGGTCAAGGAGGTTGCCTCCAAAACCAGTGATGTGGCCGGAGACGGCACAACAACCGCAACGGTCCTCGCGCAAGCAATCATGACCGCAGGACTTAAGAATGTGACCGCAGGTGCCAATCCGATGGACCTCAAGCGGGGCATTGACAAAGCTGTTGCTCAGGTTGTTACCAACCTCCGCGACCAGAGCCGGGATATCGAAGGGCGCAATGAGATTGCCCAGGTCGGCGCCATAAGCGCCAATAACGACGAAGCCATCGGCGAGCTCATAGCGGACGCCTTCGAACGCGTCGGTAAAGACGGCGTCATTACGGTCGAAGAAGCCCGGGGCACCGAGACTACCCTCGATGTGGTCGAAGGCATGCAGTTCGATCGTGGCTACCTGTCGCCGTACTTCGTTACCAATCCGGATGACATGGAGACCATCCTTGAGGATGCTTACCTGCTCATCTTCGACAAGAAGATCTCCGCTATGAAGGACCTGCTCCCCATTCTGGAGAAGATTGCACAGACCAGCTCGCCGCTCCTGGTGATCGCCGAAGACGTGGAAGGCGAAGCACTGGCGACGATGGTGGTCAACAAACTGCGTGGCACACTTCGTGTCGCGGCAGTCAAAGCTCCGGGATTCGGAGATCGGCGTAAAGCCATGCTGGAAGACATTGCCATCCTCACGGGCGGCACAGTCATCAGCGAGGAAAAAGGCTATCGCCTCGAAAATGCCACGCTGGACTACCTGGGGCAGGCCAAGCGCATTGTGATCGACAAGGACAAAACGGTCGTCGTGGACGGTGCCGGCGAGACCGGTCAGATCAAAGCACGCTCCAACCAGATCAAGCAGCAAATCGAAACCACGACCAGTGATTATGATCGTGAAAAGCTTCAGGAACGGCTGGCCAAGCTTAGTGGTGGCGTGGCGGTACTCAAGATCGGCGCGGCTACTGAGCCCGAAATGAAAGAGAAAAAAGCACGCGTGGAAGATGCCTTGCATGCCACGCGGGCGGCCATCGAAGAGGGTATCGTACCGGGCGGAGGGGTAGCACTTATCCGCGCCATCAGCGCGCTGGCCGGCGCAGATCCGGACAACGACGATCAGAAGATCGGCATCAACATTGTGCGTCGGGCCCTGGAAGAGCCGCTGCGTCAGATTGCAATCAACTCAGGTGTCGAGGGCTCTATCGTAGCACAGAAAGTGAAGGAGGGAGACGGTGACTTCGGCTTCAATGCACGCACGGAGATCTACGAAGCACTTATTGGCGCTGGTGTTATTGATCCGACGAAAGTAGTCCGGGCTGCGCTCGAAAACGCGTCCTCAGTCAGCGGACTCCTGCTCACCACCGAAACAGTGGTGGCCGATCGCCCGGAGAAAACGGCAGCCAGTGAGGGCGCCGGTGGCCACGGAGGCGGTGGCATGGACGGAATGGGCGGTGGCATGGGCTTCTAGATTGAACCCCATCCGCTTGCAAAGGGGGTGGAGCCGCACTGGCTTCACCCCCTTTCGTTTTAAATAATGCCGGCGCACGATTGAAACTGTCCCCAAGTGGATATCACGCGCGCTGAAGGTCGTTCATACACCAACTGACCAGCTCCCGGACTTCACGATCGGTGCGGGCCTCAGCATAGATGCGCACGATGGGCTCCGTATTGGACTTGCGCACATGCACCCAGCCATGCTCGAAATCGAGCTTTACACCGTCCAATGTCGAAATATCCTCTGTAGCGTGCCGGGCCGCGAAGCGTTCCAGAATTTCGTCGGGACGCGCGACGGCCAGTTTGTTCTTCGCAATCACATACTTCGGCAGCAGCTGCCGGTAGATTGATAGCGGCTCCTTCCGGCGGGCCAGCTGCTGCAATACCATGGCTGCCCCTACCAGCGCATCCCGCCCATAGTGCAAGTCCGGCAGAATCACGCCGCCATTGCCCTCGCCACCCAGAATTGCGCCATGCATCTGCATGGCCTTGACCACATTGATTTCACCGACAGCGGAACGGTATACCGGCATGCCGTAGCGTTTGGCAACGTCGTCAATGGCCCGGCTGGAAGAGAGGTTGGTCACAAACGTGCCACTGCGCGATTGCCACAGAAAATCAGCCGCAATCACTTGCGTTAGCTCCTCGCTTACGTACTCGCCCCGATCATCAATCAAAGCCAGCCGGTCTGCGTCCGGATCGACCACCAGACCCAAATCAGCCTCGGCCTCCCTGACCGCAGCCATGGTATCTCCCAAGTGCTCCGGAAGCGGTTCTGCCGGATGTGCAAAACGGCCCGTCATGGCTCCGTTAAGCAGGTGTACTCTGCGTACCCCCAATGCTTCCAAGAGACGTGGCAGGGACGTTGCCCCCACCGAGTTGATGCCGTCTACGAGCACTGTGAACTCGCGTGCGGCCACTGATTCCGGCTCGCAAAAGTCCAGTGACAGTATGGCATCGATGTGACGCATGATGAAATCTCTGGCTGCATATCCACCGCATGTGCCCTCGGGATTGCCGGGCACCTCCGAACTCCTCGCCAATTCCATTACGTGCTCAACTTCATCCGGAGACAAGAACTCGCTCTTTTCATTGAGGAGCTTCAGCGCGTTCCAGTTTTCCGGATTGTGAGAAGCACTTAGCACAATACCGCCCCGGGCCTGTTC
Organism: Rhodothermales bacterium; assembly: GCA_012271205.1. GTDB lineage: Bacteria > Bacteroidota > Rhodothermia > Rhodothermales > Bin80 > JAAXGT01. The sequence goes on from JAAXGT010000102.1 coordinate 9,480, forward strand.
AAAAAGCACCGCCATGGCCACCGTGGGCGTAGGAGCCAGGCCGGCATCCACGACATCCAGACCCAAGCTGCGCAGCGTCGCCGTCACAATCTGGGCACATACCTCTCCTGAAGTGCGTGCATCACGCCCCACAACGATGCGCTGGGGCAAGTCGCTGGACTTCTGCTGACACCAAGAGCCAAACGCCAACGCATAGCGCACGAGCACGTGCGCATCCAGACCCGCACCAAAGATGCCCCGTATTCCGGAAATCGACTCAATCAGCGTTCTCATGTGTGGCATCACAGTGAATTGAAGACTGTGGAACAGATTAGCACGCAGGCTGGTTGCCGTTTGCTGTTTTCGGCCTTTCCCGTATGTCCCGCCCACCTGCAGCAATAAACCCGAGGAATCGGTTCTGGTACTCCGCCTGCGGACTCATCGTTTGTCTGATTCTGGTTAGCTGGGGCGGCGTGGTAACCAGCATGGAAGCCGGTTTGGCGGTGCCCGACTGGCCAAGCTCTTTCGGCTCCTTTGATCCGATAGCTACCGGATACAGCGATCCGGACAATCCGAATACACGCTGGTGGCATGTACCACCAGTACTAGCCGAGCACGGACACCGGCTACTGGGTGCACTGGTAGGGCTATGGGTCGTGGGGCTGGCCCTGTGGACTTGGAAAACTGACCAACGCAGATGGATGCATTTTTGGGGATTTGGAGCTTTAGGACTGGTGATTTTACAAGGCGTGCTGGGCGGGCTTCGCGTTGAATGGAAATCGCTGGAATTGGCGGTAGTACACGCCATGGGCGCCCAGCTCTTCTTTGCGACCGCTGCAGCACTGACACTCTTTACCTCTCGAAGTTGGCAGATCCATGTATTGGATTCAGCAACCCCCTTCCAGCGTTTGCGCACGCTGGCCGTGGTGACCGCCGTGGCTGTGTACGTACAGATCCTCCTGGGCGCCTTGCTCCGACACCCCGGTGCGGGGATTGATTTGACATTCATTCTGGTGCATGTAACCGGCAGCGTCATTGCACTCAGTCTTATATTGGCGACGTGTGCCCATATCCGCAATTACTTTTCGGCAAACATACTGCTTCGACGCGGAGGCTGGATTATGATGGCGTGCCTGATCGCACAGATGATTCTAGGCATGTTTGCCCTCATGGTGATTCTTTATGACGCCAGTCAGGTTGATCGCAGTCTGGCCCAAGTCATTTTCAGCTCAGCCCATCTGGTAGTGGGCACGCTGCTCATGGGTACAAGTGCCTGCGTTATGTTATGCAGCCTCCGACCCACGGCATGAGCAGTACAATTTCCTTGGAGAAAACCCGAGAACTGCAGCCTGGCAGCTCCCAAAAAACGCTCCTGAACGACTACTGGGAGCTGGCCAAACCAGAAATCACTCTCTTGGTCGTAATCGCTTCTTTAGCCGGATTCCTAGTTGGCTCGTCGGCAGGGATAAACATAACGCTCTTGGCTCTGACATTGGCTGGCACCGCCCTGTGCAGTGCCGGAGGTGGAGTACTCAACCATTATATCGAGCGGCATCATGACGCACGCATGCGGCGCACAGCACAACGTCCGCTGCCCGCCGGACGCATCTCGCCGCGCGCCGCCCTCTCCTACGGGGTGGTGCTAATTTGCTTGGGTCTGGGGCTGCTTGCCTGGGTAAACCGGCTTACGTTACTCCTGGCAGCGTTTACTATTGTACTGTATCTCTTCGCCTACACCCCCCTTAAAAGACGAACTACGCTCAATACACTGGTCGGCACCGTTCCCGGCGCGCTTCCTGCATTGGGTGGATTCACAGCCAGTACTGGCACGCTGGGTGTTGGTGGATGGGTGTTGTTTGCCATCCTGGCCTTCTGGCAAATGCCGCACTTTCTGGCGCTGGCGTGGATGTACCGCAAGGACTATGCGCGTGCAGGCTACCAGATGCTTCCGGTAGTACAGCCGGATGGCTCTGCAACGACGCGGCAAACCTTCGTCTACACCCTGCTGTTAGTCGGCGCAAGTGTGCTCCCAACACTGCTGGATGTGACCGGATGGGTGTATTTGACGGGCGCGTTGCTCACGGGAGCCTGGTTTTTGATCCCCACAACGGCTTTTCTTATGACACGTACTACGAAGGATGCGCGGCGTGTTGTGCGCGCCAGTATTGTTTATATCCCGGCCTTGGTCATCGCGATCGCCTTCGACCGCTGGCTGCTGTAGGTCACTCGATTCGGCGCCAAACCTCCTCGAGCCGATACCCGCTCGGAAATTCGCCGACGTGGTACCACAGGTCCCCGACCACACGCGCAGAGAATCGCAGCGCCTCCCCTACCAGTACTTCACTCGTATGGTATTCCAAATACTCTGTGTACAAGGTGTCGTTTTCGAGTGTGTACCGGCCACCACCGGCAAGTACCTCCGATCCATCCGCAGACTGGTAACCCCACGAGAAATGTGTCGAATTTAGAATCTTGATCGAAGGAGGAATATTTGTGGTCACGACCACCGTATCGGGATAAACCGCGCGCTGCGAAACGATGCGCCACGACCCTTCCAGATGGTTGGCCGGAAGTTGTGCGAACGCGGTTGAAGCACTGAGTAAGGCCACGAAGACCAAAATCGAAAATGTACGTTTCATATTTGAACCTCCCATTCTAAACGAACTTGGATCACCCGTCATGTAAACGTAGGATGACCGTAGTATATATCAAAATATTCAGAAGATTGCAGGCGTGGGTGCATCAGATCTAATAGACGTGAAAGCCTTTGGCCCTGATCAGTTGGGTCAAATGGTCGAAACCATGGGCCAGCCGCGCTGGAGAGCCCGGCAGATTATGCGCTGGGTGTATGCGAAGCGTGTGCAGTCTTTCGGCGAAATGACCAATTTGCCAGCCGCCTTCCGCACCGAACTGGAAAGGTCGTCCTGTATCAGCCAAGTCGTTCCCGATCAAATTAAGTACGCGCAAGACCGAACCATCAAGGCGCTGGTGCGACTCCCCTCAGGCCGTTGCATCGAAACTGTACTCATCCCGGATTTTGATAAAGCAGGTACGGTCAGGCGGCTCACAGTGTGCGTGTCCAGTCAGGTAGGCTGTGCCATGGGCTGCACGTTCTGCGCCACCGGCCGAATGGGATTTCAGGAGAATTTGACTTGCGGTCAGATTGTGGATCAAGTCGTAATGATGGATCAGCTGGCGATCCGTAATTTTGGCAGGGGCATTACAAACGTGGTTTACATGGGCATGGGTGAGCCCATGCTCAACTATGCAAATGTAGTGTCCAGTCTCCAGTTGCTGACGCATCCGGATGCCTGCGGGCTTTCCCGGCATCGCATCACTGTTTCAACGGTCGGCATTGCCCGACGCATTCGTGACTTTGCTCATGTGGAACCGCGCGTAGGCTTAGCCTTTTCGCTGCATGCTCCGAACGACGACAAGCGCGCCAGCATCATGCCGGTCAGCCGCAATGAGCATGCTCGCCTGGACCCGATCATTGAAGCGCTGCAGTACTATACCCAGACGACCAAAAACACGGTCACGTTCGAGTACTGCATGTTCGACGGCTTTAACGACACCGGCCAGGATGCACGCGATTTGGCGCGAATCTGCCACCGCGTACCTGGCAAAGTGAATCTCATCATGTATAACGCGGTACCAGGTGTAGACCTGAAACGTACTAGCGAAGCCATACTCGACAGATTCATTGCATGTTTGGTTGAACGTGGAATTACTGTAACCGTGCGGCGAAGTCGGGGCGCAGATATTGCCGCAGCCTGTGGCCAGTTGGCCGCAGCCTGAAACTTATTTGTTATCCACGGATCGTCCGTACAAGTAGAAGACCAAGATTGGCGTTGTGACGCACGGCTCGCTGGGCAAGGGCGTTGCCATGAAGCTTGGCCAGCAGGACAGCGTCGAAAATATCATGGCAGGACATTTGTGGTCATTTGCGGCGCGCCGTACGACTTTTTCTCGTTCATCGCGGATGTCTCCATTGACGCGACAAATGAAGATCTGCAACTCAATCCCCCGTCCGAAGAAGACGATTTACTGCGCCGCATTATCGATGGCATGGGAGCATATACGCGTGTGGACCTGCAGCCTATGCTAATGATGCCTAACCGGACGCATCCAGATCTCACCCCAGAAAAGCCTCGCGCCGCCAAGACGATCCCCGCGCATTTTTCGCCGGTTGAACGGGTAGACACAGATGACGTGGCACGCATTTTTGGACACGAGTCTCATGGCGATGGCCGGACTTTCTTTCAAGTCGGTGAGCCACTCAACATGGACGACATACCGCTCTGCCTCAATCTGCCCAGATTCGTTGAACGCCCAAATGCTGTTTTTGGCAAAACGGGCGCCCGCAAGACGTTCCTTACCGCCTCCTCTCGTGCGGCATGATTCGTACAAATGCCGCTGTCAACCTCATCGACATGCATTCTGAATACAGCATGCGTGTTCAGCAGGAGGGCGGCACGGGTGTTCACGCTTTCAGTCTGGCATTCCAGGTACCACCGGACGAGCGGTCCCCCAAGGGAAGGGCGCTTCCGGTTTGTGATCCAGCCACAGGTCCAGCGTGGCGGCCGGGTCCAGTGTGGCAGGCGTGATGACCTAACCGGCCTGATCCGCGGGGCGTCCCGCAGGCAGGGACAGCAGGATCATGAGGGTATTTCCCGATTCGCCCTTCTCGATGCTCATCGCACCCAGCTATGCCGGACCGAACCGGGCCGATTACGAGAGCATATCCAGATCCTGGCGCAGGGCTTTTTGGCGATTTCAGGCGCGTACGTGATTTTGTGTGAGAGGAGGGCCCGGGCCAGCTGTTGAAAGCCTGGTCGGCTCGCTCCCACAGCTCAGGCCGGCTTCCGGTCTGAGTTATGCCGCGCACCGCTCGCGCCAGGACATTCCAGCTGACCTCGCGATCGGGATAGTCGTGCAGCGCCGCGCCGGGGTCAGTATGGCGCTCGAACCTTCGGCCACGGCCGCACCCAGCCGCTGGCCGACTTCCTCGCGTGTAGTGCTCATATTCAGCTCCGGTTTGTTTTGGCTGGTGCTTCTCGTTCTTCCGGTTCCGGCCGGCCCGCGGGCTCGGTGACATGCCTGTGCAGCCTCACCAGCGGCGCATTGCATGAGGCCACGCTCATCTGGGGCTTCGGACCATTTGAGCCAGATTCGCTGGCCGGCTCTGGCGTAGTTGCCCTTGGCGAGCGTGAGCGCCAAGCCACGGGCTGGCCTGGTTTTGCCTTCGTCCGAATACCCCCGGACACATTCACCGGCGCGAGCTGCCAGGCGACCCGCACGCAGTTGCCCCAGTCGGTGGAGCCGCTGTAGGCGTGCTCAGCGTTTTGGGGCGAATCGATCACAGTCAGGGCCGGGCCCTCGCACATCCAGGGTTCGATCTGTTCGCCAGCTTCCGGCAGTCCGGCGGCCGTGTCGCGGTGTCCGCCGCCTAATGGGGGGCGACCTCCTCCATGCTGGCTACAAACAGCCGTCCGGTCCAGGCAGTGGATGGGGACCGGCGGTTTCCGTTCTGCAACCGGGAAAAGCCCTGAAATCGTCTTGAGGGCAGATGCACCACGCGCCGGTCGATTTCCTGCGGCTCATCCTCCCAAGACAGGTAGAACATGGACGAAGGCAGCACGAACGCAGCGACCGTACAGCCGTTCGTCTACGATAACACCGAGATCAATGCGACGATCTACACCGACGAGTCGCACGCCTACAAGGGCCCGATTGGGGTGCAGCCCGAAACCGTCAAGTACTCGGTCGGCGAGTGGGTCAACGGCATGGCACACACGAACGGGCCGGAATCATTCTGGCGCACGTTCAAGCGGGCGTATCCTGGTATGTACCACCTTGAGCAAGAAGCACTTGCAACGCTACGGTCCCTGTTTGCGGGCAAACACAACGTTCGTGAAATGGATAGCTGAAGCACATGCAACACGGCGTGGCTGGTATGGTGGAGAAACGGCTCATGTACAAGACCCGGACAGCATAGCATAGTGCCCCAACTAACTGGATCAATCAATACGGAACAGGACACTGAAATGACAAAAGACGAACGGCAGGAGCGTAAACGCTTGCAGGACAAGTGGGCAACAACACGCCAGCGATGAATCCGCGCTACGGCAGGCTAACGATACTGGAAGCTACACAGCAGTTTTGAAGGGCGGGAAGCGGAAGGGCTCAAAGGCCAAGCCGCTGCGCAGACCGAAACAGGTTTCAGTTAAATATGTAATCGTAAAAAGGGATGATGCCAAAAGCGCTGAAAGCACAGCTTCGAAGCGTGTGGAGGATGACACGTATGCCGAAGCGCGGCGGACCCTGAGCCAGATCCATGCGGAACTGAAGCGGGCCTGTGCGAAAGCGGCCGCAAGTCTGTCGGTGGGACTGGAAGACACGTTGAATTTGCACCGGCTAGGGGTCGACCAAACGCTGCGAGACCATCTGAAGACGACGAATATCATCGAGAACCTGAACAGCATTCTGCCGCACCGCAGTCGCAGCGTGAAACGCTGGTGTTCATCGGATCAGCGCCATCGCTGGTGGGGGCATCTTCATGCACTACGGTCCAGTCTGCAACGCATAGCCCCGGACCTCGTGCAGAACCTCGCAATTGCCCAAAATGCGACACAGTGATCTCTGAAGAGCTTACAAACGCTAAACCCAACGCCCCACCCAACTAAGTATGGGGCGATCCCTGCCGGCATCTCATGATACTTGACTCCGCAAATTTCACGCAAAACTGTGTATTGCTGTATGTTTAGCGTTCCGTCGTCGGCCCAATAAGTATCAGGAATAATGAAGAACATCGTGACAATAGTAGCGCACTGCGCCTATATCTTAATGTGTTCAACAACTCTGGCCCAGACTCCTGGCGTGGTTGGTGCCGATTCAAGCTCGCTTGTCGTCCAACAAGTAGCAACTATTACCGTACTTGGAGACAGCGGAGTGGTTGTCGAGCGCATGTACAAAGACAGTCTTGTGTACAAGGTCGTACTTGCCGGGCCATATGTGAGTTTTATTGTGCCCGCTGGTGAAGTGATAGCTTTTAATGATTTGCAGTCGCCTACCGTCGGCGGCTTACTCGCGGACGATGCCGCAGTATTTCTCGGTGATTTGGAACTCACCCCCGTACCTGCTGATATTCCAGATTCTACCACGCTGGATCAATACCGAGTCACGACAAGTAACGCGCTGGTGGAAATTCGGACGTCGTGGGTATCGGCTGTCGATGTGCGTGCGCCTGAGGTTTTGCAGCAGCGTCAAGTACCGCAAAACCAACGGAGCGAGTACATCAGAGCAGTAAGGGAAGAGGTTAGAAAACGTAGAAGACAATGAGTCCTTGGTCGGGCCGATTTTCGTTTGGACAGGGTGCAATAAGCCCAAAAAGAAGACCCGCAAGCAGCGGCCCAGACCTGTGGGGTACGGTGGCGCGTGAGCCGAAAGGTCCAGCGGGGGCACAGGCTCAGCAGCGAAGATGCGTCCTTCAACCAGGAAAGCCATCGCACACGGGCGCGGATTGAACCCGTCTTGGGGATGGTCAAGCATGAGGGAGGTCGGAAGACGCCATACCGTGGCTTAGCCCAGAACACTGCGCAGGTATTATACGCGGTTTGCGCTGGCACATTTCTACAGGGCCAGGAAGACGTGGGCTCTTATCGGGGCCGGCCGGTCCAGAAAGTCCCCTGGAGTGCTGGAAAGCGCGGTGGAGATTCCTCCCCGTCCCCTTCAGACGGCTGTCCGGGTCTGTCGCAGCCTCGGTGCTCCAAACGCGGGGCGGCCAAAGGACGAGCCGGGTTCGGGCTTTCCTTCAGGGACGCCTCATCGGACCCGCACGAGGCGGCCTCCATGCACCGTCGTGCCCATCGGGGACGTGACCTGCACCCGATACAGGTACACCCCCGAGGACAGGCCCGCGCCGCTGAGGTCGATACCGCGTTCCCACCCGGCGGCCAGATCCACCGG
>JAAXGT010000031.1 GCA_012271205.1 Rhodothermales bacterium
CAGTCCTTCGTCGTTGGCGGGATCGTTCTCTTCAATGTCGCGATCGCCTAATTCAAGCTCCTGCTCACTCTGGCCATCGAAGCCGACAAATCGATATAACCCCCGCCTTTCCTTCCTAAAGGGACTGGAGGGACCAAGCAACCACTTCTTCAGCACGGTAGCCACTTGCTCCTTCCTAGTGGTGTCAACCCCACCACGTCTGACGAACTCGGTCAGGAGCGTCTCACTGATCTGGACACGTCTATACAGATCGCCGGGCTCGAACAGCCCAGGTACCCGACACAACTCATGGGCAGCATCGGCTCCAAATCGTTCCTTGACCAGATCTTCCATTAGATCCATTAGTACTCTCCTTATGGTCTATAATATCCTATTGGGCCTAATATAGGCAATATTGGGACTTAAGGCAACAAAGAGAGTGCATTCCGGGGTGCCCCGACTCTTACCTGCGCTCAGCGCCTTGACAGAGAATCCCCCAAAGGGCCTTTATTATACCCGAACTTCGCTCCCGAAACCCAATAAACCCCATGACACAAATAATCTCCACTGTCGACTTTGACTGCGATGGCAAGCAAATCGGCTGGCTGCATGTGCCGCATTCGGTCACTCGCAGTGCCTACGGGGTACTGCCCATCCCCATCGCCGTCATTCGCAATGGTCCTGGGCCGCAGGTCCTGCTGATAGCCGGCAACCACGGCGACGAGTACGAGGGCCAAGTGGTCCTGACGCGCTTGATCCAAGAGGTGCAGCCCGAGCAAATCCGCGGCGGCCTCATCATCATACCGGCGCTGAATCAGCCAGCCGTGCTAGCGGCAGCGCGGGTCAGCCCGCTGGACGCAGGGAATCTGAACAGAGTCTTCCCGGGCGACCCCGGGGGCGGACCGACGTGGAAAATTGCGGACTATGTCGAACAGCATCTGCTGCCGCGGGTTGAAGTAGTGGCCGACTTCCACGGCGGCGGGGCCTCCCTAGACTACCGACCGCACGCCAGCACCCACTTCGGCCCCAACACGTCCTCTGAGCACAAGCGCCTAAGCTTAGACTTGGTTTCCAAGCTAGGTGTACCGCACGTAATGGTTTTCGAAAATCGCACGGATAAGGGAGGGCTACCCGATGCCGCCATCCGGCAGGGCGTGATTTCTCTGGGCGGGGAATACGGCGGCGCAGGTAGCGTATCTCGGTCTGGGGTAAAGCTGGTGCAACAGGCAGTTGACCGATTGCTGGCAGCTCTGGGGGTTAAGGGCGCGCTGCCGGATGACCTTGAAACGCCGCAGGTCCTCCACATCTTCGGCCCCGACGCGTACGCTTATGCACCGGAACCAGGCCTGTTCGATCCGGCCACTGATCTGGGCGACGAGGTGAGTGCCGGCGATCTATGCGGTCAGGTCCTGTTTCCGGAGAATCCTTCGCGGTCCCCCGTGCCCGTCACTTTCCGCGGCGAGGGGACGGTGGTCTGCAAACGGCACCCGGGCAGGGTGGAAGCCGGAGACTGCGTCGCCCACCTGGCAGCTTCTGTAACTGACCCCCTAAACCTTACTCAATTTCATATACCACAGCGACGGTCACGGTAACAGTGAGTTCACCTGGGGCAATGGGAGTGGAAGAACGCGCGGCATCATCGAAGGCTTCTTCTGCCATCGCAAACGGAATTGGCGGACCTTCGAAATAGGTACTTTCAGTAATAGTAACAGGTTCCCCTAGCCTTACACCACTCGCCTTCGCTAGGGTTTGTGCTTTCGCTTCAGCATCCTTTACCGCCAAACTACGCGCCTGGGTTTGCAATGGTGCGGTATCATCAATCATAAATTGGATAGAGTTAATAACGATACTATTCCCTCCCGCTTCGGCGGCACCATCTATAACCTCACCGAGGGTTTCCAATTCTCGGACCTTCACCCGAACGGTGTTGTTTACCCTGTAACCGCGCAGTACGCGTCCGTCGTCTGTATAGTCGTACTGAGGATAGATACTGAAATCCGCAGTTTTAATGTCTTTTTCGGCAACGTTGTTCGCTTGCAGAGAATTTATTAACGCCGTCATCGCCCTCGCAGCTTCTTCACGAGCCTCTGCGACTGTCTCTTTCTCAACAGACACTCCTAAATCGAGCGTGGCGATATCTGGTTCACCAGTAACTGAACCGCTCCCGGTTACATGGATAGTTCTGTCAACTGCTGAAGACGATAATACCTCCGAGGCAATATTCACATCACAGGCAGTGAGTGTTAAAATCAGCAATGGGCAGATCACTAGAAACCAATAATTGCATCTTTTCATTTGACCTGACCTCCTAAAAGATCCTTTATAATTCCCTATACATTAGTGGGGCTTTTTATTGAGACCCCAATCTGCTTATCCCCCAGTGGTTTGTCAATGATACCAACACTCCGCACCCAGCGCACGAGGTGATCTGTGGCACGCAAAGATAGAAAAATAATCAGCAACGACGACGGCTGGATCATGAGCAACACGACCGGTCCCGTAACGCCGCAGACCATCAAAGAGCGCATGACCGACACCTATGCCGGTGCACCCATTGGCGCGGTGTCGTGGTGCGTCGGCAACAGCGAGACCTACGAATACGAAACGGA
>JAAXGT010000200.1 GCA_012271205.1 Rhodothermales bacterium
GTGTTGAGCAGCAGCGCCCAAATCGGCGCGTTAAAGGAGGAGAGGGAAGTGGAAGGAAAGAAGGTCCGCGGCAGGACCAGGACAAAAGCCCAAAACAATTTGGCGTCTCCCGGTGCCCAGAATCCATAGATATAGAATAAGTAACTGACTGCAAAACCAACCAAAAAGACACTGCCTGCCCGATCTAGTTCGACCTGACCCCAAATCCAGAATAAAACCTGGCCTACTAAACCTAAGGCCAATAGTCCCCAACTAGCCCAATTGGGGATATTGCGGAAGTGAATATCGGTATAGGTTGTATAGCAACCGGAGAGGGTAATAGCACAGGCCATAGTTAGCTCTAACAAAAACACGTGACTAAAATCATTGAGTAGTGCTTCCATATCAGTTACGCCTCATATTAGATGAGATTTCTACACCTACGAAGTGAGGACTATTTATTAAACAAGCCTTCCTACGAGTAATAATTCTGTTGTATCCTGCCTCGACTTCAACGACGATATAACGCAAGTTTCGTGCCACACTGCAGGCCATGCACAAAAAAATCCTTCAGGAATACCCTAAAGGATTGAAAAACATACGACTTAAAATATATGATGGGGCTTCTGCCCCTCGTCGTCCTCGTCTTCAACCGATAGCGGCACATCCTTCACCTGAATGACACCACCCTGACATACGACCACTGCCCGCTGGATCAGATGCTTCAACTCGCGCACATTCCCCGGCCAATTGTGCTCCTGCAGATGCGCTATGACCTCGTCGCCTAAGCTCGGCACCGGCCGCCGCAGCTCTTCAGCAAGTTGGGCGGCAAAATGCGTCGCCAAGATCGGTATATCCTCCCGGCGATCCCGCAGCGGCGGCAGCACCAACGAGAACACATCCAAGCGGTAGAACAGATCCTCCCGGAACGTCCCCTCTTGGATGGCCTTTTTCAAATCGCGGTTGGTTGCCACTACCACCCGCACATCTATCGGTACGGGTACCCCACCGCCGACGCGGATCAGGTGGTCCTCCTCCAAGATGTGCAGCAAGGTCCGTTGGGTATCCAACGGCAAATTGCCGATCTCATCGAGGAACAGGGTCCCACCGTGTGCCCGCTCAAAACACCCAATCTTCCGCGCCGCCGCGCCAGTAAAAGCCCCCTTCTCGTGGCCGAATAGTTCGCTTTCGATCAGCCCGCTGGACAGGGCACCACAATTGACTTGGATAAATGCCTGTTCTCGGCGCTGGCTCAGGTCGTGGATCATCCGGGTGAGCAAGCCCTTGCCCACCCCGGTCTCGCCTAGCACCAACACCGTCATATCCGTTTCGGCTACCTGTCCAACCTCTTCCAAAAGCTGGACCATGGACTGGCTCTGGCCGAGAACGCTCGTATCCAACGCCCGCGACTTATTTTGCCCATCGGGGACCACCCGCACATCCAAGCTGGCAATGTCCGACAGCAAACCATCTCGATCTAGGACGCGCACCTCAAAACGAAATTCGCCAGCTGGCACGTCTCGGTACGACACTTTATTGTCGGACGTGAATGCACTCCACTCGGCTGCCGGAGCGTGGCCAACCAGCCGGTGACTGTAGCGCATGGTCCCAGCTTCACCCTTGAAACGGATGCCTTGGAAATGAATCTGTATCTCGGATGTGTTCTCCGAGCAGGACAAGGCTTGGGAAGTCTCCAAAAGACGCTCCCCCACGGCTTGGCGGATCACGATACCCGGGGGCGTCTGGTTGGGTTGATACGCAATCAGTCCCGCCCTCGTCCCAAACCACAGCCGGCCCCGGCTATCGCATAGGATGGCCTCGACCGTATTCACATGCACGGATTTGCCCAGACGGAGGCACTGGAAAGTCCGGCCATCGTAGTTCAAGACGCCCCCACCGGTAGTTCCAATCCATATACGCCCTTGTTGGTCGGCTTCCAACGACAGAATACCATTGGCCGAAAGTCCACCCTGATCCATCGTAAACCAACGCACCTGCTGGGAGTGGTAGTCAAGGGCGAAAAGGCCACTGGCAGTCCCCACCCAAAGCGTACCCCCATGTTCGTACAAGGCGTTCACATAAGAAACGGTTTCTAATTCGGTAAGCTCCGACTCACGGAAAAGGCCGTCCGTATGGCAGTACAACGCCGGCCTTCTCCCATGAGTCCCAATCCAGAAGACACCGTCGCTATCCTGTAGCACAGTGCGACAAGGATGGGGCAACCGTTCCTCAAACGCGGCGAAGCAGTCTGCTTCGATCCAACCGAAGCGCCCTTGGGAAGTGCAGACCCTTATGTGTCCCGTCTGGTCTTGGCATAGCCCGGCAATATCCTCATGGTGGTCCGCTTTGGCGAGGGCGATGGCTCGGGGCGCGGTCCCCTCCCATTTGAAGACCTGTCCGGCGGGACCCCCACTCCAGAGTTGCCCCTGTCGATCGACTACCAGTGCCGAGACCGCATGATCCGTCGCCACTGGGCGAATCTGGTCGTCCTCTAAGCAGGCCAAGCCCCCCTCCGTGCCAACCCAAATCCTACCTTCTCGATCTTCGTCCAAACACCGAATCTCTTTATTCGGCAAACCGTCGGCTTCACTGTATAGCTGGGTACTAACCGGATCGCAAAAAACCAGCCCGCCACCCCACAACCCCACCCAGATATTCCCTTCGCGGTCCTCGTACGTCAGGCGCGTATCCGCAAAGTGGGCACTTGGCAAGCGGGCCGAGAATGAACGCCAGTCCTGCCCATCGTACACCAACACGCCCCGGCGAGCCACCCACAGCCAGCCCCGCTCGTCCAAGCGCACATGCCGCATCCCGTGCTGCACCACCTCGCCGCGCTCAAGCTCAGTCCCCACATCAATCAAGTCGAACTGTTGCTGCTGTGGATCGTAGCGGCCGATCACAGCTTCTTTTCCTATATAGTGGAAGGCAATCCATAGACGGCCAGCAGCGTCTTGGGCGAATTTCCAAGGCCAGCGCCTAGTGCCGTTCGTTGCGCCAAAGTCCGTACCCATGCACTGCCCATCTAAATTGATGACCCCTCGGCGCAATGTCGCCAGCCACGTCGTACCCGCTGAGTCGGTGGCTACGTCGTGTACCCGCCCTATGGGCTGATCCCCAATAGTCGTCATACGCTCTGCGCACCGATCCCCAACAAACCAGCCAATCCCCGCGCCGGTCAGGACCTGCATCGACCCATCAGGCTGCTGTTGCAGGCTCAAAATGTCGTTGCAGGGCAGCCCGTGTTCCATGGTGTACACCTGAAACCCACGCGGGCCTAAGACAGCCAGGCCACCGCCGAGCGTACCGAAGAGGAGCCGTCCGTCTGTATCCTCGGCAACGGTCATTACCGTCAGATGAGGTAGCCCCTCCCCCAAGCCAAAGGTATCGAAATGCTCCCCGTCGAACCGACTCACCCCACCGTCGGCCGTGGCAATCCAGAGCAGCCCTTGGCGGTCCTGATAAATATCTTCCACGTGCATACCGGCCAGCCCATCAGAAATGGTGTACCGGTGCCCCAGCACATGATCAAAGGATTTTATTTGTTTTGGGGTCTGTGCGGCGTGGTTTATCTCGTCCACCTCCACCCTCTCCCTATCTACGTTTTAATCGAGTTCTACCGCATCAGCCTTGCGGCTGCGCTACTGAGGAGGTATAGGCACATTCCGTGCCAAAGATTGGACTGCCGACAAAAAAATCCTTTAGGAGTACCCTAAAGGATTGAAAAACATGATACTTAGAATTATGGTACAGGTCTTTATATGATGCGTGGTCTCGCCATAGACACAAGGCAGCATACGATTTTCCGTATCCCCAATACGATTTTCCGTATCCTCAATACGATTTTCCGTATGCACCGCCCATTTTCGCTCCACGGCATCGAGGCGGGCAGCAGGAGCCGCGGAATAGACATAAAGTAAAGCGGTCCGCTTTGAAGACTTGGCTTCTGGATTAGACTCGCGCTAGCTTTGGGCCCTGTAAGGCGTTGCCCTCTATTTGTCCGTGCCGGGCTTTTTCGGCCGTTGCAGTTTATAGTAGCGCATGCGGGAGCGCAGCTTCTCCGGGTTCATGCCCAACAAACGCGCCGCACCTCGCTCGCCATAGATCATCCAGTTAGTCGCTTGCAGCGCCTCCACAAGCTGCTGCTTTTCATCCGGGCCCTCACCAGCCGCTGGCGCGGGTGGCAATACTTCCCCATCACGCCGACCAACCGACGGCAGCAGTAAATCACCAACGCGAATCACCCCGTCCTAGCACAGCAAGACCGCCCTGTTGATCAAGTGCTCCAACTCGCGCACATTCCCCGGCCAAGCATACCCCTGCAAGTGCGCGACCACCCCCTCGTCTAGCGTCGGCACTGGACGCCGCAGGTGCTGGGCATACCGCTCGGCAAAATGCGCCGCCAAA
>JAAXGT010000156.1 GCA_012271205.1 Rhodothermales bacterium
AATGGTCCCGGATTATGTGAGGGATCGACGCCTTTTCACGGTCTCTCTTTGGAAATAGAGGCCCTCCCCCCACGGGGGGCTGGCCGTGGCCGATTTTGGTCCCAATCCCTGCGGTCCGCACGCCCCTGTCCCCGGCTCGACCGGAACCACCTCCCAGGCCAGCAAGAGCGTCCGGTGGCGCCCGGCCACTGGCCCCAAGCACTTCTTCCATCCGGGGAAAGCGCGCCCGTTGGCCACGGATCTCCCAACCCCGTACCTTTTTTCCAAGGGACCGGGGCCCCTACGTTTTCTTCGCTTGTGTTACCACTCCGGAGATACCCAAACAAGAGGGCCCGTCCCTGGCCCCTTAATCCAACAGGTACGAATCCCTACGACCTTGAAACGGTACGACGTCTGTGCAAGGCCGTAATCTGCAACTGCTTCGTCCCAGACGGAAAAATCCTTCAAATCAGGGGGTTTGCAAGAGGCTCGGTCCTATGAAGTGTTCTTGCCCCAGCATCGACATTTCACCGAAGTCGGTGCTCCAGATGCTACGAAATGGGGAATCTGTTTCACAGAATGGTTATTGGTTTATCCGGTGGGGATCACATGTAAAATCCGATCCGGTTTATCTGTCATGTGTAGGCTTGTCCCTAATAAGGCCAGTTTTTATGACATTTTGTCATCTCTACGGGGAGCGTGAACCGTGAACCGTGATTATCTCTGTGAAACAAGCTCCATGGACGACGCGTTCTATACTCTAGTTCTAGTCAGCTGACAGTTCCCATGCGTTACTCACCGCTTTTCGCTAGTGCCCTACTCGGCCTTTTGGTTGTTTTCACAGGCTTATCTAAAGGTGTGGCGGCACAGTCTCTGGCTGTAATTAACGTGGATGATGTTTTCAATTTGCCCGTGGCTATCAGCACTGAAGTCGTGTCGCGGACAATACAGTTTGGAGACTACGATGGCCGATGGACTTCGAGATGCTCACGGCTCGGATTGCAAGTCGACTGATAACGCTATCGGCCTGACTCAATGTGTCGTTGGAAGCCGTGCTTTGGAATTGGAATTGCAGTTTCCGAGTATGACGTTGGTACGGTCTGAATAGGCTCCTTTTTGTGTGCTGCCGAACAATCCTACTGAGGAGCAGGCTCAGGATTATTCTGAGTGCATGGGTAAACTATATAAAAAATGTGGAGATGAAGGTGGAGATGTAGTTTCTCATGTCAATGACTACGGCGATGTAGTTTCGATCTGCATATAACTGTGCAGATTGAACTCCGAAACACAACGGTATCGGTTTGACAAGCCTTGGGCGTGATTTTTGAGAATGAGGGGTCTAATTTGTGGCCGCGCGACGGTTAAGCATGAGTAGTTTCCCGTAGGCTCGGCACTGAGGCGATCAGGCAGTGTCTCGGGGCTTTCGGTACCGCAATGCGCAGGCATTGTCAGATATGCTGCAGACGCGCTGGTTGCCTTTTCGAGCCCGATCTTCCACATATACCATGCGCCAGATTGTTCTGATCGCACTCATGCTTGTACCCCTTGGTGCATTAGCACAAGTGGGTACCGTGCGCTACACGCATACGTATCCGGTGCTGTATAGCCGTTATTTCGCTTTCAGGTCTGTTACAAGTCGGGCATTGGATGAGGAGTTCGTCGGACCTTCACCCCATGCTACGGTATCCCGGAGCATGGTCTTCGACACGACCGCCTCCCTGATGTATCCGACAGACAAACCGGCCGTGGAGCCAAAGGATAGAAGGGCAAGCGAGGGAAAAGAGCATATCGACACTACCTATGTCGACTTTGGGGGTGGCACATTTGCGGAATCGCGGGTGATAGGCGGGGATATCTATCTTGTCAGTGACCGACAACCGGCCATCCTGTGGCGTCTGGAGGGCGAAGAGCGGGTCTACTTGGACCATCGCGTCATGAAGGCTACGGCGGTAGTGGATTCGGCTGTTGTTGAGGCTTGGTTTACGCCGGAGATTCCGATTCCCGCTGGTCCGGGTCTGTATGGCGGGTTGCCCGGGCTGATCCTGATGGTAACCAACCCGGCTTCAGGAGAAGTGTACGCTGCCGACTCCCTTACTACAGGCATACCGTCTCGCGCGATTGAGCCCCCTACAAGAGGTCTCGAGGTGTCGGACAACCGGTATCGCCGGGCAAGGGTAGAGGAGATGGCAAAAGATCGACGCATGTGGGACGAGCAAATACGTCTCATTGAGGAAGGAAAGGTAAAAGTCGTGAGGCAGCGTGGGCAGTAAGAAGGGACGATGCTTGGCGCATCTTGAGTCTGCATAGCCTTAGGACCATGAAAGCGATGCAGCCATGTCTGAAAAAGGCGTTGTGTGGCGGGTTGTCCCGGTAGCGGCCGCGCTCTGGTGCATAGTCCCGACCGTTCAGGCACAGCGCTTTGTCGTCATCGGTTCGGTGACAGATTCGGCCGGTGTTGCGCTGGCCCAGGCCACTGTGGTGGTACTTGCGCGCGCGGATTCGGCGCTGGTCCAGTTCGGCACGTCCCGCGGCGACGGGGCCTTTGCCGTGAAACACCTGTTGCCGGGAGCGTACGTCTTGCAGGTCTCCTATGTGGGATTTGCGACGGCGCTGCGCGACTTTGAGATGGGCCGTGCGGATGTCGACGTGGGGCGCATGGTGTTGTGGCCCCAAACCAACGTGCTGGAAGAGTTTGTGGTGACGGGCGACCGCCTGCCGTACGTTGTCCGCGGGGATACCCTCGAATACAATGCCCTGGCCTTCATCACGCGGCCGCAGGACATGGTGGAGGACTTGCTGCGGCGCCTGCCGGGGATAGAGGTGGACCGCTACGGCAACGTCATCGCTTATGGGGAGCTCGTCCAGCGCCTGCTGGTGGAGGGCCGGGAGTTTTTCGGGGACGATCCAACGATTGCCACACGCAACTTGCCGGCGGATGCGGTAGAACGCGTGCAGATCTACGACCAGCCTTCGGACCGGGCTGAGTTGACCGGCGTGCCGGACGGTCGGGAGGAAAAGACCATGAATCTGGCCTTGACCGAGGAGGCCAAGCGAGGGGCCTTCGGGCAGATTACCAGTGGGGCGGGGATCGAGCAGGGGAAGCAGGGGCATTACCTTGGTCGCGTCTCCACTTTTCGCTTCGCCCCTGTGACCCAGCTGGCGCTGATCGGCGGTGCCGAAAACATCAACCGGCCGGTGTTCAGTGGACGGCAGCTGGCCAGTTTTACGGGAGCGTCTCAGGTGCTGTCCCTGGCGGGAGAAAGCGACGGCTGGTCCCAATCACTGGGCACCGGGCTCAACACCAATCGGGATTTTGGAGACAAGGTCCAGCTCAACGCCAGTTACCTGCTGACGGACCGGGATAACAGGCAGGAACACATTACCAACCGGGACCAGTTGCTGGGCTCGGCCGTGACGGCAACGAGTGACGAATCCCATCACCGCGAGACGGCCAACCTGGCGCATACGGTGATCCTCCATGTCGAGTCCAGGTTCGCCGAGGGGCACGACCTGGTCGTCAGAGGCAATATGTCCCGAACGCTGTCGAGCGGGTCGCGTGCCGGCCTGGAAACAACGGCCGATCCCCGGGGGATGCCCCTGAATACGGCTACGACGTCCGTAAGCGACGATCGGACCGGTCATGGCGGTGGCCTGCGACTGACCTGGCGCAAGCGGATCGCGGAGGGCGGGCGGAGCCTTATAGCCGAAGGCTCGGTGGGGCTGCGGGACGCCCAGGAAACAAGGGTGCTGCACTCGGAGAGTCGGCTGTACAACCTGGGGGATCTGCAAACCCGTGAGGAACAGCAGCAGGAGCAGCAGCTTCTCAGTGAGGCGGTCGAGCACAGGCAGCGTCTCGAACTGCTGGAGCCCTTGCGCACCGGTCGCACCCTGTCGATGTACGTGCAGCGCTTTGCAAACCGCCTGCACCAGGACAAGGCGTACTTTGATCTTGTCGGTGGACAAAACGTTTTAGATCCGAAACTCAGCCAGGTGTATGACCAGATCCACAAATATTGGCGCTCGGGCACCAGCTTTCGCCTGCAAAACGAAGCACGAACGTGGTGGCTCAGTGGAGAGCTCGAACTGCAGCACTCCCGCCGCAGAGGACGCAGTACGGCGCTCGATCAGACCCTGAAAAGCCGCTATATGCATCTGCTGCCGCGCGTGGTGGGGCAATGGGAACTGGGCGGCGGATCCTCCCTGGACTTGTTTTACTATTCCCGCACCCGTGAGCCGTCGCTGCGACAACTGCAGCCCTTTACCGACAACCGCAACCCGTTGCGGGTCTACGTCGGCAATCCGGCGTTGACCCCGGAATACCATCATGACCTGTCGGTCCAGTACTGGTTGCACCGGGGTTTCTCCGGCCTCATCCTAAGCGCCGATGCGAATGCTGTATACACCCGTAACAGCATCGTGTCCGTGCGGACGGTCGATGCTGACTTTCGGCAGCAGATAAGTGCGGTCAACGCGGGACCAGCCTGGACTCGGTCGGGCGGTATCCACTTCAACATGCCCGTGCGGCGACTGGATCTCGAGTGGGGCACGGACATTGATGTCGACTGGGATACGGCAACGGAGTATGTCAATGGCTCGGAGAATGAAGCGCAGATACTGCGCGGCAGGCTGAGCTTGGATCTTGAGTATCGCTACAGGGACGTTCTGGAGGTCCTGGCCCGGGCCCGGCGCTCCTATAACGAGAGCCGCTATTCGCTCAATGCCGCGTTGAATCAGAGCTACATCAATGGTACGGTTGATGTTGAGGTCTACTGGCGTCCTTCTCCAGGCTGGTCCTTGGAGTCTTCGGTTCTGTACCGGATACTCGACTCCGATGCGTTCGGCACAGGGGAGAACATCACCCTGCTGAATCTGTCGGCGTCGCGCCACGTCTGGGAGGGCCGGGTCAACTTGGAACTCGAACTGCACGATGCACTGAACCAGAACCAGCTTGTGGACCAAACCAGCGCGGCCACGTACCTTCAGGAGACCCGGGCGGTGTCTCTGGGACGCTATATCATGCTGAATCTGACCTACAAGCCTCGCCTAAGGTAATTCGCGTATGGTCAAATTCTGCCTGCTGACAAGGGAAACCTGCATGTTCCAGACGAGATTCCAGAACGGACTGTTGTGCGTAAATCGCTTTTGGAGGATGCTGTTCGCACGGCCGGAATTGATCTGAGGCAGGACTCATCGAGTCGATGCGCGCGGTGGCGCCACAGGTGGGGGTAGACGTTTTTGGCAATGACGGCTTCCCGGGCAAGCTTCTTTACGATCTGGTGTAGCATGGAATAAATGGGTTCCAGCGGCTGATGGTTGTGAGAGCCAAAAAGCGCGCGGCCACGGTGTTGGGGGGCTATGTGTGATTGGCGCTTACATGGCTGGCATTGTTTGGTACAACGCGACCGACACCGCGATCTCGCAGGCCGTTCCCATGTACAGATTACCCACGCAAGTTGAGCGAATTCCATGCCCTTGTCCGCGGTGCGGTTAGAATGTACAGGTGCAACCAAAAGGTGCAGCAACTCTGGTTTGTGGCGACTTTTGCACGGGCACGAAAAATATCCTGCTCAGAGCATTTGGAAAGCAATTTGCCGAGTCGTGTGGCCTGCCTGATCGCGGTGTTCTTCCTGATGCAGCTGGGGATCAGTGGGCCCGTGCGGTGAGCCGACTGCTTGCAATGAACACGGTTTTCGCCGTGGGCGTACCGGCGTGGAGGCAACGATTCTGTCGGATCGCCGGGCTCAGGGTGAGCGCAGGCTGTGCAGATACGTGGCGCTGTCAGGGAGGAATTCCGGTGCCATTTCTACGTAAATGTTCTTCAGGCCGGTACCGGCGTTGAAAAAGTCGGGCCAGTCCACGACACCGCCGCCCACCGGGGCCCGCTCTGCTTCGACACCGGTCCAGTCGGCAAGGTGCGCGGAAACAAATCGTTCCGGTGCTGCCCGAAAGTAATCCGCAGCCTGATACCCGATGCTGACCACCCAAACCTGGAATTGCATCTTGACGACGCTTGGATCGAGCCCTTGCAGGAGCAGGTCGTAAATAAGTTGCCCTTCAACCTTGGCAAACTCGAAGTTGTGGTTGTGATAGGCGAACGTCAGGCCGCTGTCTGTCGCTGCGCGGCCCCACCCATTGATTTCGTCTATCGCGTTTTTCCATTCGTCCAGTGTGGCATTAGCCCCTATGCCGGGCGAAGACACAACCATCTGATTCAATCCAAGCTGCTTGGCAAACTCAATGCGGGCCGGCAAGTCCTCCCGTAATTCCGGCGTCGTGTAGTGTGAGCTAATGCAAGTCAGACCCGCGTCCGTGATGATACTCTTCATATCGGTGGCCGACAGCTCGGCAAGTGGTCCAAACCCGTAACGGCGGTAACCGACCGGAGAGCACATCTCGAAGGTTTCGTAGCCCATAGCCGCCATTTTGGCGAGTGTACCTGGAAAATCTGCCGCCAGATCGGCACGCACCACCCAGCTCTGAAAGCCAATCGCAAGATTGGTTCTTCGCCTGACTAGTAGCGGCAACAGGGATAACGCTGCACTTTGTGCGAGAAAATCACGTCGATGCATGGGGATATTGGAGGGTTGCAAATTAAGTTGTCATTCCTGATTAATTGTATCTTAACACATCCAATCTAAACCAAAGAAGACATAATGTCAGCCAAGTCATTCAGTCGCCGGGATTTCCTGGCCACCGCTACCGGGGCCGCGGCTGCGGCGACCATCGTCCCACGACGCGTATTGGGCGGGCCAGGGCACGTGGCTCCTAGTGACATGATCAATGCCGCCTTGGTTGGTTCCGGCACGCAGGCACTTCGTCAGCTTATGACCGATTGGCTTCCACGGGAAGATCTGCAGATCGCCTGTGTGTGTGATCCGAATCGGGACTCAGACAACTATCGTGACTGGAGTCCACACGGATTGCGCAATAGGATACGGCGCTTCCTTGAGAACCCCGACTGGGGCTCGGAGACAGGTATTCGTGCCGGACGCGAAGCCGGGCGAGAAATAGTCGAGGGATACTATGCCAAGGAACGTGGACAATCTAATTACGAAGGTTGCAAAACCTACGTGGATTACCGTGACATGCTTGCCGAATCCGAAGGCATCGATGTTGTAATTGACATGACGCCGGATCACCTTCATGGGGCCGTAAATGTGGCGGCAATGAAGGCAGGGAAAGCCGTCGTAGCGCACAAGACGCTCGCCAACACGCTGCACGAGGTCCACCAGTGTGTAAACGTGGCGAAGGAAACCGGCGTTACGACCCATTTGATGGCTTGGAATAACGATCCGTCCCTGTATCAGTTGTGGGACTGGCTCAAGATGGGGGTGATTGGCAAGGTCAAGGAGGTACACAACTGGTCCAACCGGCCGGTTTGGCCCCAGGGTTGGATGGATTATCCCGCCGAGGCCATGGAGGTACCCGAGGGTATGGAGTGGGATTTGTGGCTGGGGCCGGTACCGCATCGTCCGTATCACATTGACTACACGCATGCGCTATTCCGCGGGTGGTTTGACTTTGGGGCAGGCTGCTTGGGTGACATGGGCAATTACAGCCTTTGGCGTACCTACAGAATGTTGGACCCCGGCCCCGTTATCAGCGTCCAGGCCAACGCGGCTACCGGTGCCGTCATCGTAGGCAATCAGAGTCAGTGGCGTCGCTCACAGGTAGCCTTTCCGGCGGCCAGCATGGTCCATTTCGAGCACAAGGATATGGACATTTACTGGTACGATGGCGGCATGAAGCCCCGTTTAGACAAAGGCCTGCTGGCATATGGCGAGCAGTTACCGCGCGAAGGCGTACTGTACGTTGGTGAGTACGGAACCATTATGGGCAGTTTCCTGGCGCAGCAGTTCAGGCTTCTTCCAGAAAGCCGCATGAGTGCCCTGGAAGGCTCTATGCCCGCCGCTCGCGCTGAAGAAGAGGTCAAGCGTGCAGTGGACGAGTACGTGCACGCCATTCGCGACGGCAAGCAGAGCCGGGGCAGCTTCATCAATGTCGCGCATCTGGCGGAAGCCACTTGTCTGGCCACAATTGCTCTCCAGACGGGCAAGCATCTCGTCTGGGATGCCGAGGCAAAGCAGTTCACCAATGACGACGAGGCCAATGGTCTCAGGAAACGAACCTACCGCTCCGATTGGGAAGTCTAGTCGTTGGTACTAAAGTTGCTGGGTTCACTCGGCGCATAACCAATACGATGCGCCACGGCGTGTACCGAATGCCACCCGCCCGGGGTGATCGGATCGGTGTATACTTGCCACTGAGTGCCTAGGGATTCGCCTTTATCAAGCACTTGATAGCCGATAGAAGCTCCTTTTGTGGCAGATGTGAGGTGCAACTGGCCGTCTTCCCTGTGGAATGTAACGGGAGTTGTATGCGGCTGGACATGATTGGGCCATAGCGTAGCAACGAACTCCATTTCGGGCATTGTGCCGGGATCATTCACGGCCGCCATCCATGTGTCCAGTTCCTCACGCATAGCCATTAGGCGTTCGGTCTGTGCCGGATCATCCGCGATATTGTTCAATTCATGTGGATCCACCTGCGTATCAAACAGCTCTTCGATGGGCTTTGACGTCCTAAACCACTGCGCCTGTGCCGGTGTGAGTCCGCCTTCCTCGCGGAGGCGCAAGAGCTCTTGCATGGACGCCATCTGTTCGCGATAGGTCACGGCCAAATAGTATCCCCGGTTTGGCCGAAAATTCCGGATGTACTTGTAGCGCGCATCACGCACCGCGCGCTTGGTGTCATACTCCGTGTCAAACCGGTCTGCGGCGGCATGTATATACCGGCGAGGTTGACTGGCGCGTTGTGCACCCAGGAATGCCTGGCCTTCCAGATATGCCGGAAGCGGAATGCCCGCAAGGGAAAACGCCGTAGGTGCCAGATCGATAAAGCTGACAAGCTGCGAATCAACGGTGCCGGCGAGTCGCGCTTCCGGGAAGCGGACCAGCAGTGGCACATGCAGTCCGGAGTCGTAGAGTTGTCTCTTCTGCCGGGGCAATGGCCCGCCGTGATCGGAATAGAAAAAGATGATGGTTTTGTCCAGCAATCCATCGGCTTCCAACTGGTTCAGCATTTGGCCAATGCGGGCGTCCAGGATTCGGATGTTGGAGTACATGCGGCGCACGTCCTTTCGGACGAGTTCAGTATCCGGGAGATAGGGCGGAATGGGCACGTCCAGATTCGCCTCTACCCAGAGCGAATCCGCCGCTCGCCTCCAGATCTGGGATTCGTGCGTGACGCCAAAGTTGAACACGGAAAAAAACGGCATGCCATCCGGGCGATTGCGCCAGTGAGCCTGATTGCCATTTTCATCCCATGCCGTCACCGGGGCTCTGAATTGGTAGTCCTGTTTGGCATTGTTGGTTGTGTAGTAGCCATGCATTCGGAGACTTTCGCTCATCATGCGCACTTCCGGTGCCGGCACAGCCTCATACGGGATCACACCGATGGACTCCATATACTCAATGCGGGAGCTCGTACGCATATGCTGCGCGCCACCACTTGTGGGATAGACGCCGGTCGCAATTCCGAATCTGCTCGGAGCACACACTCCAGATACGGAGAACATATGCGTAAATTGCACACCTTCCCGTGCCAGTCGGCTGAGGTTCGGTGTGCTGATCGTGGAGTCCCCGTAAGTCGGAATTACGGGACTCATGTCTTCTGCTACCAGCCACAGTATATTCGGTCGCTCAGGTATCTTCAGTACGCCGTAGTCGGGCGAAGAAGGTTGCTCCAACACGTTGGTGCAGGCGGTACCGAGGAGCAGGAGAACGAGGGAAGCGTATCGCATTTGATGGCAAGTCAGTGCCTGGTTGAAGCAAGATACCCGATAAATATTCAGCGAATGACGCCCGACATGCAGGTCATGGAGTTTTTTGGAGTGCACACGGGAGGGTCCTTCGCGATGAAGTTGTTTTCGGCGTGGTCTGCCGCGCTGGGCATTGAAGGAGCTTCGCTGCGCGGCGTCGATTTGCCACTAGGTGGCGCGTTGGACCAGCATCGCGAGGCCGTATTGCGGCTAAAGCAGGATTCGGCCACTCGGGGTGCTTTGGTTACCTCACACAAGTTAACGGTTGTGCGGGCGGCCGGTGATTTGATTGATCATCTCACGCCGGAAGCCAGGTTTTGCGGTGAGGTATCAGCACTCTATAAGCGAGGTCCAGCGTTACTGGGACACGCGTGTGATCCGGCCAACTGCGGGCGTGCCATGATGCATTTCCTGGGGCAAGACTGGTGGCAGACGCATCCCCAAGCTGGCATATTGTCTTTCGGGGGGGGCGGGGCGACTGTTGCACTTTTGATGTACCTGCTCACACAGGCACGCCATCGTCCACGCTTCGTGCAGGTGGTGGAAAAACGCATGGACAATTTGGATCACTGCAAGAGCGTGGCAGAGAGATTCTGTGACAGCGGTATGCGGCTGCGTTTTGTGCACAGCAGTGACGCCGATGTGTGCGATAAGCTGGTGGCCGAATTGCCAGCGTACTCGCTCGTCGTCAATGCTACTGGAATGGGCAAGGATGTACCGGGCTCACCGGTCTCGGGCAAAGTGGCCTTTCCGGATAACGGTGCGGTCTGGGAACTCAATTATCGCGGTGAACGCCCTTTCCTGTATCAGGCGCGCGGGCAGGCTGCGTTACGAAATCTGATCGTGGAAGATGGTTGGCAGTACTTTCTGTACGGGTGGGCAAGCGTAATGAGCTTGGTCTACGATGTGCCGCTTACGGAGGCGCGGTTTGCCGCTTTTGTCCGTGCCAGTGCCGCGTGACGGGCCCTGTGCAACAGCATCGGATCCAATTGGGTCAAGTCCTGAACTGGATCCACCGAAAATGCAGATTGTCACAGTGAGAGCGCAAGTCTTCGCCAAGTAATCAGGTGGGGGCCAGACAGATGGCCGATCCGGATAAGAGCGCCTGATTGTCGCCAGCTGGATCCCGTCCGGGACGATTCTGTGCACAGCAGTGGACGTCAAGTCTTAGTTTTCGCGATCATCCAAACGAATTGGCCTCATGAAGCTGGGTTTTGTCAGTGCCATCCTGCCGGAATTGTCTGTAGAGGACGTCTTTCGGTTTGCCCATTCGGCGGGCTACGACTGTGTTGAACTCATGTGTTGGCCCATTGGAAAGGCCACGCGCCGATACGCGGGCGTGACGCACGTTGACGTACAGTCGCTTACGCCGGAACGCGCGCAAGACATCAATGTGCTTTCTGATAAGTACAGTGTGGCAATAAGCGCCTTGGGGTACTATCCGAATCCGCTGTGCCCGGATCCCGCTGAAGCCAAGGTTTACATCGCCCAAATCAAGCGCATGATTAAGGCTGCCCGGTTGCTGGGTCTGAATACCGTCAACACATTTGTTGGCCGTGACTGGACAAAGAGCGTGGACGACAACTGGGTGAAGCTATTGGAGGTGTGGAAGCCTCTGGTAACGTTCGCCGAAACGTGCGGCGTTCGAATTGGTATCGAGAATTGTCCGATGTATTTCACGGGTGATGAGTGGCCGGCGGGCAAGAATATTGCGCATTCGCCAGCTATATGGCGGCGCTTGTTTGCAGATCTTGACAGTGACCATATTGGGCTCAATTATGATCCGTCGCACATGATATGGCAGCGAATGGATTACGTGAAGCCCATCCGCAACTTTGCTTCCCGAATGTTTCATGTACACGCAAAGGATGTGCGGCTGGATCGCGAGCGACTGGATGAAGTCGGGATTCTGGCTACGCCCAATGAATACCACACGCCCAAGCTGCCTGGTCTGGGCGATGTGAACTGGGGCAAGTTTTTTTCGGTACTCACAGACACTGGATATAACGGGCCCGTATGTGTAGAGGTGGAGGATCGCGCCTACGAGAAGACGCTGGGCGCACGCAAGGCCGCATTGGTGCAGAGTGCCACCTATCTGCGGCAGTTTATTCCGGTTCGCTAATTCGTGAAGGCGGCTGACAGGCTGCGCCAGAGCGCATGTGAAGAATCAGTAAGTACACGCTTACGGCGTGTATCCTCCCCGGCCAACAAGCGTTGACTGGGCGACCATTGGACATGCTGATGTCATGGGTAATCCAGCAGGGATACTGCGCAAGGGAAAGGACTTCTTTGTTGCTATCGATTCGGACGGCTGCGTGTTCGATACGATGGAAATCAAGCACAAGGAGTGTTTTTGCCCGGTGACGATCCGCCATTATAATCTACAAGCCGCCAGCAAGTATGTCCGGCAAGCTTGGGAGTTTGTCAATCTCTACTCCAGGCAGCGAGGGACGAACCGTTTCCCGGCTTTAGTTGCCGTGATGGACCTGTTGCGTGCACGCCCGGAAGTGCAGCAGCGTGCGGTGCAGATTCCAGTGCTGAAGACCTTGAGATCTTGGATCGCAAGAGAATCAAAGCTGGGTAATCCGGCACTGCGCCAAGCCGCCAACAGCCAGGCCGAGCTAGAGGATGTACTGCAGTGGAGTGAGGCGGTAAATGCTTCTGTAAACTCGATGGTCTACGGCGTACCGCCCTTTCCATATGTGGATGCAAGCCTGCGCAAGGCGGCTGCTCAAGCCGATCTGATAGTAGCTTCCAGTACGCCTAGTGAAGCGCTGCGGCGGGAATGGACGGAGCATGGGCTGGCCCGGTATGTGCGCATGATTGCAGGCCAGGAAACCGGCAGCAAGGTGCAGCAGCTGGCGCGTGCTGCGGGGCAGCAGTATCCGCCGAACCGGATGCTGATGATTGGTGATGCGCTCGGAGACCTGAATGCTGCACGAAGTGCGGGGGCCTCCTTCTACCCGATTCTGCCCGGTCAGGAAGAGCTCTCTTGGGAACGATTCTTTACCGAGGTGCTGGATCGGTTCTTCGCGGGCCGCTACCACGGCGCTTACGAAAAAGAACGCGTGGCTGAGCTGTATGCTGCTTTACCCGAAAACCCGCCTTGGACATAGTACCGAGCGGTAGTTGGAATAAAAGCATCTCCAGGCTGCTCTGTCGCTTCCAGCCTCAGGGCTTTAGCAGGACCTTGATAAGTTCCGGACTTTGGCCCTGCTGCAGACGGTCAAAGGCCAGCGGACCATCCTCGAGGGACATTTTCGCACTGATCAACGGTTCAGGATTCAATTGACCACTGGTCAGACGTGCGAGTGCCTCCGCGTACTCACCCCCGCTGGCATATGTGCCGGCAAGGATTAATTCCTTTGCTACAACGGCTTGAATGTCTACTGGCGGGCACTGAGCCGCGTTGCCAACCAAGACGATGTGGCCTCCCGGCTGGGTGCCTCGAATGGCCGCTTCAATCGTAGGGGCAATGCCGACTGCTTCAAACGTAACGTCGGCTTCATACGCGTAATCCGCAGGTATTTCGGTTACGCCAGCTCCAATGTGACGAGCTACCTCGAGGCGATGCGCATTCAGGTCAGTTACAATTACCTCGCGGGGATCCTGCAGACAAACGGCCTGCAACACGCACAGGCCTATCGTGCCCGCACCAATTATGAGAACGCGTTTCCGGTCCAAACCGGGGGCGCGACAAACGGCATGCAGTCCGATGGCCAGAGGCTCGAGCATAGCTGCATGCCGGAAGGAGAGCGAATCCGGGATCGGATGCAGCGAATGGGCCGGAAGGTTAACATATTCAGCCATGGCACCGTGACGCTTCATGCCCGGTACGCTTACCCCGAGCACCTCTCGGCGTGCGCAGCGATTGAATTTACGGTTTGCACAGGCTGTGCACGTGTTGCAATACACCGTAGAATCGAAGCACACACGCTGGTTCACTTGTAGGTCTTGAACACCGGGCCCCAATTCGGCTACAACACCGGCCGCTTCGTGTCCCATGATCAGCGGCGGAATACGCCGGCCCGTTGTGCCGGTGTACCCGAGCACGTCCGAGCCGCAGATTCCTACTGCGCATACGCGGACCAGCACGTCACCATTGGCCAATGCGGGGATCGGCAGGTCTTCAAGCTTCAGGGTAAACGGAGCCGTGTACAAAAGGGCTTTCATACAGTCGGAAATGCATCCGTGACGCAGCCCTCACTGGCGGAAGACACTGTATGGGCATAGCGCAGCAGAATACCGTGCTTTGCCTTTAGCGGGGGCGGTTGCCACGCCGAGCGGCGCCTTGCCAAGGTGGCGTCGTCGATATCAAGGGTGATTGAATTATTCACGGCATCGATCGTGATGGGGTCGCCATCTTCTACCAGGGCGATGGTGCCGCCCACTTGCGCTTCCGGCGTAATGTGGCCTACCACAAAGCCGTGCGTGCCTCCGGAGAATCTTCCGTCTGTGATGAGTGCCACCTTGCCGCCCAGGCCAGCGCCCATGATTGCGCCTGTGGGACGGAGCATTTCGGGCATACCAGGGCCGCCTTTTGGTCCACAGAACCGGATTACCAGTACGTCACCCGGCGCAACGGATAAGCTCAGTATGGCTTCCATGGCCGCTTTCTCACTGTCAAAGACGCGTGCACTCCCGCAGAAGCGCTCGCCTTCTTTGCCTGTAACCTTCGCAATAGCGCCTTCTTCTGCCAGATTTCCGTACAGGACCTGAAGATGGCCTGTGGATTTGATGGGCTTTGCCAACGGGCGCACAACATCCTGTTCCGGAGCCAGGGTGCCAGCTTCTGCCAAGTTATCCGCTATCGTTTTGCCCGTAACCGTCAGGCAGTCACCGTTAAGCAGGCTGTGTTCCAGCAGCATTTTCATGACGCCCGGCACTCCGCCTGCATTGTAGAGATCTTCCATCACGTACTGGCCGCTGGGTTTGAGGTCGGCCAACAGCGGCGTGCAATCACTAATGCGCTGGAAGTCATCCAAGTTCAGCGGGACGCAGGTCGCCTTGGCCATGGCAATAAGGTGCAGGGCTGCGTTAGTGGACCCCCCGAGCACGATGCTAACACGCAAAGCATTTTCAAAGGCTTCGCGCGTCATGATATCCCGTGGTTTGATATCCTGCTCTAAAAGGTGCTCAATGGCCGGCCCAACGCGACCGGTTTCCATTTGCTTTTCAAAGCTGACCGCCGGGTACGACGAGTCGTATGGCAGTGTCATCCCCAGTGCCTCGATGGCAGATGCCATGGTGTTAGCCGTGTACATGCCCCCGCATGCGCCTGCCCCGGGACAGGCATTGCGGGCGATATCGCGAAAGTCCTGGTCCGTTATGGTACCGGTTGCGCGTTGCCCGGCGGCCTCGAATGCAGCGACAATATCGATATTTTGGCCGTTCCAGGAGCCGGGCCTGATAGTGCCTCCATATACCATGAGCCCGGGGCGATTCAATCGGGCCAAAGCCATTATGGAGCCCGGCATGTTTTTGTCGCATCCTGCGACGGCCACCACAGCATCGTACCATTGCGCCGAAGCCACCGTTTCGATCGATTCCGCAATGATATCGCGTGAAGGCAGCGAATAGCGCATACCTGAAGAGCCCATCGAAATACCGTCACTAACGCCAATGGTGTGATAGATAAGGCCCACCAGACTGCGTGCCTGCACACTCCGTTTGATGTGCACGGCGAGGTCGTTCAGGTGCATATTGCATGGGTTGCCTTCCCAGCCCATGCTCACGATGCCGACCTGTGCCTTGTTCAGGTCCGCTTCAGTAAGTCCAATAGCGTGCAGCATGGCACGGGCGCCACCCTGCATTTCATTCTGTGTGACTTGCCGGCTGTATTTGTTCATAGTGGGCCTAAGCTAGAGGCATAATCCAGGATAGAAAGAGTGTAACGAGGCCGCCAGTTACGCCAAGTATGACTAGGAGAAGCGACCAGGATTTGAGCGTTTCGACTTCCGTCAGGCCGCTCATCTTTGCGTAGATCCAGAAACCACTGTCGTTCATCCACGAGCCTACCAGAGAGCCTGCCCCGATGGCAGTGCCTACATAGACTACATTGAAGCCCAAACTGGCGGGCGTGATCATGGCTCCAAGCATGGCTGAGGCGGTAATCATGGCGACTGTGGAGGAGCCTTGGGCAAACTTGAGCAGGCTGGCAATGCCAAAACCAAGTAACAGCATTGCCATGCCTGAAGTTTGTGACGAATCAGCGAACATACTGCTGATTGCGGGACCGATTTGTGCCTCTTTGAGCATGGCCCCAAACGTACCACCCGCCGCAGTAATCAAGATGATGAGTCCGCCGCTCATGAGCGACTGCTCAAGCAGCTGCGAGAGGCTCTCCCGCGACGGGCGCCGCATGCGGATGTACAATGCTGTCGCGGCGATGCCGGCTAGGAGCAGTGCCATGTTGGGATCACCCAGTATCATAATCCAGTGGGCTGCCACAGACGAGTTAT
This sequence comes from Rhodothermales bacterium, assembly GCA_012271205.1. Taxonomy (GTDB): domain Bacteria; phylum Bacteroidota; class Rhodothermia; order Rhodothermales; family Bin80; genus JAAXGT01. The sequence goes on from JAAXGT010000156.1 coordinate 16,261, forward strand.
CCATTATTGGCAAGAACACCGTTTTTCCGGAAATGAGAACAACCGGAAGTGCGATAGGCAGTACGGATGTGGCCAGGCTTGGCAGCGTTTTAAGCGCCGCGTTTTCGGTTTTAACGCCGGGCACATCGCGCATGGGTACGGGCATTTTATTATTCAGCCATCCTGCGTAGAAAAGGCCCAACATTGTGGCGGGAAGAGCGACGAGGGCTCCGACTATGATCAGCGTGCCCAAGTCAATGCTCAAGTTCTCCGCAATCACCAGGGGCCCAGGTGTAGGGGGGACTAGCGCGTGGGTGGCTGCGGCCCCGGCGGCAATAGCTACGACGTACTTCAGATAATCACGGCCAGTCGCCGTGAACATCGAGCGTGCGAGGGGGACCAGGAGATAAAATACCGTGTCGAAAAAAACGGGTACGGAAAGCACAAAGCCGCTGGCTGCCAGCGCAGTGCCTCCACGCTTTTGGCCCAGAAGTCCTATGAAAGCATTCACGATCCGGTCCGCAGCTCCGCTGGCCATCATGGTGACGCCGATGACTGCGGCCATGGCAATTACGATGCCGATACTGCCCGCAGTCGACCCGAACGCTACAGCTACGCGACTGATCTTCCCGCTCCAGTCTCCTGGTGCAAGCAAGCTGACGACAATTGCAGCCGTAATGAGAGCAACAAAGGCGTTAATCCGCAGGCCGACAATCATGCCGACCACGATCAAAATGGCAAGAAGCAGTATGAGGAGAGGAGTCATAAAATCATACAGCTTCCAAGGCCCGGGCCACCTGCTGCGAGCTCCCCAGGCCATCAATGCCGAGCTCGACCACATCGCCGGGCTTGAGGTACCGGGGCGGCTTCAGGCCTAGCCCCACGCCAGCGGGAGTGCCTGTAGAAATGATGTCTCCTGGCAACAGCGTCATAAAACGGCTTATGTAGCTTATCAGCCGGGGCACCCCAAAAATAAAATCGTTGGTATTGCTCTTTTGCAGGAGCACACCGTTTACCTTAAGCCACAGTTCCAAGTTATGCGGGTTCGGGATTTCGTCACGGGTGGCCATCCAGGGGCCAAGTGGGGCGAAGGTATTGCAACTCTTGCCTTTGACCCACTGGCCGCCTCTTTCCAGTTGGAATTCGCGTTCACTGTAGTCATTGTGCAGCACGTAGCCGGCCACGTACTGCATAGCTTCGTCCTCGGGAACGTGGGAAGCTTGCATTCCAATAACCACGGCAAGCTCCACTTCCCAGTCAGTTTTTTCTCCGGGGATTATCAAGTCATCGTTCGGCCCGCAGATGGCAGATGTGGCCTTGAAAAACAGCACTGGTTCGGATGGCAGATCCATCCTGCTTTCGCGGGCATGGGCGGCATAGTTAAGGCCTATGCACACGAGTTTAGACGGCCGGCAAACAGGGGGGCCGAGGCGGGCATTCGGATCAGCATTTGGCAGGCGGTCAGCCCGGTTCGTCCAGTCTCGCAGGCGATCAAGGCCGCCGGTGGCGAAGAAGTTCTCGTCATAGTCCTCGCCGAAGCCGGAGGCGTCCGCGCGTGTGCCATCGGGCATTAGCAGTCCCGGGTTCTCGGCTCCGCATGCGCCAAATCGAATAAGTTTCACGGGTTCGTTGATTCAGGGTTGAAGTGTAAATACGCCGCCATCAAGTGGTAGTGAAGCACCCGTCAAGAACGCACTCTCGTCAGAAGCGAGGTAGCAGGCTAGTGCGGCCACCTCGTCCGGGTGCCCCATACGGCCGACGGGTTGGGCCTTTGAAAGTCGGTCAAACATTTGCGACTCGCGGCCCGGATAATACGTAGCCAAGTAACCGTCCACAAAAGGTGTATGTACGCGTGCCGGCATAATGCAATTACAGCGAATGCCATTTCTCAAGTAGTCTACGGCGACGCTGCGTGTCATAGCGGCAACCGCACCCTTGCTCATGGTGTATGCGAAACGATCAGGCAGGCCAATTCGACTTACGATAGAGGCAAGGTTGATGATGCTGCCGCCTCGCTTTTTCAGGTGTGGAACCGCGGCTTTCATACCGTGAAACACGCCCTTGACGTTGATGCGATAAATGTAGTCCAGGTTGCTGGCTGTTGTCGTCTCGACCGTGCCGATATGTGCGGCGCCTGCGTTATTAACGAGAATATCGAGTTTGCCGTTGTTCTGGATCACCGCATCTATGGTGCGTTTCACTTGGGTCCAGTTGGTCACGTCGCATTCGTATACGCGGCACGTGTGGCCGATTTCGGTCTGCACACGTTGTGCTGCGGGCAGATCTATATCGATCAGAGCCACCACGGCCCCTTGCTCGGCGAATGTTTTGGAAATGGCTTCGCCAATGCCCTTGCCGCCACCGGTCACGATGGCCACTTTGCCATTAAGGCTGAACATGTAATGGATTGCTGGTTGCTGCACAAAAGTACTGTTTACCCGTTTGATGTGCGCTCTAGTGGGGGGTAACAGTAGTCAACATCAGCCAGTCAGCTATGAGTAAAGCCTTGTTCAATCTTAAGGATCGGGTGGCACTTGTGACCGGTGCGAGCCGTGGTTTGGGGCAATACATGGCCTTAGCGCTTGCTCGTGCAGGTGCCGATCTTGTAATCACGAGCCGTGATGAATCTCGACTCAAAAAGACTGCGGAAAAGATACAGGCCCTAAACCGAACCGTGCTGGCGGCGGAACTGGATGTGCTTGAGCTTGAAAGTATACAGCGAATGATGGAGGACATTCAGCAACGCTTCAAGGGCAGATTGGACATTTTGGTCAACAACGCCGGGTGCAACGTTCGCCGCCGTGCGTTGGAGGTTACTGAAGAGGAATGGGATCGCGTCGTGAATACCAATATGCGCGGCGGTTTCTTTGTCGCGCAGGCGGCAGCACGCGTCATGAAGGAGTACGGCTACGGCCGAATTATCAATATTGGATCCGTGACTTGCGTGGCCGGCTACGCCGGCATGGGACCGTACTGCGCAAGTAGGGGAGGCATCAAACAACTTACCATGTCGCTGGCGCACGACTGGGCCGAGTATGGCATCACGGTCAATTGTCTTGCGCCGGGGTGGTTCAAGACGGCCCAGAGTGCGGGTTTGTACGAGGATCCAACGTGGCTGTCGATGCTTACTGAGCGCATTCCGTTGCGGCGTCCCGGGCAGCCAACCGATTTGGATGGTGCAGTGGTCTTTCTGGCATCTGAATCAAGCCGCTACGTTACGGGCCAGACCATTCTCGTCGACGGGGGCGTGTCCACAGGTGCAATCCGCGCCATGCAACAATCCGAATGGTCCACGCGGTGACTCCCTCTTAGCCCATCTTTCCGTGCGCCTTTCCACGGCGCACGGAACCCGGAGTTGGAACCCGTCCGATCCAAAAGAGCGTCTATGTCGCAGGGTCAGCAAGCAAACGGCTGCGCAGCACGGATTCCTGACCATAGAGGCGATGGTTAGCTGCCTGAACCGGATGGGACACTCTTTCCAGTTGGGGCCGGTCAGTCCGGCCTACGCGTCGGTGGATGCGTATACGACGAAGTGGCTGTAGCAGTGGCTCTGTCGGAAGCACAAGGTTAAGTCTGGAGGGTGGATGCGCTTTCCGTACGCGGAGCTACACGAGAAGAGCGGCCTGGTATACCTTGGGTCAACGACGAAAAATTTTCCGTGGGCTTTGGCTGATCCTTTCTGAAAGCTGGATGCGAGAGAACCGCCAGTCCGGTTTGATGAGCGACGGGCGGAAACGTGCTCCGTTGCAGTAACGTGCTGTCCGCCGACTCTACAACCTCTCTTGGAGCAGTAGTTTCATAGTCTCCCTTGAAGTACAACAATCCATGCTTGACGAGCGTAATTCCCCCTCAATCTACTACAACGCTAACGCTTTGTTGGATCTATTCGGGTGACTAGTGGATGGTTGTACGCCAGCGACTCACCCCCTGCAGACTAACGCGAAGTCGGTCAATGGTCCACGCCGAGCGGAATTGTCTGCACGCTTGCTTCCAGCCGAAGCTGTGCGGGATCAGGATATCGCTCAGGAAGTGCCCCTATTCCCTTGATCATGGCAGGCAGCAGAAGACGGCATCCGCGGGGGAACTAAACCTTAAAGAAGTGGCAATCCTTAGAAGAAGTGGTTATATATAGGCAGGACATCGGCCACCATCCGACAGATGACTAGGCCAAGATGAGGTCCACTGCATACATCGAGACATAGGGCGTGAACTATCTCATGTTTTGGCCTTCGTACGCTATCGTGGTCATGGTATTGCTCTTGGCCTTGGTCGGTGCCTGTGGCCAGGTTGTCTACCTTGACGACGCCATCTTTACGCCCGAGGTAATCGGTACGGCGGCCGTGCCGCTGAGCGAGAGCGAGGAAGTTGCGCTTCTCGCGGATGAACGCACAGCGTGCACAATCGATTCCTATGAGAGCCAGGTTCGCTGCGTGGACGTGGAAGGCACCGTCATCGGCGCCTTCGGCCGAATCGGGGAAGGTCCCGGCGAGTTTGCCCGTCCCGTCTATCTCACTCGTGGCGAGGAGGGAACGGTTGGGGTGGTGGACCCGGAGTTGAGCCGCTTCACGGTCTTTGAGCCAACGGGTGCTTACTTGTCGGACGTAACGCTGCGAGGCAGGCTGTTTGATCCCCTACCATCGTTCGGCACCGTGGTTTCAGGTTTGTCGCTGGATTACATGGCGATGCTCGGCGGCGAGACCTCCGGTTCGCTGATGACCCGATTCGACGTGAACATCTCCTCTGGAGAGCTTGTGCGGGAGGGAGGGTCGCCGCGCGGGCCTTGGGACGTCGAGTGTGGTCAAGCCGTCTACGGCATCCCGGACCGGGCGGAGGGATGGGTTTTTGTGGCCTGCGAAGGTCACCTGATCTTCATAGGCGACGAGGGCAACGCCACGGTGCTGCGCGCGCCGATGTACGTGCCGGAACTCCCGAACGCGCGGGACGTGGCTCGGTATAAGGAGGAGCTCATGGCCTTCCAAATAGGGTTGGGCCTACCTCCTCCACCAGACATTGCAGAGCGGCTGGAAAGCTACCGTGTCACGCCGAAGCACTACTATCTGTCCACGGCCCACCAGCTGGTCGACAACAACAATCGCTACTGGATCGCCACTCAGCGCGACACGTACGAATGGTCCTACTTGGACGTATACGAGAATGCCAAGTACGTCAAGTCGGTGAAGGTCAGGGGGCGCCTCAGGGCCTTCGACGTCGTTAGGTCGACGCTGGTGGTCTTGGTCTACCGGCAGGTCGGCGAGGACAATGCCGACGGGATTCCGGGCAGGACCCTCAACTGGTACGACATCGGGGACTTGCGGTTGAGCCGGTGAAAGTCGCGTAGCGGGCTTGCACTCACTCCACCGGCACGATCCTCGTTCACAATCTGATTGAGAGTAGGCTGAAATGGGTGGGTCTATTCATGTCTGAGGAGTAACCGTTCACTAGGAGTTTGCGTCACAGGAACGCTATTGCAATCCGACGTAGGGAATTTGGGTCGTAATACGCCGGTTTAGATATACTTGGTAGGGCTTGGTCCCCATTGTGGCTTACAATTGTGTGTGCCGATTCTCGGCTTCAGGTGGAGAACAGAAGCTGCCGATATAATGAAGCATTTGGCTTTGCCATGGGTTCGCGGGCGGTTGGTGCGGAGGGGGTTCAGGTCCAAGCGGCGGCTCGCGTTGGGGCGATTGCTGCCCGAGGGCTGGAACCGACCCGTAAGCGGGCCACCCGCAACGCCCTGAATGCTACCACCACTTCCAACACACTCCATGAAGAGCTTTGCGCTCGAGGACGAACGCCAGGCCGCCATAAAGCACCGCCTGGCCAAGTCAAGTCCCGACTTGTGCTGTAAATTGGGGAGGAGGTGCCCAAGGACTAGGAGCTCCCCCTTATCCCGGGCCACGGTTCAACCCACAAGCAGACCAAGGTGATGGGCTGGATCGAATGGCAGAAGCGGATCTTCCTGCACTTCACACCGACGAGCACGTCATGGCTGAACTTGGTTGAGCGGTGCTTCATCACGCTGAGCCCAAGTAGTTCCGCCGTGCTTAACAACTGCGGTGTACATCGAATGCGTGCTTCAGGCAGTTTCACCAGTGTAGAACGCGATCGTGCGCGCTACAGCTGCGTGTGCCGTGTCGGAGGCCGTGCCGGCCGAGATTGCTGCTTGGCCCCATCGCTCGCTGCTACTTGTGACAAATGTTTTGCCGCCCTGAGTAGTGGCAAAGGAGGCGTCCAGCATTTGCGCAGACGGTTGTGTGATATGCATTGCGAGTGACATGAGACCAACCTCCCAGCCAACGCCTACCGCGCCTGGTCCGTACTCGTCCCATAAATTCGAACCATACTGGATGTGCAGGAGCACAAGCTTTGCACAACTGGCTCCATTTTCCGAGACTTGTACCTCCACCCAGCTAACAGCTTCTGCAAATTCCCACGTGAGTGCGAAATGTGACGGTCGTTCACAAGCTGTGATCCTGCCGCCGGCGTTGCCCTCCAACTGATAGCGACCACCAAGTTTGAGCTCGCCGGTGATCGGCAGGAACCAACGCGAAATGCGGGAGCCATTCGTGACGGCATCCCACAGGTCGTCGATCGTAGTTGCGTAACTGCGGGAAAGCGTAACCGAATAAGCAGGTTTGCCCTCCCGCTCCAAAGGTGACACGGAGCGTTCTACGGCAGCAATGTGATCTCCGACATTCAAAACCATGGTTCGGGAATATAGGATAGTCGGATTAAGTCGCAACAATATTACAGTCTAGTAGAGCCTCTTGCAAACCCCTGATTTGAAGGTTTTTTCCGTCTGGGGCGAAGCAGTTGAGATTACGGTCTTGCGCAGACTACGTACCGTTTCCGGGTCGTACCGGTTGGAATAAAGGGCCAGGGACAGGCCCTCTTGTCTGGGTCTCTTCGGAGTGACAACACCAGCGAAGGCAACGGAGGGGCCCCGGTCCCTTGGAAAGGAAGTACGCGGGTTTGGAATCCGTGGCCAACGGGCGCTTTTTCCCCGGCCCTAGCAGCCCGAGCGCAGCCGGCGCCCCAGGAAAAGGTGGTCCGACCCAAGCGCAAGCGGGGCCGTCCTCGCCAAGGAGCGGAGCGGAGCCGGTTGGAGCGTCCGCGTACGATGAACTTGGCGGAGAGGCTGGCGGAGTGGCCGAAGCCGGGCCCGGTGGGGGGTCCAGCGCAAGGCGAAGGGATATAAGCCATCGTGGACGGGGTGCCAGCGGCCCCTGGAGGGGACCGACGGAGGGATTCCGATCCGCTGTATGGGGTCATCGGCGTCGCGGCATGACAGCCAAGCGGCGATTCCACTGATGACCAAGACGGCTCCGCGGGTCCGAAACCGGTCGGACCGCGCCTAAGATGCCAAAAAGATCCGGAGCACCGCCCAAGTCGGGGCCCGGTGCCGGTCATGGACCCGAATCCGCGACGCCTTGGGAAAAGCGGAGCGGAGCCGGGAGCAGCAGGCGCCGCGGGACGGGGACTACCGCATCGGGAGCGCGACCAGGAGCGTTGGACGGTGGAGCGGGTCTTTGGACGGCTCCAGGACGAGTTGGGCGGCCGTCCGGTGCGAGGGCGGGGTCACCAAAAAGGGACGGGCCATTTGATGTTCGGGGGGCGGGCGCTCACGGTAGACCAACGGTGGCGCCCTTGGCACGGAACGCGGCCCTTTTCCGCTAAGGTGCCCGGGACCGGTGCGTGCGGACCGCAGGGATGGTGACCGAAATCGGCCACGGCAGGACCTCCGTGGGGGGGATAGCCTGTATTCCCAGAGAGAGACAGCGAGAAGGCGTCGATCCCTCACATAATCCGGGATAATTAGGCCACTGCAAGCCGCCCGGATCACCGCCAACATCAAATGTCCTGGGTAATTTTGCAAGAGCCTCCAATACGTGGGAAAATCCGATGCTCCAGCTCTCATTTGAGGACCGGACGTACCCCAACCGGACCCGAAAAACACGCCAACAACGGTTCCGGGAAAAGATGGACACGGTCTGGCCGTGGAAGGTCCTGATCTCGAAACGGGAGCCCCTATAGTTCAAGGGTGAAAAAGGCCGACCCCCGGTTCCACTGGAAACCAGGTGGCGGATTTACTGCATGCAGCCGTGGTTCGGTCTTTCGGATCCCGGCATGGAAGAGGCACGGCACGACACCATCCCCCTGCGGCCTTTGGCTCGGCGGCAACCGGGCTACGCTCCGGATGAGCCCCCGATCTGCCAGTTTCGGCACTGGCGGGAACAGCATGAACGGACGAAGGGGCGGTTTTCGGTTAGCCGGCCGCCCCTTCGGCCCGGGGGCTCAGGGTACGGGAGGGCACTATTGTGGACGCAACCCTCATCGAGCCCCCCCCCCATCTACAAAGAACCAGAAAGGACCGCGAGATCCGGAAATGAAGTCTGCGCGGAAGGCCCATCAGTGGCCTTTTGGCCTGAAAGCGCAGGGGGGCACGGACCCCTAGGGAGGTACACAGCGTGGCGGTGACGGCGGCTAACGGGCACGATGTGACCCTGATGGAGCCCGGTCGGCACGGCCAAGAGAAAGAGATCTACGGCGACCAGGGGTACGCGGGTCCGAAGCGCCCGGCCAAGGCGGGGGCGCAGGGGACCACCTGGCGAGGGTTGCGCCAGGCAAGCCGCCGGCGAAAGCGGAACGGTGCAGACCGATAAGAGCCACCGCACGCGGGCGCGCGTGGAGCCTCCCTTTAGCGTTATCAAGCCCTTCTGGGGGTACCGCAAGACACGATACCGGGGATTGAAGAAGAATGCGGCCCCGGTCTACACGCTGTTGGCGCGGGCCCATTTCTATAGGGCCCGCCAGTCATTGATAGCGGTACCGGGATAAGTCTGCCCGGGCACCACGGTTTGAGGCGCTCCGGGCTCCGAACCACCCCTGTTTCGCCATATCGCCTTAAATAAGACGTACGCCCGTCCTTTTCCAGGCTCCGAAGCTTCCAATAAGCCTCAAACATTGGATTGATCAGACCTTCCTATACTAGACTGTATGTTGTTGTGACTTAATCAGACTATCCTATATAAGCCCCAGGAAATTCTGATACTGCGTCAGGTTGCCGATCTGCCGCAACATGCGCACGTCCCGCTCCAGATAGGTTTGAATATAGCTTGTATACCAGAGGTAGAGGGCTCTGGTAGACGGATCGCGAGTTCGGGGTAGCCTCCGCGGAGAAAGTCCCTGCAAACATTACCAAATCCGCGCGGTGTCTGCGAAGTCGGCAAGTGCTTGTGTTCCCAGGCGGCTGGACGTTCTGGTTGTCCCTCAGTTTCCCGTCTCGATAATGACAACAAGCGCAGCATGGCAACACGGCCTGCCAACGACTCAGTTACCTTCTCGGCGAGGAGGAGATTATGAGATCCACTCAGAAGGAACTGGCCCTTAAGGTTTCGATTCGCGTCGATCTTCTCCTTGATGTAGGGAAACAGATTGGGGGTGTACTGCACTTCGTCATAGATGACCGGTGCAGGGTACAGTTCCAAGAACCCACGAGGGTCTTCCTTAGCGGCCACGCGCACGTCCGGAAGCTCCAAAGAGACGTACCGTCACTGCTGGCCGAAGAGATGTCGCAGCAACGTGATTTTGCCGGACTGGCGAGGCCCGGTCAATACAACGGCAAGGAATTCTGAAGCCGCTTCGTTGAGTACCGATTCTAGTGAGCGTGTGATGCACAGCGAATTCATAAGTGGAGATTATGCATTTAGAATGAAAAATTTGAACTTGACAATTTTCAATTCTGCTCGTCCTGATACGAAGTATGCGCACAGCTACAGAACGCCACGTAAAATCTCGAGTGCTGGCAGCTGGCGATTTCGCAGAGAACCCACGACAGGTCGGAAGATGGAAGGCGGAGACGCTTTACCCACGGAGGGACTCGGACCGTTCTCGCAGCGGGCAGCGTCGACCAGTAATCACCGATTGGTGCGGAGTCGAAACCAGTCGGGCGAGCCACCGAGCATGACTCGCCCTGCCATCATGCGTCAGCTATCGAGGTGCACGAACTCGCGGTCGCGAAACGGCTCCCCGGGTAGGACTCGAACCTACAACCCTGCGGTTAACAGCCGCATGCTCTACCATTGAGCTACCGAGGATCGAAAAACCTGCTACGCGGCCCAATGCGTACAGGACAAACTCGGAAAACGACGCACCCGATCCAGGGTTCCGGAATTTCATCGCAAGACTGGGCAGGGTAGATCGTTTCAGCGGCAATGCTGTGACCCAGAAGGTCGAATCTATGTTGATCTCTATGTTGATCCAGGGAGAACATCAGCAGGATGTGAGTCCAGTGATTTTGACACGCCGCAATATCATAGGCAAGCTCAGGGAACCAATGAGGTGTCGGACACTTTTACCTTTTGATGCCCTGGTGGCGGAACTGGTAGACGCGCAGCATTCAGGATGCTGTGCCTGTATGGGCGTGGAGGTTCGAGTCCTCTCCAGGGCACTTTGAATCCTTTCAGACCTGGGTGCTGCGGGGATTTGTTGTATTCTCAGTCGTGCAGGTCCGCACCCTTGCTGGCTGTCGCACCTTTGAGGAACACTTTCCAAATGGCACTTGGCATGGTTTTGGGCAAAGTAGCAGGCACCGGCTGGGTTATGCACAAGGACGAGCATCTGATCGGCCTGAAGCAGCGTCTCAAGCTTGATTATTCCCTCAAGCGAGGCATGCTTGCCGTGGGGGATAGGATTGAAGTAGCCCAGCTATGATCCTGGGACGCGTTGCTGGCAGTGTTTGCGTCACGCGCAAGCTCGAAGTGTTTGAAGGGCATCGGGTGTTTATCGTTCAGCCGTTCAAGGGGTACAGGTCTTTATCGGTCGGGTCCCTTGATGCCGGGCCCGGGAATACCGTGATGTATGCCACTCAAGCGAAGCTTTCATTCCGATTAGACCCAAACGCGGTTCCACCGATGCCGCTACTGCAGGCATCATCAAGCAGGTGGATACCGGCACTGTGTCGGAGCACCTAGCCCTGATGCCCAAGTTTTCCGGCAGAATATTGTCGCATCTGTCCACTGGAGCGAAAATTCGGATTCTTTGTCGCCAGCCCTCTTCATGCTGAGCCGGATACGCAACTTCTGTATCGTTGCACACATTGATCACGGCAAGAGCACGCTGGCCGACCGGTTACTGGAGCTTACCGGAACTGTGGAGCAGCGGGACATGCAGGACCAAGTACTGGACTCCATGGATCTGGAGCGGGAGCGTGGCATCACGATAAAGAGTCATGCAATCCAAATGACCTGCAGGGCTGTCGATGGCTTGGAATACACACTCAACCTGATTGATACACCGGGACATGTCGACTTCACGTACGAGGTATCCCGTGCACTCAAGGCCTGCGAAGGGGCCATTCTGGTTGTTGACGCCGCGCAGGGGATTGAGGCGCAAACCATCAGCAATCTTTTTCTGGCGCTCGAAAGTGACCTTGAAATCATTCCGGTCCTGAACAAGGTGGACCTTCCGGGTGCGCGTCCAGATTTGGTGGCCATGTCCATAGAAAATCTGATAGGAGAGCCTGCCGAAGATGTGTTGCATGTCAGCGCCAAGACCGGTGAAGGCGTACCGGAATTGCTGGAAGCCATTATCCAACGCATTCCTGCGCCAACGGGCGATTCGAATCGCCCGCTCAAAGCCCTCATTTTTGATTCGGTCTTTAACCAATACCGTGGTGCTGTCGCTTACGTGCGCATATTCGACGGCATGCTCAAACGGCGCGAACCTATACGATTCATGGCTGCAGAGTGTGATTACCAAGCGGAAGAAATCGGTGTCTTGCAACTTGGGATGAAGCCGACCGATTATCTCAAGGCCGGCGATGTAGGCTATGTGATCGGCTCCATCAAGGACGTGCGAGACACACGTGTAGGCGACACCATTACGCATGCGCGTGCGCCTGCGGAAGCCCCCATCGCCGGATTCCGTGAAGTCAAGCCGATGGTCTTCTCAGGAGTGTATCCGACCGATGCCGACGATTTTGAAGATCTGCGTGCTTCGCTGGAACGCCTGCAACTCAATGATTCGGCGATTGGATACGAGCCGGAAACGTCGGCTGCGCTGGGATTCGGGTTTCGCGTCGGTTTTCTGGGGCTTCTTCACATGGAAATCGTCCAAGAGCGGCTGGATCGAGAGTTCGATCTGGATATTATTACGACGCTCCCGAACGTTAAGTATGAATTGGTCCTGACCGGCGGCGGCATTGAGGTAATCGAGAATCCCAACAAGGTGCCGTCAGCCAACCGTCTGGATCACATTCGCGAACCATACGTCAAGGCCGAAATCATCACGCCCTCCGATTACATCGGCAATATTATGAAGCTATGCCAGGACCGGAGAGGTGAATACGTGAACCAGACGTATTTGGGCGTGGAACGGGTCAATCTGGAATACCGGTTGCCTCTGGCTGAAATCGTGTTTGACTTCTATGACAAGCTCAAGAGCCTAAGTCGGGGATACGCGTCCTTTGATTACCACTTCGCCGGTTATCAGCGCAGCGATCTGGTCAAACTGGATGTGCTCATCAATGGCGATCCGGTGGACGCACTCAGTGCCATTGTGCATCGCAGCAAGGCCTACGACATGGGGCGCAAGCTGACTTCAAAGCTTAAGGAATTGATTCCGCGCCAGATGTTTGAGGTCGCGATTCAGGCGGCCATCGGAAGCCGTGTTATCGCACGCACAACGGTCAAGGCTGCACGAAAAGATGTTACCGCAAAATGCTATGGTGGCGACATTACCCGCAAGCGTAAATTGCTGGAAAAGCAGAAGGAAGGGAAAAAGCGTATGAAGCATGTAGGCAGTGTAGAAGTACCTCAGGAGGCATTCCTGGCCGTACTGTCAATGGAGAATTGATATGCGGCAACGTTGGATCTTGACGGTCGCTCTGCTTCTTGTATTTTGTGGTCAGGAAGTTGTCGCGCAGCGAGCACGAATCACGAAGGATGACGTTGGCCGGCTGTATGCGGAGGCCCGTTTTCACAGGGAGTTTTCGGCGTTTGTCAGCCGCCACGGGGCTGCTGTATCTCCACGTGCTGCGGAATGGCTAATGGTGGCGTCCGACTCCCTCACGGATTGGATCCGATCCAGAAATCCTGATTTATTTGTGGAGAAACCCAAAGTGCCGTGGGACGGTCAAGTGGGAAGCTGGACATTGGCCGCTCCTGATGAGCGCTTGGTTTGGGGAGGTCAGTTTTCGGACGTTAAATGGGCCTATCTGGGAAACAATTACTTCACGGCACTGGATACGGTGGAGACGGCCGAGATCCGCGCACGGATGGAGCGGCATTTCGGGATTCCCACCCGGACGGTCGCAGAGCAGAGTTTGCATAGCTCGGGGCAGATGGAGGAGTATGTGCAGTTTGAATACTGGTTCACGGTCAACGACTCGTTGCCCCTCAAAGTGACTGATGTGGACGGTCCTTTCGACCGGGGCGTAATTGTAGCGGGAGATCACCGCTACCGGCGCTTGTTGTACAGAATGCGGCAGTCACTTTTGGCTGCTGTGATGCGTGAAGTCGAGCCGGCCGCATACATGGATTACTACTTCAATGTTACCACGGGCGTTTGGTATCGCACCGGCTATGACGGTTCCGAATACATTATGAGTCCTATTCGGCCGCCGAATCTTGCGCGTGGTCGGCCGGAGCAACCCGTGTTGGAAGAGGCTAGGTAGTCACTGTATCTGAATCTCTAATTTGTCGGTATGACTGAATCACGAAACAAACAGGAGCGTCAGCGGCAACGCGCCGCGCGCGCCGCCAAGCGCGCCCGGCAGCGCGGCGAAAAACCGAATAAGAAGCCTAAAGGGCCAATCAGGGAATGGTTGGACGCGCTGGTCTTTGCACTGGTGTTTATGATCATTCTGCGGACCTTGTTCTTTGACCTCTTCCGTATTCCGACGCCATCAATGGAGAAGAGCTTGCTCGTGGGCGACTGGATTGTGGTGTCGAAGCTGCATTATGGTATGCGTTCCCCCATTACGCTGGGCATACCGTTTACTCAGATCTACGTGCGAAATTTTGAACTTCCGTGGATGCGCTTTCCTGGATTTACCAGTCCCAAGAGGTTTGATACGGTAGTATTCAATTGGCCTGCCGCCGGCGATATGCCCATCGACCGCAAGACCCACTTTATCAAGCGTATCATTGGCCTGCCGACGGACACGCTGCAGGTAATTGATAAACTCGTGCACGTGAACGGAGACACCCTGCGTTTTAGGGATACGGATGCGCCCTTTAAGGATTCGATGCAGCGCTACTGGTATGTCTACAAGAACGATCCACGGATCCGGCTTCCGCGCGCCCGCTTACAGGGGCTGGGTGTTAGTGAAGTCGCGCCGACATCCAATCCGAACATTGAGCGCATTCTGGCTCCGGACGGCGCCGCTGAGCAAATAGCGGAATGGGAATATGTCGCGGATGTCCGGCCGGCCATTGCGCGAGGTGGGAGTGAGCAACAATTCGATTTATATCCTAACGGGCGGGGGTACACAACCGACAATTATGGTCCTATAGTTATTCCCGGCGAAGGGATGACAGTAACGTTGACCCCTGACAGCTGGCCAGTGTATGAGCCGGTCATTCGAAAGTATGAGGGCCACGCGACTGCGGTATCTGGAAGCGGGTTCATTATTGACGGGGAGGCAGCGGACACATACACGTTTTCCCAGGACTATTATTTCGTTATGGGAGACAATCGTGACAATTCAGACGACAGCCGATTCTGGGGTTTTGTCCCCATGGACCACGTGGTGGGTCCCGCCGTTTTGATTTACTTCTCGTGGAACGCAGAGGGCCGCCCGAAATTCTTGGGGCAAATCCGATTCAAGCGGCTCTTCAATGCCATCCGGTAGCCCAGCCGCAGAGCAATCTTCGGTGTGCCGTTACTTGGCCAAGGGACACTGCAGGAGCATGAGGACACTGCTCCACTATGGCACAACGTAAACCATGCTGTATCGCTGTCACTGCGAAAGATCTACGCGCGTGGTCTCAGACTTCTGCTGAAAGGATGTGATTGATGGGAGGAGTCAAGTCCCCATTGGGCTGTAAATCAGGATTTGATTGGTGTGGCAGACAGCAGGAACCCGCCATGCTTCGGAGGGAGCCCGGAGCAACGCAGCATAAGCTCGCTCAGCGAAAGTCCTGAATCAAGAGGTCGCAAGGATCACGGTATACTTTGCGCAACGCGGATGAAGCTGTTTCAGCTGAAAATGGCCTTGAACCGCCGCACAGGTGCACTCAAAAACAGTGTCAAGTTGCCGTAGTCCAAGGTGGAATGCTCCAAGCTTGCACGAATCTCCGTTTGCCAATCGTCTAATATCTCATGGCTGCAATACCCGATAGACAGATAGGTGCTGCCTAGTCAGACTCTCCCGTGACGAGCGGCACTTCGAGAAGCGCATATTCCTTGTCGACCGCGGTTCCAATCGAGGCGAGAAGGTTTTTGAGGACGTGGTTTGAATCCAGGATCCAACTGGTTTCGCAGGCTTGATACCCGTAGAGCGGGCCTTTTTCAATGGTCTCCAGCACAGGCAGGACGGCAAAAGCGCGCCCGCGATACTGCTTTCTTACGCCCATCAGTGGCATGCGGATTTCGTGAACACCGGCAAACTTGGTAAGAAGGAGCAGCTTAAGCAACCCAAACGGAAAAAGACGTCCGGTGGGGAGGCGCTGCAGCGCGGGATTGATATCCGGAAGCGAAATCGTAAACCCGACCGGCTCGCCATCCTTGAGCACAAAGAAGCAAATACGCGGGTCTAGGATCTGCTTCATGCTCTTGGCCAGATGTGAAAACTCACGGTCCGTTACGGGCACAAAGCCCCAGTTGTCACTCCAGGCTTCGTTGTATATTTCTCGAACGATGCGAGCTTCTTCCTCAAAGCGGGACATGTCGAGCGTGCGCAAGGACAGACCGGGGTTGCGTCGATACACGATGGCTGCACCACGACGAAGACGCTCAAAGCTCACATGCTTTCGGTGGATATAATAGGCCCACAGCGTCATCACGCGATGGAAACCCCACTTCAGCAGGAAGTCCTCATAGTAGGGTGGATTATACGCCATCAAAATCGACGGAATGCGATCGAAGCCATTCACAAGCAAACCCGAAGAATCGTTTAGCGATGGGTTAACGGGGCCCCGCAAGACTCGCAAACCCTGCCGGAGAATCCAAGAGCGAACCGCATCCAGCAACGCCGCCGCCGTTTCATAGCGTTCTTCGCATTCGAAAAAGCCAAAGAAGCCGGCATCATCCTGATGAGTCTTCAGGTGCATACCGTTGTATATGCCGGCGATGCGCCCAACAACTCTGTCCGCCGAATCTGTGGCAAGGAAGAGTTGCATCCGGCCGTGCTCGAAGAACGGATTCCTGCGCGGGTTTAGGGTTCCTTTCACGTCCGAGCGCAGGGGCGGCACCCAGTAGGGATTGCGCTTGTACTGTGAGTACGGGAAATTGATAAAGCGGCGCAAATCCCGCCTGGAGCGCACAGGTCGTACCGTACCGGCGGAGTCCATGATGCTAGATCATGCCGTTGCCGACTACTCCGTGCCTGCGTCCTACGCGTCGAAAGGCTTCCAGGATAAAGTCCAGATCCTCGTCGGTGTGTGTGGCCATATAAGACGTGCGCATGATGGCGAGTCCCTTGGGCACAGCGCCGCGCCACGGCACCACGGGGTTTACAAAAACGCCCTCATCCAAAAGGTCTGTCCAGAACTGAAAAGCAGACATCATTTCGTTGCCGACGACCACCGGGATGATAGGGGCTTCGCTGGTCCACACGTTGAAGCCAGCATCACGGAAACCATCGCGCATATAGCTTGAAATTTCCCAAAGCCGCTCAAGGCGCCAAGTCTCTTCGTTCAGGATGTCCAGGCATTTCAGCACAGTCGCCACATTTCCAGGGGGCATGGAGGCGCTGAATATGTGTGCAGGCGACATGTGTCGTATGTATTCGATTACATCGTAATCGCCGACTGCGAATCCTCCCAATGAGGAAAAGCTCTTCGAAAATGTGCCTGTGGTCAGTTGTACGGCATCCTCAAGGCCGAAGTAAGCGGCCGATCCGCGCCCACCAGGTCCAATTACGCCTACAGCGTGGGCATCATCCAGCATGAGCACGGCATCGAACTCTGCGGCGAGATTCGTAAGCTCCGGGACCGGTGCGATGCGCCCGCTCATGGAAAAAACGCCGTCCGTAACTATAAGACGGTCGGACTCGGGGCGCTCTGCCTCAGCCTTCTCCAGCAGGCGGCGCAAATGGACCAAATCAAAGTGGCGATATCGCCAAGTGTCCGCCGGGCTTACCTGCGTGCCTGCTACAATACACGCATGGTTGTCCTTGTCCGAAAAAATGATGTCATTCTTGGACGTGACACCTTGGATCACGCCCATGTTGGTCATATACCCCGTTGAAAACAGAATACAGGCCTCCTTGTCCATGAACTCGGCCAAGCGTGCTTCCAGCTCGAGATGTATATCCAGCGTGCCGTTGAGAAAGCGGCTGCCAGTGCATCCGGTACCATATTGGCTAATCGCCTGCTTGGCCGCCTCCCTTACCCGCTCGTCACTTGTAAGACCCAGATAATTGTTGGACCCCGCCATGATCACTTCACGCCCGCTAATGATCGCGCGTGTACCCTTGTTGCGCTGAATGGCACGGAAATACGGATAAAGATCTGCTGAGCGCGCTTGCGCCAAGAGTGCACCGGGGGCCATAAAGGCACGCGCTTTGGCGAAAAGCGACGGCTCGCTGGTGATCATGCTGGCATCCGCATGCAATGTATCGGGGCGTTGCATGGTGAAATTTGCGCCGTGAACTGGTGGAAGCCTTTCAATATATTGGTTGTAGGTTAATCACGGGAATCGTCCAATTACAAATCTGGTGCCGATATCTGTGGCTGATTCGCAGAAGAACAATCATTTGTGACGACATTTTCGATAAAGTCCAGTGCTGCTTTGTTCCCTGAAGCAGGTCTTCCGTACAGGTTTCCGGCCATTTTGTCCAGTGATTCTTCAAAGGCTGAAAGGTCTTCGAGCGTTACGCCTCGGCCGATGACCGCCTTGCCGAGGGCCTCGCGCTCCAGAAAGATGGCGTTAAGCGTCTGCTCAAATATGCCGCGGTTGGGAACGGCCAAAAGTGGCTTGCCGAGAAAAAGTGCTTCACTGATGAGCGTAAAGCCTGCTGTGCACAATACGCCGCGGCACCGGGCCAAATCATCAAGGAAGCCGTCTAAGCGAGCTGGCTTGAAAACGAGATTCGAGTATGCATGCGCGTCGTCCGGCTCGGGAAAGTTATAGATGATGTACCGTTGCCCATGCGCCCGAAGCCGGTCGAGAAGTTGCAGGCTGCCTTCCGGCTGATTATAGTAGACCAGAATAAAGTCTTCCCGCGAGGGGGTAAGGCATTGCACCTCGGGTCGGATGATGGGGGGCACGATCGTGGTGGTTTCCGGGCGTTTGACCGGTGGGTAAAAGAAGGAGGTCAAGAGCAGCTTTTGCGGTGCCCGCGGCGCAATTATATTGATGATCAGCCGGGCAAGATGAGCGTGGTACCGATGACCGGGTGGGAGCGAATAGCGGGTTTCGGTGACTACTTGCTGGTGGTTAAATGAAATAACCGGGATTTGAAGCAGTTCAGCAGCCCGCCAGGAGAAGGCTTCAAAGTCGGTGATTATGAGCTCCGCCCGCCAAGCTTCGATGGCTTTAGCGAGACGCCGAACAATCTGGCCAAGGTTTCGAATCGAGGGCCAATTGGCCAGAATTGTTGACGCGGCCTGTATGGTGTTGTCCCGTACGATCTGCTGTAACTGTGGTACGGTCAGCACTTCTTCACCTTGCGACCCCAAAATGTCGCGCGCAGCACCGCCCCCGCAAAAACGCACTTCGTGCCCGCGTGCCCTGAGCCCGTGTGTGATGGCCATACCGCGGGATGAATGTCCACGGCCTTGGCCGCTGAGTGCATAGATGATTCGCGCCATCACCGAATTCCCTTCCAACGGAGGCTGAGTCTAATGTGTCCGGGTAAGCCGTGTACACGCACCGCCAGAGACTCGCTTACGTCAAAATCAAATAAATGTGCACTCACGTATGCATCCAGTATGGTGAGGCCGTACCAGATTACGGTACCGAAATACAAGAGGTCGCGGTTGCGCCGTAAATGATCTCGCTGTGCCCGCAACTGCGGCTCAAGCCGCTGGCGTCGCGCAGCAATCTCTTCTGCGGTCAGGTTTGCTTCCGGTTCCAAATTCAAGTCGCGGATAAGCACCTCATAGTCACGCTCGTAGTCTGGAAAAACCGGCGACCCGTCTTCATTCAGCCTTGCCGTGTACAGGTAAGCATGCCGGTAGAGCAGGTAGCGCTGGTTAACGAGTAGTGCAGAACCGATGAATCCTGCCAGACCAGCATAGACTACGGGAATCTTCAAGTAATGGCGGTTATACAGTTGACCGAGGCCCGGTACAATGGCCCGCTGGAGAGCGGTACGCGGCAAACGCGCGATTACCACCGTGTCCAGCGAGGCCGTGCTATCTGCTTGTGCGTGGGCCGCAGACCGAATACCCATGGCCAACAGGCCGCTCGCGAGGGCAGCTGCAAAGACGGCCCGCATGGGGCAGTTATCCTTCCTGACCCAAGAGCAACTCCAGCACACGGGTCAGATCGTCTTCTGAATAATAGTGAACCTCAATCTTGCCTTGCCCCTGTCCGTCTCCCACCAGGCGTACTTTCGTTCCGAAACGCGTACGTAGCCGGTTTTCAAAATCGCGCAGCTGCAACGCCTCTCGGGGATGGATTCTGGGCTTCTTGCCAGGCGCCTTGCTCGTTCTCTTTACGAACCGCTCCACTTGGCGCACTGTAAGCCCGCGTTGGAGAATTTCATCGAACAGTTGCAGTTGGGCGTGTTCGCTCTTGAGCCCCAGGATGGCTCGCGCGTGCCCCTCCGATATTTCGCGATTCTTGAGCGCCAGTTGAATGCGTGGAGGCAGTCGTAAAAGACGCAGAGCGTTGGTCACGGTCGAGCGCTTCTTCCCTACGCGCTGAGCCACTTCGTCTTGGGTTAGCGCACACTCGTCCACAAGTTGCCGGTAGCCGAAGGCGATTTCCATGGGATTGAGATCTTCGCGCTGGACATTCTCAACAAGAGCCATTTCCAGCATTTGCTCGATGCTGGCAATCCGCACGAAGGCCGGCACGCTGCGCAATCCGGCCATGTCTGCCGCCCGCACGCGCCGCTCTCCGCTGATAAGTTCGAACTCCCCCTCGTCGGAAGCGCGGACCGTGACCGGCTGAACAATTCCCAGATGCGCGATAGACTGGGCAAGGGACTGGAGGGCTTCCATGGCAAACTCCTGGCGCGGTTGATATGGGTTTCGTCGGATGCGGCTGATCTCAATCTCAAAAATGCGCCCGGTCACGTCCCGCACGGCGGCGTGCGGATCGAGGTCTCCGTCATCGGTAAAGAGTGCGCCGAGCCCTCGCCCCAATGCGATTTTCTTGGATACCATTCGGATACGTGCGTCCTCGCTAGCTGGAAGAGGCTGCCTTCTGATCAGATATAGACGGAGTTGAAAACGCCTTGGATCCGCTGCTATTCGAAGGCGAGCCAAAGGCCGGTCCTTGGCCGGTCAAATTTGCCAGCCTAGGCGTTATGTTGGACTGCAGGACTTCCTGAGCCACCGCCAAGTAGTTGCGTGCGCCTTTGCAGGCCGCGTCGTAAAGCACAACGGGTTTACCGAAGCTGGGCGCTTCTGCAAGGCGGATGTTGCGCCGCACGATTGTACGAAAGACCCGGGAGCCGAAGTAGCGTTTGATTTCCGAGGCGACTTGCTTCGACAGGCGGAGCCGGGCGTCAAACAGTGTCAGCAGTACCCCCTCGATATCGAGATTCGGATTCAGGCGGCGTCGGACGATCTTGATCGTGTTAAGCAGTTGTCCCAGTCCTTCCAATGCAAAATACTCGGCCTGCACGGGGATAATAACGCTGTCGGCTGCCGTTAGGGCATTGACGGTGAGCAAGCCCAGCGACGGCGGGCAGTCAATAATGATGAATTCGTACTGCGTGTGCAAATCCATCAGGGCTCGTGCAAGAAGGCATTCGCGCGACGGAACGTCAATGATTTCGAATTCTGCGCCCACCAGGTTAATGTTGGCGGGAATAAGATTCAGGTATGGGACTTCTGTTGACTGGGTGGCGCTCTGGGCAGAGATGCTTCCGATGACGACCTCGTAAATGGAATTGACGGCCATGCGCGGGTCGAACCCCAGCCCAGACGTGCAATTGGCCTGTGGATCCATGTCCACGACCAGCGTGCGGTGCTCCGTCACGGCCAGCGACGCAGCGAGGTTGATGGCGGTCGTGGTTTTGCCCACACCGCCTTTCTGGTTGGCAATGGCAATGATTTTCACCATCACGTTCGCTCAAAAGCGGTTGAGTTTTGTGCCAAAATCCAAAATATACATTTTTGTCGCACCCGCAGGCAGAGTAGTTGCGTCAGAACAGTGAGTAAATAAAGGGGGCCAGCGGTGATCCTTGTGTGAGCACAATCAGCAGGCTGAGAAGCAGTAGTACGACGAATATGGGTGCCAGCCAGTACTTCTTTCTGATGCGCAAGAACTGCCAGAATTCAGCGATAATGTGAAGCTTTCCCATGTCTAACCTGTCGGTATCTGCATCGTGCGTAAAGCCTGAAGTGTCGGACGGTTCCGCTAACCCGGCGAATCGAGATCCCGATTCTGGCTGCACAGTTTCCCCGCGAACCGGGTTGCGCAGAAGTCAGTATTCTCTGTGCCCTAAAGATTAGGTCTTCGCTGTACTGCGCAACAGATGTGTGGCGGCTGCGTAGAGCATGTAATCTCATCTTGATGCCTCCATGATACGGCTGTTTGTAGAGTTCTGGGAGGGACTTTCCATGGCTCTCCGCTCTTTGATGTCCCAACGTATGCGTAGTGCGCTCACCATGCTGGGCATCATCATCGGTATAGTGACAGTGACCGCAATGTTCACCATCATCAATGCCATTGAGGGAGAGTTCAGCCGTTCCATGCGAATGCTGGGCACCGATGTGCTCTATGTTGAGCGGTCAAGTTGGTTTACGTCACCGCAGGAGTGGCGGAAATACAGATCGCGCCCCGATATCCGCGCACATTTGGCTGAAACGATTAGGGAGCGGGCCAGGTACGTAACCGCCGCGGCGCCAGTCGTCGATACAGGACGGCCGGTGCGGTACCGTGACCAAGCCATTTATGGTGTTTACATTCAGGGATCGACTCCGGAACTCACGCGGATTGACAAGATCGAGCTGACGGAGGGGCGCTGGTATACCGATGTGGACAACTTGGTCGGCCGCAATGTGGCTGTCATAGGGTCCGAAGTAGCGGAGGCACTGTTTCCAAATGAGTGGGCACTGGGCAAACGGGTACGTCTGGGCGGCACCCGGTTTGAAGTCATCGGGGTTCTGGCCAAACAAGGGAAGTTTCTGGGCATGTTTTCCTTTGACAAACAAGTTCAGATTCCGCTGAAATCGTTCGAACGAAATTTTGGGCGCTACCGAAGCGTGTCCATAAAGGTGAAAGCCAGCTCGGATGAAACTGTAGAACTTGCTGAGGAGGAACTCATAGGTATTGTGCGAGCCGCACGAGGGCTGGATCCGATGGAGGAGAACAATTTCGAAATCAACCGGACCCAAGCATTCGAAGACGAAATCGGTGGTGTCAAGGCGGGCATTTATGCCGTGGGCATCTTCTTGACGGGGCTCTCACTTCTCGTGGGCGGGATTGGCGTTATGAACATCATGTTTGTGACCGTCAAGGAGCGTACGAAGGAAATTGGTGTGCGCAAGGCGGTTGGCGCCAGTAGGCGCGCAATACTATTGCAATTCCTGATCGAAGCTGTAGTAGTGTGTGTCATAGCAGGCATGGTGGGCGTTCTTTGTTCGGCGGGTGCAACCGAGATCATAAACCAGTGGGTACCTGCGACAATGTTGCCTGGTACAGTAGTGTTGGCCTTTTCGATTTGTGTGGGTGTTGGCATTACGTTTGGTGTGGTTCCTGCCTGGAATGCCGCCCGTCTGAACCCCATTGACGCGTTGCGCTACAGCTGACCATGATTAATCTGGAGTTTGTACGTCTGGCCTGGGAGACTGTGCGCAACCACAAGTTACGGTCTGCACTCACGCTCGTGGGCATTGTAATTGGTGTGTTCGCCATCATTGTAAGCGTAACAGCTGTTACGGCGCTCGAAGCGAAGATCGTGAGCACGGTCGAGTCTTTTGGTGTCACCACATTTACGATATCGCAAGGGGAGGAGTGGGTGCGGACCGGAACGGGATGGCGGGCCCGAAAAAACTTGACCTACGACGATATGACGCAGTATGCCGAGTATGCGCAGGTTGTACAAGCTATCAGCCCCCAGATGGTCGTTACCGGTAATGTGGAGGCCCGGTTTGCTGAGCGCAAGACAGAAAAGGTAATTAGGCCGGTAGGCGTCAATGAGCACTGGATTGCTAACAACGGATTTGAAATTGCACGCGGTCGCAACCTTTCTGAGATGGACGTCCAGTTGGGCCGGCCCGTTGCTGTTATTGGCAAGGAAATTGAGGATGTGCTATTTCCAAGTGTAAGTGCGCTGGACAAAGATGTGGTGATCGGTGGACATCGTTACAACGTGATCGGTGTGCTTGAAGCCAAAGGAGAGACGTTTGGGGAGAATCTTGACCGCTTGGCACTAGTGCCAATTACGCGAATGATCAGTGCGTACAGCGCGGGCCATCGCAACATTCAAATCCAGGCAGCCACGGTGCGCATGGAACAATTAGAGGAGGCGATGGAAGAGGCGATCGGCATAATGCGCGTAATTAGGGGCGTTGGGCCCGGCGAGGAGAATAACTTTGAGATCGACAGCAACGAATCAGTTATTGAGGAATTGCGAGGCATGACTCGAAGAGTGGCGGCCCTTGCAGCCGCTGTCGGATTGATTACGCTGCTGACGGCCGGTGTTGGCATCATGAACATAATGTTGGTTTCGGTAGCCGAACGCACGCGTGAAATCGGCATCAGGAAGGCAGTTGGTGCCCGACGAGGCGATGTTCTGAGTCAGTTTCTGTACGAAGCGATTTTCCTGTGTCAGATCGGAGGTCTGGCCGGCATAGTAGTGGGAGTATTGGGGGGCAACGTATTGAAGTTCTTTTTTGATACACCGTTTGTATTTCCGTGGTCATGGGCCATCGGTGCAGTATTGGGTGTATCTGCTGTTGCTTTGGTGTTTGGCGTATATCCGGCGTACAAGGCTGCAGGGTTGGATCCCATTGAGGCTCTGCGGCACGAGTAATGGGTCAGAGCGCCGCCAAGCGGCTTGCGGGTGAAACGGCAGCGCAATGGATCACGTCCGGGATGCACATTGGCCTGGGCACAGGATCCACCACTGCGTATGCGATTCGTGCCATAGGACGGCGAATCCGGGAAGAGGGGCTGATGGTACGGGGCGTGCCCACTTCAAGTTCGGCGGAGTTGTTGGCACGTGAGCATGGTTTGCCGCTGTGTTCGCTGGATAATGTCACCGGCCTGCTGGATGTTGCTTTGGACGGTGCGGACGAAGTGAGTCCGGCACTGGATCTTATCAAGGGACGTGGTGCAGCGCACACGTGCGAGAAGCTGGTTGCCCGGCAGGCCAAGCGCTTTGTTGTACTTATCGATCCGTCCAAGCAGGTGGATCAACTGGGCTCGAAGATGCCACTGCCGATTGAGGTGATGCCCATGGCAGCCGGTGTCATTATGCGGTCACTGGATGCGATGGGGGCGAAGGGCGAATTGCGTATGGGGTTGCGCAAGGACGGGCCAGTGGTGACTGATCAGGGGTTCTGGGTAATAGACGCATGGTTTGATAAAATAGATAATCCCGAAGTCCTCGACAGTGTAATACTGGCCATGCCCGGCGTGCTCGACCACGGCTTGTTCGTTCAGATAGCTACCGACGTAATCGTTGGCACTCCAGACGGTGTGCAGGTGCTTACTCGTTGAAGGGCGTCAACCTGTGCCTGTCAAGCAGGTGTCTGGGTCGGTATGTAACAGTGACGTAAGAATTTTCACGAGACCTGTGAGGTCTGAGCACGATCGGCCAGTTTACCGGAAATAGAAACGGAAAGTCATGTTTATTCAGGGTTTTGCCAGCCTTTAGGTCGCCCTGAACGAAATCTGGTGGTGCTGGTCAGGCGGACGGCTTCTTCATCGTGTTCGCGGCCTGTATCCTGGGGCACCCTTGGCGATAGTACGCCTCCCGTTTGCCGACCAAGAAGTTAACCGGAACTCGATCATAGCCCAGACGAGCCAATGGCAGGTCAAAACAGTTCGTCAGAGACAAGTGGAGGCCGGGGTTCATCGTCCAGGCCAAGGAGTGCTTCTTCCTGCCGGAGCGAGATTTCGAGCACCAGATTGTTCAGTGCGTGTATTGTTTCATCTGGAAGCACTTGAACCAGCCTTTCGATTTTGGATGCCGTGTAAGCCTCATTGGCCTCACTAGCCTGGTGTCCGAGGGCTTCAAGGGCCACTCTGCTGCGGTTAATCAGATCAGCAAGTTCTTCGAAGCCAAGCATCTGATCGGCTGCCGCGGAGCCCAGTACGAACGCGCGCCAGAGAGCCATTTCTGAGGGACCGTCCGGGCCCGCGTAGCCACGGAGAATGCTAAAGACGGCCTTGTGCAGGTACTGGTCCGTGAACAAGCGGTGGAAAGTCTGCAAGACGGGAAGTTCAGCTTTAGGATCTGATTTAAACTCAAGGGACGAGTTTGCTGGCTTGTCGAAATCGTCAAACAGCCACCGCTGCATGGTCTTCTGACTTTGTGGAACAGGATCAGACTTGATCAAACGCTGCCAGATCATGCTGGTCTCCCGCACCTCGGATAACGCTCGGAAGTCGCATCAGGTGCCTGGCAGCAGAAGTGTGCCAGACGTGATCTGCGGGTGCTTCACGGAGCCGAAGCGGGAGGGACGCGCACCTGCCTGCAGGCTTGGAGAAGGGTCGAATGTGCCTTAGGTAAACTCATTCAGATGACGAATGAGGAGAGTTCCCGCGGTTACTCACTGCTCCCTATCGCAAACGTGGCCTCGATGATGGGGCTCACCGCGTAGCCGTAACGAATGGCACGGGCATGGAAAGTTGTCGTTTGGGTAACGACTATCGGCCCTGAATACAACAGCCAGCGCTGCTCCTGCCCGCTTTCGTCCAGTGTTGTGTAGGCAATAGATGCACCTTGTGTGGGACTGTACATCGTGACTTCCACGGGACGTTCAAACGTGCCGCCGCTGGCGTTCTGATCCAGGCCGTCTGCTCGAATTGCAGTGCGTGCAGTAGCCCTCGGGAAAATAGCCGGTGCGGCTGTCAGGGGCTGTTCGCCGCCCGGCCACATGGACTCCACCATTTCCAGCTCGCTTTGTAATCCCCAGTCTCCGGTGATTCGCATCCAGTTGTCCAAGGCATTTTGCAAGCGGTCGAGCTCCTCCTTGTACGCGGCATTGTATGCCAGATTGTTGACTTCATAAGGATCGCTATCGGTATCGTAGAGCTCGTGAACAGGGCGCCGGGAGGCCATCCACAGCGATTGCACATCATTGAGCTCACCGCTGGCATGAAGCCTGAAGAGCTCTTGCATAGTCGGCATGACGTTGGCATAAGCCATCCACAACACGTAGGGCTTCTCGGGACGATAGTTGCGGATGTATTTGTACCGTACATCTCGCACGGCTCGTACCATGTCGTACTGCTCATCAAAGCGATCGCGGGCCGCATAAACATACTCATGCGGTTGGCGATTGCCTGTGTATCTCCCTAACAAGGCCCGGCCTTGCATATGGGCCGGTGGCTCAACGCCCGCCAGGGAAAGCACAGTCGGGGCCAGGTCCAGGAAGCTGACCAGCTCATCCGAGACTTTTCCGGCCTGTCCTGGCACGTGAATGATTAGCGGCACAAGCAAGCCAGAGTCATAAAGCCACCGTTTGTGGCGTGGCAAACCGTCTCCATGGTCGCTCCAGAAAAAGACAATCGTGTTCTCCGAAAGGCCATCTTCTTCCAGCTGCTCCAATATGGTGCCTGCCTGGGCGTCCATGGTTGCAATATTATCGTATTGCTGAGCGATGTCTCGACGCACCGTGGGTGTGTCCGGGTAGTATGGAGGGACGGTCACAGTTGTGGGATCTGTATCAGTTGGGGCTGCTTGCGCTGGGGTGGTTCCGGCAGCCCCTCCCATGGCTTCGTATGCAGCTCCTGGATCCGGCCAAATGCGACTTTCATGTGTTGTCGTGAAGTTGAAAACGGCAAAGAAGGGCTGGTCCGGATTCGGGCGATCCCGCCAATGCGCCCGATCGCTTGACACGTCCCACGCTGTCATCGGCGTTTCGAATTGATAGTCCTCTTTCACATTGTTGGTCGTAAAATATCCGGCTGCCCGAAGGTATTCCGTAAACGTCTTGACGTAATGCGGAGGCACGACCGAATAGGGTGTGGGTTCCGGCGCAAACGGCGCGCCAGAAAGTGTACGCATGTGGTGAGCACCCAGACTGACCTGGTGCATGCCGGTGATGATGGCTGCACGGCTGGGAGAGCAAACACCGGCGGTGGTAAACACGCGCGTATATCGTGTCCCCCTAGCTGCTAAAGCATTGATATGCGGCGTGCGCGCGACGGAATCGCCATATGATCCCAGTCGTGGTCCCATATCCTCAGTCGAAATCCAAAGAATATTCGGCCGCTCCAGCATGACGGGAGCGGGCGACTCCGTGGCTGGTGTCGAGCAGGCCGCGAGCAGAAGAAGAGGTAAAAGTTTCCAGTTCATGAAACAGTAGGGCCTACTCGGCGAGGCTGTCGGCAATTACGGGCTCCAGGCTAAGCCCCGTGTTAATGTACAGATCGGGGACGGCCGCCTGAAGGTCAGCAACTCCCGCCTCTGTCACGTTGGTTTGCCACAGGTAGAGCGAACGCAGGGCCGACAAATTGTGTAAGTGGGCAAGGCCGGTATCCGACACGGCCGTGCCGTAGAGGTTCAAGTATTCCAGATACTCCAGGCTTTGCAAGTGCTCTAGCCCAGTGTCTGTTACTTGCGTCTGCTGCAGGTGCAGGCGGGTTAGGTGGGGGAGTGCGCCAATTGTTTCCAGGAAGGCGTCATCAGCCGTGCTTCGGCCCAAATCTAACCAGGCAATGTTGGGAGCAAGGCGCCTGAGGGTCGCCTCCAGTTCATCGCTGTGAGCGCAGGACTGGGGATTGGTGCAGCGCACTTGGAGATAGGGTTCGTCTTCGGCCAGTAGTGTTGCTGCGATACCTTGCTGCGCCAGCGCAGCAACATCCTGTGAATCCGGGGGGGATACACTAAGCGCGAAGATGCCGGTGCGGATTTCGCCCAGGCCCAATCCGCTCAGAATGGTCTGAACGACCGGTGTCATTTCGGCATCGGGCAAGAATTCTTCGAATGACGCCCCTGCATCAATCCACCATCGCAGGAGTTCGGCCTCGGCCACGGACAGCTGCGCGCTGCCTTCGGGTGGCATATGGTCATCTGCGACCAGCGGAAGCCAAATCCGGTGAATAAGTTCACTTTCGTGGGCGCGGCCCGGCACGATGGGTGGGCCCTCATCGCCGCCTTCCATAATGTGTTCCGGCGCATCTAGCCGCAGCCCTCCTCTGGCACGCCTTTCGCTGTGGCAGGACGTACACTTGGTTGTTAGCACCGGCTGAATAATCGCGGCATAGGTGGTCGTTTCTGCCGGATTTTCGAGTTGCAACTTGCCGAGGTCTGCTTTCTTCTGTAGGCCAGCCAGTTGGCGGAGTCCGTCGGGCAGGTAGCGTGAGAGGTAGCCCGCGCCGTGTGTGAGTTGCCCGCCCAAATGCCCGGTGAAGGCAACAGCCAGAATCAGAACGCCCACTGCTGTGGCATACACCGCATGTTCGCGCGTTTTGATGACGCGTTGCTGCAAGAGTTCGGGCCAAGCCTTATAGACGTAGCAAAGGGACGATGACAGCGCCACAAGTATCCCCAGACGCTTGTGCCAGGCCAGTGTGCGGCTGTCGTATCCGCCACCTTGGGCCAGGTACAGTCCGAGGGCCACGGCCAGCAGCGCGCTCCATGCGCCAGCATAGAGCAGAATTCGCGTGGCCGTTTCGATACGATCCCGCATTGGGGTCCACCGCGAGAGGGCCTCAAAAAGGGCGGCGACAAGCAGAATGCCAATGGGGAGATGTACGACGAGCGGGTGAAACCTTCCAAGAAACAGGCTGAAGTCTGACGGGCGTCCGCCACCCGGCACCGCAATCAGCATGATAATGAGCACCGCGAGGCCAGCCCCCAGGATGTACACGGAATTCTTCATAAGATCAGGACAAGAAAGCAGCAGGGCCGCCGCGTGGCTTCGTTCCAATAGAACCTCGGCGGCATAGGCAATCAGGCCAGCACATCGCGCACGACGTGGCCGTGCACATCGGTCAGCCGATAATCACGGCCCTGAAATGGAAAAGTCAATCGCAAGTGATCAAAGCCCAATAGATGCAAGATGGTTGCCTGGAGGTCATGTACGTGCACACGGCCGCTTACGGCACTGTAACCAATCTCGTCGGTTTCGCCGTGCGAAATCCCGCCTTTTACGCCGCTGCCGGCCATCCACATGGTAAACACGTCACTGTGGTGATCACGACCTACGAACGGATTATCCACACCCGTCCGGTTTTCAAGCATGGGTGTACGTCCGAATTCACCGCCCCAAATCACCAGGGTGTCATCCAGGAGGCCGCGTTGCGCCAAGTCTTCCAGCAGCGCGGCCACTGGTTGGTCCGTTTCGCGGCAGCGATCCACAAAGCCAGCGTTCAGTGCTTCGCTTTCTCCTGCACCATGAGAGTCCCAGCCCCAGTGAAACAGTTGAACAAACCGCACCCCCCGCTCCACCAGACGCCTGGCCAAAAGACAGTTGTTGCTGAAGGCTGTTGTTCCCGGCTCGGTACCATACATCTCGTGGATGTACGCGGGTTCTCGCGCGATGTCCATGGCCTCCGGCACGGATGTCTGCATACGGAAGGCCATTTCGTACTGGGCGATGCGCGTGAGGATTTCAGGGTCGCCAATCTCTTCATGCTGCTGCCGGTTAATGGCGTTGATGGTTTCGATTGATTTGCGCCTCAGATCGCGCGACATTCCGTCAGGATCCGACAAGAACAGAACCGGATCGCCTTTGGAGCGGCATTGCACGCCTTGGTATACGGTTGGCAGGAAGCCGCTGCCATAGACGCTGGCCCCCGCGTCCGGGGCGGCTCCGCCGGAAAGCAGCACAACAAAGGCCGGCAGGTTCTCGTTTTCGGTTCCGAGTCCGTAGGTAACCCATGAGCCCATGCTCGGGCGTCCAAGCCTTGGGCTTCCGGAGTGGACCAGCAGCTGTGCGGGTGCATGGTTGAACTCGTCCGTATGCATCGCCTTCAGGAAGGCCACCTTGTCAACCACGCGTGCCAGGTGAGGCATGTGATTGGAAACCCAGGCGCCGGACTCGCCATGTTGCCGGAAGGAGGCTTGGGGTCCCAGCATCCGGGGCACCCCTCGAATAAAGGCGAATCGTTTGCCTTCAAGCAGTGAATCCGGGCATTTTTCGCCGTCCAGGCGGGCTAGCGTCGGTTTGTAATCGAAGAGTTCCAGTGGTGAAGGCCCGCCTGCCATATGAAGGAAAATTACGCGTCGGGCTGCAGGCGCAAAGTGAGGCGGCCTGGGAGCAAGCGGGTCCGGGGGCGCCGTTGCCGTAGCGGCTGCAGTGCCGGCAGCCATGGAGGCGAAGGCGATGGCGCCGAGGCCTGTGCCACACGACTTCAGGAAATGCCGCCGTGTAACGCGGCTCAGTTGAGTGTCTCGGGCTTCCCTGGCAAGATTCATGGTCACTACGGGCGCAGTGTGCAAGAACGCGCATCTATGCTGCTGAATCTAATGCATGGCTTCGAAACAATCAGGTATCGGCCGACAGTTAGTCAAGGGCAATCGCACCGAGGGCTGCGTGGCTTCAGTCAACAATCGTTCGTACAGATGGACGGGTGATGGCTTTTACTGGACATGCAAGACAGGCTTTTCAAGATGAAAAACCGGCTCGGCACAGGACAACGCCCCCTGCCCGTTCTCCAGAACACGAATGTGAAGCGCCCCAGGCTTCCGTTCCAGAATGGCCCAGAATGGACGATTCTGCGAGCACGTCCTATTCTCGCGCCGTTAAGGCCCCTCTCGCGGCAGGTTTTCTGAGGCGGCCGGGCAATCAGGCCGGTTCCTTCCTGGACGCTGGCTGGGCCTGGGTTGTATCCCTATCCTGTTGTAAAAACGTAACAGCGAGCACGATGAACATTTCACCGCCTACGGACAAGTTGCAAAGGAACCCGATTCCACGAAAAACGGATGATGACCGATGACTAACCTGTAGCAGTGGCTACTTCGCGTCCTTCAAAGCTTTTTGGATAATGATATCTAACGCATCTACATTCAGTAGTCTGGAGTAGGCTGCCCATTGATAATCATCGTGGGTATGCCATCGATGCCCAACTGGTGTGCTAATAATATATCCGCATTAACCCTGTGTGCGGTGCGTGCTTCCAGTACATACGTTGGACGCGGATGATTTCTGAGATCCTAGTGTCTCTCGCCAGTGATACCCAGTTCACACTGGTAGCGGGTAACAGCTTTTGGTGGGCGAACAGCACATCATGAAGAACCCTGAAGGCGCCTTGATTCCACGCACATTTTGCAGTGAGGGCTGCATCATAGGCCCTTGGTGATACGCCAGAGGAAAATGCCGAAATATCTATCAGCGTCACGTCCTCGGGGCACCTTATACGGATAGAGTCTAACACGGGTTGTAATGTCAGACAAAACGGGCATTCGTAGTCATAGAACTCCACCAGTCTTACCGGTGCCGATCGGGGGCCCAAGGCCGTCCGGCACTTCGAAACGGCCTTCCCCAATGCGTTGAGTCTGGCCGGATGTGCTCAACTTTTGGCACAGGTTACGGGAACGGGTTCTGCCGAAACAGCAGCTCCCGCCGTGCTGCCAAGGCAGAGACGAGCCGAGCACAAGCCACAAGGACTGTGCTTGGTATGATCCTCAGCGCCCTCATCCGTAGTTGTCAGGTTATTGAATCGCGTAAGCAACCAACACTTCTACACCGTTGTTCTTTTTCAACACACCATACGCTCGCTCTTTGCGAACAGCTTCCAGGCGTACGTTAGTTGGCAGCTCCGTTGAGTTAACTGGGGTGCCATCTTCGTCCAAGATCGTCCACATGGCCGCTTTAGCACCGTAAGCGGCGCTAAGCTGTATCCACAGCCGTTCCTGATCATCCACCACGAAATGTTGAAACATCGGCTTGATCTTTGGAATACCCGCTTCCCGAAGTGTTCTTCGGTACCGTCTCGAGGCATCTACCTGTTTGAAGTGCTCCTCCAGATCTTCTGAGGTCACAGGTACCGGCACGTGGGTCAGATCGATCTTACGTTTTACGCGTCCGTCTGTGGAGCGAACTGTTATGAACGTGGAGTCGCCATGACCTGAATACACCAATCCTGTTCCGCTCATGGTGTGCCGTGCAATGCCCCCAAATGGCATGAACCAAAAACCACTCGCGCCAGAAAATCGGAACAAGATCATTTTTCTGACGGGTAGTTGCGCCAGCACGGGCGTGCGTTGAACGCCGTCTCGGTCTAGAAGATATATATCCCGCGTGAGGTCTGTTCGAGGATCGTTCTGCATAAACATGTGGGTAAAATCCAAGACGAACCCCTCCGGTGCTACGCCAATCAGTGCAAAGGGACTACCAAGGACCTCCCAATCAGCCAGTACGGTTTCGACAACATCATAATCCTTGGGAGAAAAGATCGTCATACGCTTCATTCTTCGATCCCAAGCAAACACCGTATCGGAGTCACTTATAACCGCTCGTCCTAGGCCTTGGAACTCTCCAGGTCCCCGTCCCTCACGTCCAATTTCAGTCACCAGAACTCCGGTATTCGAGAATACGTAAATCCCAGGATGAGCCCAATCCACGACATACACTTGATCTTTGCTGTCTATTCCCACACTAGTAATGGTTCCAAACAACACGTCATCGTCTTCCGTCCCGCCCATGCGCCAAAGCTCGACAAGGTCCAAGGGTTGTGCTTTTCCCAAGTTAAAAATGGTGCACAAGCCTAGAAAAAAGATCAGGTTGCATTTAGCATAGCGCATGCAAGAGTTAGACTACCAGTCCGTGGAAGAAATGGAGTTTCCGAGTATCGGGTGAAAAAGAGGCACCAGCGACGAGGTGGGGAAGAATTTGGGTCTAAGACGAATCTTGTGGGTCGGGTCAAAAAAGCCCATATGGAGGCGGAAAATATGCAATATAAAAATATAGAAACCTAAGATTTAAGGCCTTCTACAGGCCGGTATTCATCTGGTTCCGTATTGTGGACCTATCACCATTTGGCCTTGTTCGTCCAGGCATCCCCTCTCGTTTGAAGACGCCACGTTATACACCCGCCAGAAGGAAACGCGTAAGCAAAATTATGGTCCGCGATGGATCGCGTCCTCCCGTGGAAGGACCTAGTCGCTACGGTGGAACCGCACGATCCGAAGGGAGCGTTGGGTCGCCCCTCCCCATGCCTTTGGACACGATGCGGCGCCTTTACTTCATGCCGCCGTGGTTGGGATATTCTGATCCCGCCATGAAGGAGGCCCGGTAGGAGGTGACGCTGGTCCGGGTGGTTGCCCGAGTGGACACCAGCTGTGTGCCGGATGAGTCCACGATCTGCAAATTCCGCTATTGGCTGGAGCGGCCTGAGCGGACGCCAACATTTTTGGTCCGGGTTCGGGATCATCTCAAGGCGCATGGCCTGATCGTCCAGACGGGCCCGATAGTGGACGCCCCGATGATTGTGGCGCCGCGATCGACGAAAAACAAGGCGAGACAGCGGGATCCGGAGATAAAATCCACGAAAAAGGATCACCCGTGGCCCTTTGGCCGGAAAGCTCATGTGGGTACGGAGGTGACGGCCTCGGGCACACGGCGGTAGTGACCCCGGCGAAGGTCCATGATTCGACGGTTAGGGAGGAATGTTTGCCCGGAGAGGAGGAGGAGATTTACGGGGATCGGGCGTAGGTCCGTGAGGAACGCAAGGCCCAAGTGGAGGCGGAAGGCCAGACGGGGCCAGTACCTCGCCAGCGGACGCCCAGTCGCCAGTTGAGTCG
>JAAXGT010000201.1 GCA_012271205.1 Rhodothermales bacterium
ACTGGAATGGATCACGGCTCTGAGGGAGCCGGCCCTCCGTCCACTGGTGGAGTCCGGAGCCGGGCCAAGGTCGCGGTTGGACGAGATCAGCCGGGTCGAGATCCGTTCGGACGCCTACCCGGGCGAGCGGCTGATGGTCTGTCGCCATCCGCTGCGAGCTCGACCGCGGACTCGCCAGCGCCCGGAAAGGCTCTCGAAGACCGAAGAGCGGTTGGATGAAATCGTCGCGCCCCCCGGCGGGATCGCCGTCCTTATTGGGGGCGGGAGCGCATTGCGTTGCGCGTCGGCCAGGTCGTGAACAAATACAAGATGGCGAAGCACTTCGAGCTGGACCTCACGGAGGAGTCCTTCACCTACGAGAGAAACGCCGAATCCATCGCCGCCGAGGCGGCCCTGGACGGACTGTACGTCCTCCGCACCAGCCGGCCGAGGAGATGGGAGCTGAGGCGACCGTGCGCGCCTACAAAGGGTTGAGCATCGTGGAGCCAGCCTTCCGAAGCTACCAGACCGTGGACCTGAAAGGGCGCCCCCCTACCACTGGAGCCATGACCGGGGGCGGGCTCCTGTCTTCCTGGGCCGGCTCGCCTATTACGTCGAGTGGCCCATGCGTCGGCGTCTGGCTCCGCTGCTGTTGGACGATCCGGATCCGGCTGGGCCCCGCGGTCTTCCGGGGTGGCACCGGCCGAAGAGTCTCCGGGCCGCCCAACAGAAAGCCCGGTCCAAACGCCCGGCCGACGGCCCGCCGGGGCACCGCTTCCGCACGCTGCTGGAGGATCTGGCGACCATCGTTCGCCATCAGGTGGGACCGAAGATCCCCGGAGCCGTCCCTTTACCCTCGTGACTCGGCCGACGCCGTTGCCACAGCAGGCGCTGGACCGGCGGGGAGTTCGCCGATAGGTGTCCCCCGTAGCGGGACTCGAAATCTTGACCGATCTGTTTATAATTCAGTGCATTATGTCGATTCCATTCTGGAAGTTCAGTTTAAGTGTGCCGTGGAAAGATGTGTTTTCCTGTTGGGTGTGAATTCCACTCAACAACGGTCGATCCAATTGGTGGCGGCCCAGACGGTTCATGGAAGTAACGAAATGGGTGGGAGCATTTTGGTGAAGGATCGCTAAACGATTCAGCGAGCCGGTTGGCCAGAGCGCGCAGCGAACACGGAGCAGGCCTCGAAACGAGTGATGTGGAAGCCAACCCTCCGGGAACAAGGGGAGGCTGCGAGCAGACTGGGAAGCGAACGACAGGAGCCTCGGTCTATGTCCGCCGGGGTAGTGGTGCGGGCCTGCGGGCAAGGTGGAAGGAGTGGCCACTGGGAAGCCCTGCCGATGACCGTACCCCGGCCAACCGAGTCCTCGCAAGGGGCCGATCGGGTCGCCAGGATAGCGGAGGGGCCTTAGTATTGGAGACGCGGGGTAAGACCCGTCGAGGGAAGGGGGGCTTACTCAAGAGCCATACGCAAAGGAGCAAAGGCAGGGGCTATGGATCAACATCTAACCGAGCCCGATTCGGTACCCTCGACGATCACTCACGGATCAGCTTCGCGTCCCTCCAGTCCAACGAAAGCGCCCCCGGCACTGCCCGGTCACACGCGGTCTCCCCTGTACCCGCCTCCATACTGGCAATGGCACCGGTTGCATCTCCAGGCGCTTCACGACACGCTGCCGCCGCCTGAATCCCCTCCGCCCCCAACCGCCCGAGAACCCATGGCCAAGCCGAAACGCTTCATCCAACCCGCCTTACACGAAGGGGCCTGCGTCCCCACCTGTGCCACCTCCGAGGAACGCGACTCCCCCTCCACCTGTGGCGGCCCCGCTACAATCGGCCCCACCCCTAGGCCAGTCTCCGCTGCCAATCCCCTATCTTTGCGTTGAACCTGACTGTGAACAACGGGAGGAGTTTTCACAACTGGATTGTTACCCCATCTCTACCAAGCCACCCCTGAAATCAGTCGAATCGGGGACGACCTGACTGGTAAGCCATAAGTGGATTACGTGCTTGCCTTGACCGCCAGCAGTGCCCTGTCGAAGGCCTCCAGCGTAGCCGTAATCTCCCGGTCTTGGTGCGCGGAGGACAAGAAACACGCCTCAAATTGTGATGGCGGAAAATACACGCCATGGCTTAACAGCTCGTGATACACCGTCGCAAAAAGCTGCGTGTTTGACTTGCTTGCAGAGGTCCAGTCCGTCACCGGCCCTTTGGTAAAAAAGCAACTGAACATCGTACCAATGTGGTTGACCGTGACCGGTACACCACGCTTATCGGCCACCAATGCCATCCCGCTGGCCAGCCTTTCGGTACGGGCTGCAATGTCCTCCCAATAGCCTGGTTTCGCCAGTATGTGAAGTGTGGTAATGCCAGCACTCACAGCCAAAGGATTCCCCGAAAGCGTTCCCGCTTGGTAGACCGGCCCGGCTGGAGCCACCATTTGCATAATTTCCCGGCGGCCGCCATAGGCCCCGACCGGCAGGCCGCCCCCGATGACCTTGCCCAGCGTGGTGAGGTCCGGCCGCACACCAAAAGCAGCCTGTGCGCCGCCTGGGCTAACCCGGAAACCCGTCATGACCTCATCAAACAATAACAATGCGTCGTGTCGTCGCGTGAGCTCGCGAAGCCCTTGCAAATAGTTCTCCCGGGGGAGCACCACCCCCATATTGCCAGCCACGGGCTCCACGATCATGCCTGCAATGGCGTTTGGATGCACCTCGAATGCCGCCTCTACGGCCCCCAAGTCGTTGTACGGCACCATAATCGTGTCCGCTGCCATCCGTGCAGGCACGCCCGGCGAATCCGGCAGGCCTAGCGTCGCCACGCCCGAGCCAGCCTGCACGAGCAGACTGTCCGCATGACCGTGATAATTCCCTTCGCACTTGATGATCTTGTCGCGACCGGTGTATGCACGCGCCAGGCGCAGGGCACTCATGACCGCCTCCGTCCCCGAATTCACGAGGCGTAACATCTCCACGTCAGGCATGAAGTCAGTTACAAGGCGTGCAAGCGTGGTTTCCGCTTCGGTAGGCGCACCGTAGCTCGTGCCGCGGCGTGCCGCCTGTTCAATTGCAGCTACGACGTGCGAATGCGCATGTCCCAGAATGAGCGGACCAAATGAGAGCACATAGTCGATATACCGGTGTCCGTCCACATCTTCCAGGTAAGCTCCCTTTCCGCGGGCCATGAAGCGTGGCGTTCCACCCACACCCTTGTAGGCTCGTACCGGCGAGCTGACCCCACCAGGCAAATGCTGTTGTGCTTCTGCGAACAACTTTTCAGACTTGTCGATCTGATCACTCATCTGAGCACAATAGGTCATGAGTGGCGGTATCGCTCCAGTATGGCTTCCGCCGCCTGCGTTCCACTTCGGATACAGTCCGGAATCCCGATGCCACTGAAAATAGGACCTGCCATATTAAAGCCTGAGTGACGTGCCAGTCGCGCCTGAATGCGGGCAATCCGATCATTGTGCCCCAGCTCGAATTGCGGCATGGCCCTTTTGAGGCGGTAAATATGCGTGAAGTGTGGTGAGGCCGTGATCTTGAGACTGAGCTGCAATTCGCGGCGCACCAAGCGCTTTATTTCGCGATTCGGCAGGAGCACCGCTTCTGGACCCGCCAAAAAGAGCCGGAGCAGTACCTGATCTTCCGGTGCGCGGCCGGCCAATTTGCTGGAGGACCATGTGCAGGCTACAATGGGCGAGGCTTCCTGACCGGCTACCAGATATCCGTAGGCATCCAGCGAATGCGGTACATCTGCGCGGTCGAACGCCACGTGAACGGTAACGATCGCATTGCTATTAACGGTCCCTAACTCATCGGCAAGCGGGGCGTCGAGCCTCTTCACCATCGGTGCTGCATACCAGACCGGCACTGCAAGAATCACGACATCTGCGCGAAACGCTTCCTGCTGCTCCACTTCCAGCACGTAGACACGGCCTTCTTTACGAATATCTGCTACGGCGGCGCCACGCCGCACCACGGATCCAAGCCGCGCTTCCAATGCCTCCACGAGCGAAGACATGCCGTTCGGGAGACTTCGCAGTGGTGTGCCCTGCACCGCCACAGGCGGCAGGTAGCTCAAGCCAGCGAGCACGCTGCCGTATCGCTGCTCCACCGCCACAACCTGCGGAAACAAAGCCGCCATGCTAAGCTTCCTGGGATCGCCGCCCGCAATTCCGCCCAGAACAGATGCGATCAATCTTTCAAAGGCCTCGCGTCCCAGTCTGCGCTCAAAAAATGCGGCCACGGACTCGTCGCCTCCCGTTGGTCTGGGCGGCAGCAACAAATCCAGCAGCATGCGCAGCTTGCCACGGACAGACAACAGCGGCGACTTGAAGAGCGGTCCCAATCGCGTCGGAGCAAGTCCGCTCAGCCCCTCGGGCAGACGAAAAAGCTTCTGGCCATGTCGCAAGTAAGCCCCCTTGTATTCAGCAGCCGTTTCCTGTACCGACAGGCCGAGCTCCCCGCACAGTGCCATCGCGTCCGGCTTTCGCGCAAGGAACACGTCCGGACCGTGCTCCATGATGAAGCCCTTGTGCCGCTCGGTGTGAATGCAGCCACCGGGTCGCCGGCTTTTTTCAAGGAGCACTATGTCCAGCGGGGCTCCGGATTTGTGGAGGTGCCACGCGGCTGCCAGCCCAGTGATGCCGCCACCTGCGATCGCGACGCGCGTCATGCCCTAAAGCCAACCGGCCTGCTGCGCCTCACTCCTGATCAGTTCCGCCAGCGTGTGCACAAATACTGGATCGCTGTTGAGAGACGGTGGCCGCTCCAAACACATATTGTATTCGCGTGCTACCGCCTGCGCTTCTATATCAATGTCGTAAAGTACTTCCACGTGATCCGATACGAAGCCCACCGGGATGCTCACTACATTTCGCACGCCTGCTTTGGCCAAGTCTGCAAGGTAGTCTGTCAGTTGTGGCCCCAGCCATGGTTCCGGGCTGCGCCCCTCCGACTGGTAGCACCAAGACCATTGACCCTCGGCCAGATTGGCGGCGTTGGCGACCAGTGCAGCGGTCTCTCGACATTGCTGATCGTACGGATCGCCCTGCTGTAAAATCCGGACGGGAAGGCTGTGCGCGCTGAAAACGACGTGCACGTTCTCCTGTTCGTGCGATGGAAATCGTCCTATTCCGATTTGTACGCGATTGGCCAGAGCCTTTATGAGGCCCGGGGCGTCATGATAGCTGTGCACATGGGCAAACTTGATATGGCCCCTATAGAACTTGAGGCCGGTGGCGACCTTTTTCTGGTACTTGGCAATACTCATACCACTGTAATGGGGTGCCAAGACCAGGCTGACTGCGCGATCCATGCCATCTGCAAGCATCTCGCCTACCGTTTCCTCGATCCAAGGCCCCCAATGCCGCATGCCGAGATACGCCTTGAACCGGATCGCTGCACTGGGCTGGTTGAGCTGCTGTATCACGGCTTCAAGGGTCTCACGTGTCAACTTCAACAGGGGGGACGAACCGCCAATCAGGCGGTAGTTACGGGATATTTCATCGACCAGTGCGCGCGAAGTCGTGCGCCCTGCCCGGATATCGGCCAGATACCCCGGAATGTCCTCCAGCCCGTCCGGACCGCCATAGGCCATTAACAGCACGCCGATATGGGGCCGCGCACGTTCGCCTTTAGCTTCTGCCATGGGCCCAGTCCCCGCTGTGCACATAATCAACCATGCGGCGTACGTTGTCCACAGGTGTATTCGGCAAAATGCCGTGGCCCAGATTGAACACGTGTCCACCACGCCCATGCATGTGCGTCAACACGTCATCAACATGCGGACGGAGCTCGCGCCATGGACCGAGCAGTGTGCCCGGGTCCAGATTGCCCATGACCGGGCGCTGCACGATGTCTTGCGCTGCATCCAAGTCCATGCGCCAGTCCACACCGATCACATGTCCCCCCGCCGCTGCTATCAAGTCCAGGTATGCGCTCGTTCCCGTACTGAAATGAATCACTGGTACGGCGTTCCCCATTTGCTCAAATACCATGCGGCTGTATGGCTGCACGAACCGCTGGTAATCATAGCGTCCCAGCGCGCCTGCCCATGAATCAAACACCTGTACGCAGTCCGCACCGGCACCGACCTGTGATTTTAGCAAATCAACCACAACCCCGACCAGCTTCAGCATCAACCGGTTCCACGCTGCTGGCTCATGGTACATGAGTGTTTTCGTGTGCGCAAAATCGCGTGTAGCGCCTCCCTCGATGGCATAACTGGCCAACGTGAACGGGGCCCCTGCAAAGCCTATAAGCGGCATCTCGCGGGAATTCAGTTCAGGGCGTACGAGGCGTATAGCCTCGAGCGTGGGCGCCATGGTTTCCTCGGCTGGAGGCACGCTTAGCCGATCTATAGCCTTGTTCGTCCTGAGTGGATTGTGAATCACAGGTCCCTTGCCGGGCACAAACTCTACGGACAGCCCCATGCCAATGAGTGGCGGCAAGAGGTCCGCAAAAATAATAGCCGCATCCAAATCGAATGTGTCCACGGGCAAGAGCGTGACTTGCACGGCCAGCTCCGGCGTGTTCAGCACGGTCATCATTGCGTGCTTCTCACGGATTGCCCGATAGGCAGACAAATACCGCCCGGCCTGGCGCATAATCCAGACGGGCACGCGATCCACGGATTCGCCGCGACAGGCCCGAAGGAATCGTGTTCGCGAATTCAGCTCAGCCGAAAGCGACATATCCTTAGGGCAGAGACGATTGCCATAACGCGTACCCCACGAAAAATGGACCAATGCGGCTCAGGTACCTGGAAGTCTGTTGCGTCTTGCGCATGCGCTCCACAATAGCCGAAAGCGGATGAAGATCTTTGCTTAGCAATCCCACTACGAAATCATTGTCATTCTGGTCAAGTCCGTAACACGCCAGTCGAATATCATGCGCATGATCAGCGCGGCCATACGCCTGTCCGATTCCGCCATGCTCCATCAGGATCGTGCGCCGCTCCTCCGTGCTCAATTTCTCGAAAGAACCAGTGCGACGAAGCGGGTACCACATCGCCCAAGGCCAGTCCGGGTTGCCCACGTACCGGCTTGGCCGCCCAATCAGCACCTCCTCCAAATCATTCTCGTATCCGATTGTATAGGTGCGACCCAGCATGGTCCACTCGGGCCGGCACGTCAGTTGCGCAAACGGCGTTCGGGCCAGCATGGCGCGAAGATCGGTGACAAAGAATTTCGGGTTTTCGGCAAGGGTCAGCAGGCCCACGCCGTTGGGATCATGGAGACTGGCATACAGTGCACCCCGAATATTTTGGGCCTGCAATTCGACAACCACAGCCTCCAGAGATTCACAGCCGGTAAAGACCAAAAGCTGAATGTACAAGCGCCGATCCATATAAATGATTTGCCCATCGTCCGCGCGTCCCTTTTCGCGGATGTCTGTGCCGGCCGGCCGGTTTTCTTTGATGTCAATTGCCATTCGCCTTGAGCCATTGGGCTGCGTCCAACGCGTGGTACGTAATGAGCAGATCCGCACCGGCTCGCCGAATGCTGCGAAGCACTTCAAGTGTTGCGCTTTGCTCATCAAACAGCTCCTGTGCGGCAGCGCCCTTTACCATGGCATATTCGCCACTGACATTGTACGCGGCCAAGGGTACACCGGGCACAGCTTCCTTAACACGTCGAATTACATCCAGGTACGCTAACGCCGGCTTGACCATCACCACATCCGCGCCTTCGGCAATATCCATCTGGGCTTCGCGCACAGCTTCAAGCGCATTGCCTGGATCCATCTGATGGGTTTTTCGGTCGCCAAACTTCGGTGCGCCGCTGGCGGCATCCCGGAATGGCCCATAGAATGCAGACGCGTACTTTGCACTGTACGACATAATGGCAACGCTCGTATGACCCGCCGCATCCAAGGCCCGGCGCAGCGCAATTACCTGGTGATCCATCATCGCGCTGGGGGCTACAATATCGGCACCGCTGTCCGCGTGGACACGAGCCATGTTGACCAATAAGTCTAAGGTCTCGTCGTTGGCAAGGGTAACACCATCCGCGGCCAAAACGCCGCAGTGGCCGTGGCTGGTATAAGCACACAGGCATACATCGGTGATGACCACAATTTCTACTCCGGCCGACTTGATCGCGCGTATGACCTGCGGCACGATGCCACTCGGATAGGATGCGACACGGCCCAGTTCATCCTTGGTCGAAGGAATGCCGAAAAGCAGCACCCCGCTGATTCCCAGACTTGCCGCGCGCGCTGCTTCGCGTACGGCCTCATCCACGGTGAGTCGGGCAATGCCCGGCATGCTCGGGATTGGTCCCGGGGCACCTTCGGTCACAAAGAGCGGATAAATGAAGTTTGCGGATACCAGCCGTGTTTCCC
Organism: Rhodothermales bacterium; assembly: GCA_012271205.1. Taxonomy (GTDB): domain Bacteria; phylum Bacteroidota; class Rhodothermia; order Rhodothermales; family Bin80; genus JAAXGT01. The sequence goes on from JAAXGT010000201.1 coordinate 8,337, forward strand.
GCACCATGCGCCGCAAGGCCGCACTCGCACGCAATCGGCGCAACCGCACTGCACTTGTAGTGTCAGGGATTTTCAAAATGCTCTTGAAGTGCTTTTAGTAGTCCGCCTGTGGTATACTCCCGGGCAATGGCGCGGACATTGTATCCGTGATCGCGCGCTGCCTGTGCCGTTACGGGCCCAATGCAAGCCACGAGTGTGTCACGGGACGGATGTTCGGCCACCGTCGTGAATCCTTCCACGGTCGAGGTACTGGTAAAGGTAATCGCATCCACGCCTTTCTGGAGCGCAGCGTACGCCGCGGCAGGAGGCCTGTTCGTGAGGGTGCGATAAACCGCTATTTCCGTGACGTGCACCCGACGTGCGCGCAGCATGTCTGCAAGGATCGGCCGCGCACGTTCCGCCCGCAGGAGCAGCACGTGCCCTCCATCCAGCATCCTCAGACCCGTCGCAATACGTTCCGCCCTGAACTCCTTCGGCATAAAGTCAACGGCCACAGTGCGCGCATGCAGGGCCGCCGCTGTCGCTGGCCCGATCGCGGCCACTTTCAGCTCTTGGGGCCAAACCCTATTGAGCGTCCGCCAAGTGTAGACTACCCCGTTAACGCTGGTAAAGATCACCCACCGAAATGATTCCAGTTGTTCCAGAGCACGTTGAAGCGGACGCGTATCGGGGATTGGCGCCAGCTGAATCGTCGGAAACCGTATGGGGCAGGCTCCAGCCGCTCGCAGCTGACTGCAGAATTCTTCCGCCTGCGCCTCGGGACGCGTGACCACAATTCGCCTGTTCCGCAAGGCCCTACGCATCTTGCATTAACTCACCCGCACCGCGTTCGCGAGCCATTTGTGCCAGTGCTTTCCCCAACTCTATTGCACATGTGCCTTGCCCGTGTACACGGACTGTGGCAGAGCCATCCGGTGCCATGACGGAAGCATCCATAACCAGTGAATCGCCTTTCTTGCGAGCATAGGCGGCAACAGGTGCGGCGCACCCGCCCCCCATGGCCTTCAAGAACGTTCGTTCTGCCACCGTGGTGTGGCGATCGTCCGCTGAGTCTATGGCCTTAAGCAGGCGCAGCGTATCTGTATCCGCCGCACGACACTCCACGGCGAGTGCGCCTTGCCCGGGTGCAGGCAGCATTACTTCCAGTGGTATAAGCCGGTAAGACGTCTTTTTTACGTGCAGTCGATCGAGCCCAGCCTCCGCAAGAACTGCAGCATCGACTTCGCCGTCTTGCACTTTACGAATGCGTGTATCGACGTTCCCGCGCATGGGCGTAATGCGTATGCCAGGGCGCCACGCGCGAAGCTGCGCCATGCGTCTTACGCTCGAGGTGCCAACAACGGCGTCTGTCGGCAGCGCTTCGAGTATCCAGCCCCTTGACGAAACCAATGCATCTCGCGCAGTTGAGCGCGCAAGAATGGCCCCCAGCATAAGTCCTTGCGGTGGCCCAACCGGCAAATCCTTTAGCGAGTGCACGGCAATATCGATCTGTCCCGCAATAAGCTTGTCCTCCAGTGCTCCGGTAAACGCGCCTTTGCCAGCGGCTCTTAATGGACCAATTACGCGATCGCCTGAGGTAGTAATATATTCGGTGTGGATCTCTAAGTCGGGCCATGCGTCACGTAAGCTCAACAGCACCCGCTCCGTTTGAATCTGCGCCAGCTTGGAACGACGCGTGCCCACGATCAGGGCTCCTGTCATGCGTCGGACTCAGACAGCACAAACAACTCTTGAATCATTGACGACGCCTTCGCTGTGCTGCCGTTTTGCATTGCTTTATGGCGAAGTTGGCGCGTGGGATCATGGAGCAGTTTTTTGACAAGCTGTTGCGAAAAGTGCTCGATCCGATGTTGGGCTTCCGGGGACAGCGGAGCCAGCTCATTCAGTGCACGCGCGAGCTCTTCTTTCCGAATGGTTTCGGCCTTGCGCCGGAGGCCCGCAATCACGGGTTCCACTGCCAGCATCCGCACTCGGCTTCCCAGTTGCACGAGCTCCTGCTCAATGATGGCCTCAACTTTCGGCACCTCGGCGTGACGCTGCGCAATTGAGTCTTCTATACTACTTTGCAAATCATCCACATCCATGAGCCGGATTCCCGGCTCACGTGTCACCTGCGGGTCTATGTCACGCGGCACCGCAAGATCAATCAGCAGCAGCGGCCGCTCGCCACGTGGCAAAATATGAACGGGCTCGATTACCAAGTGAGGCGCATCGGTGGTGCTAACCACGATATCGGCCTGTGCGATGGCTTCGCGCAATTCGGCCAGTGGCACGGCCCGGGCACAGACTTGGGTTGCCCACACTTCGGCCTTCTCCGGGTTGCGATTAACAAAGATCAGCTGCTTGGGGGTATAACGTTGCAGAAGCTTCGCAACTAGTCCCCCCATTTCGCCGAGGCCCAGAATAACCACATGCTGGCTGGAGAGCGGGCCCGCCCACCGGCGCATGAAATCCACGGCAACAGAAGCCACACTCACCGGCTTCCGTCCAAGTGCCGTTTCTTGGCGGGCACGCTTGCCGGCCCTGATCGCAGCCTGAAAGGTGGCCCCCAGCAACGGGCTGGCTAGAGCATGGGCCTCGGCGGTTTGCAAGCTCGCGGCTACTTGCCCCAGTATCTGAGGCTCCCCCAAGACCATCGAATCAAGGCCGGAGGCCACGCGGGCCAGATGGCGTGCCGCCTTCTCTCCACTCATGTCGTACAGATGCGGTCCGATGCGGTCCATATCCACGACTTCCCCCAAGAGCCGCCACAGCACTTGGCAGGCATTAGCCTGATTCATGGCGTGGCCATAAAACTCGACGCGGTTGCATGTAGCCAGCGTGGCAAAGCCACACAGTACCGACTGCGCGCACTGCAGGAGTTGCATCGCAGCAGGCTCCTGAAGACTGAGCTGCTCGCGAATAGCTACCGGTGCCTGCTTATGGCTGAGTCCAATCAGCCCCAATGAGTTATCTGTCATACCGGCTCCGTCACCATGCATCGCACAAAATGAAAACCCACTGCAATACTTTAATTCTTGCAAGGGAGTCAAGCTATGACAATTTGGTGAATTACGTACGATGGTGCCGAATCGAGTAGTGTCTTTGCTTTGCTGTAGGGGCTCAGCGTTTTTTGATGGGCTTTAATCGCTTGAGATCTGTTTCGTCCTACCCGATATCCGATAGCAGCTTCTTGAGCAGTTTGGGGGCGTACGTTTTCTTCGGGTGATAGTGAATTACAACTCGTGGCGGGTCATTCTCCTCCTTGAAGAATCCTATTGTGGCGCCTCGTCTTCCTTATTGTCAGCTATCTCTCGCCGTGCATTCTGCCCTTAATTCCTTTAGCTGGTCCAAGTATTAGTTGAAAGGTCCATTGGAGCGTCACGTTCTTCAATAAGGCCGCCATTGGCATTTGTGGCATCTCAGGCTCACGTCCAACCTTCAGATAGGGCCTGCTGGAAGAGGCTCCCTGTGCGAAGTAAGGGATTCGAAGTACGAACGAATATCGTCCTTTGCATTTTGGAGAGCTTCTCTTTGTGTCCCCCTCTACGTGCAGCCCTTCAGTGTCAGAGCATAGGCGTAATACCCATCGGCATCTTCTTCAATGACCACTAGGACGGACACTCGGAGTTTCGAAGACTGGTGCATCGTTGTGCCTCAGGGTAGGCGAGTTACACAAAATCGCCTTTGAACTGGAGAAGCTTGAACTACCGGCTTACCAGCAAGATTGCTGCATTAGGGGCCTGTTTTGCGCTACCGGCAACGACAGCTCTTTTTGCAAAATCTATGTTAATTGAACACAAGCAGTTTGCCTTAGGCCATTTTATCACTCCGTTCGAAACTGTTGTATGCAATCGCCACAATTTCGCATATAGCCCCAATGATCATTGGAATTGCGGCCGGAACAGCATCTTGATGCCGCTGCGATCGCGGAAGGTGTTAAAAGCCGCCTCCCAGGCATCCAGCCTGAATGCATGGGTAATCAGCGGTGCCGTTTGCACAGCGCCACTTGCGAGCAGGCGCACCGCACGAAGCCATGATTCCGGGGTGGACGCATTGCTGCCTGTTACTGTAAGCTCCTTGTAACACACTTGGTCCAGATCCCAGGCTACCGGCTTGCCAAACAGGCCAACTTGGACATAGCGCCCGCGCCGGCGGACCAGTTTCAAAAGTTGCTGTGCAGCAGCGCCCGCGCCGGAGCATTCGTAAACTACGTCAGCCCCAAATCCTTGCTCGGACAAGTCCTGCACAGCTGCCTTTACGTCACGCGTTTCCACGTTCAAGACATGATCTGCCCCTAATTCCTGGGCAACCTGAAGCCGCTTTTTGTCTGTGTTTGTACCCAGCACCACGACTTGGGCACCGCTTATTTTGAGCAACTGCAGCGTCAAAAGACCGATGGTGCCTGGCCCAGCCACCACCGCCAGATCACCCGCACGCACGGTAGGCGCGATAAGCAGCACGCCATGCACAACACAAGCCAAAGGCTCGGTCAGCGCCCCTTCCCGGTAGGAAATATTCGGAGGCAGGCGATGTAGATTGCGTGCTGGCACGACTAGGAATTCGGCAAACCCGCCATTAACTGCCGAACCTATGGAGCGCCGATTCAGGCATAAATTCGTCTGGCCGCTCCGGCAATACTGGCAAGCCGTGCACGTGGAAAAATAGGTCTCCGTAGTTACGCGCTCACCCTCCTCAAACCCATTGACACCGGAACCAATATCGACTACCTCGCCTGACACCTCGTGTCCCAGCACTACGGGAGGCTTTGTCTCGAATTCATCCAGATAAATATGGAGGTCAGTGCCGCAAACCCCAGCGGCATGCACTTTCAGCTTGACCTGGCCGGCCCCTGGCTGCGGCTCCTCAATGTCACGCACCTCAATGTGCCCGACGCCACGTGTGACTTTCATTACAGCCTGCATAGGCAGGACTCCAGTGTTTACTGCCAAGTCCTGCAAAATACGGCATGCGCAGACAGTATCGGATACATCCGCTCAAGTCACGCAACCGCGCGCGTCCACACTGTACGTATACACCACTTCTCCACGCTCCACGAGATAGGCATGATCTTGTGTATTGACGACGACGCATGCGTGATTAGGTACAATTTGAACGCGGTCGCCTACTGCAAACGTGCCGCCCCCGCGTACCTCACCCCATCCGTGTTCCTCCGAGAGTCCTGTAAGCCGGGCATGCGGATGCGCAACCCGGCTCTTGGGATTGTACAGCATGCATCCGTAGTCCGTACGCCCCGGCGCCGAGTCACTGGTCAAAATCTTGTGGCCTGCATCAACAAAGAATCGCTCCGTGCCAGAAGCATGCCGGTGCCGGCTGACCACTGTGGCCAGCACAGTCAGGGCACAGTGAGACAGTGGCGCCACACCCAAGGCCACCTGGGTCATGTCATTGAAGACGTAGTTGCCAGGTCGGATTTCCGTGATTTGAAAGCCTTTGTGTGTACGGTTCTCAAATACACTCATGGATGGTGTCGATCCCATGCTGATTTCAAACTGATCAGGCGCGGCCAGATCCGCCACTGACAAATGCACTGCAACGTCCAGCATTCGGTCACGGGCTTCCGCCATCACGCGGCGAAAACCGTCTGGCTCAGGCGTGTACGCATGCCCTTCGTGCGTCAAAATTCCCGTTAGCCGGAGACCGGGGAGTTCGTCAATTTGCCGGGCAAATATGGCCAGGTTCGGATCATCCCATCTCACGCCGCAACGTCCGTAGCCAATGTCGATTTCGATCAGTACGTCCAAGGTCACTCCGATCGCGGAAAGTACAGCTGAAGCCTGACGGGCTCCTTCAATTGTGTCTACGCAAAAGGACACGCGCGCCGCACGGCTGAGACGGGCCATGCACTGCAGCGCGTCTTGGTTCACCACTGTATAGGCCACGCGCACGTCATCAAAGCCCGCCTTCACGAACACCTCTGCCTCAGAGGACTTGGCCACGGTCAATCCGCTTGCGCCCAAATCGATCTGGCGCCGGGCGAGCTCAATCATCTTGTGCGTCTTGGTGTGCGGACGCAGCTTGGCACCACTCGCCAATTGCTGCATGCGGGCCAGATTCTTTCCAAGCCGCGCGTTATCGATAAGGAGACACGGCGTGGGGAGCTCGTCCACGAGTTTCATGGCCAAGGTGTTGGGGACGTCCTGCAACGATTACACGAGTATAATGGATTCTGAAACTGATTGGCACTCGGGGGAGATCTGTGCGTTTAACTTTGCAACATAAAGTACTTTTATTAGTAGACTACATCATGCCATTTGAACAAATGCCCGTTCGTCGCGAATCACGCTCACATCAGTCACAGGCCACGGAGCATCTGCGCTTCATTCGCGAAGTCATGGAGCGCTCTGAATCTTTCACTGCCGTCCCTGGCTGGGGCATGGTAGCCGTCGGTGTTTCGGCCTTGCCCACGGCTTTTATTGCGGCGCGATTCACTTCTGACGGTCTTGGCGATACATTCTTGGGCATCTGGCTGGCCGATGCCTTGGTTGCTATAGCCATCGGCGTATTCACGCTCCGACGCAAGATGCGCCGAAGCGGCGTGTCGCTCCGCACCGGACCGGGACGAAAATACATCCTTAGTCTGGCACCTCCGATTATAGCGGGTCTGCTATTGACCGCTGCGCTGTGGCGAAGTGGTAGCACGGACACACTGCCTGTGCTGTGGCTGCTCTTGTATGGTGCGGGGACTATAACAGGTGGAGCCAGCAGCGTTCGCACGATTCCCATTCTGGGCGTCAGCTTTATGGCGCTGGGGGTGGTGGCGCTCCTATTGCCGCAAGCGTGGATTCACATCGTGCTGGCTGCAGGCTTTGGAGGATTGCACATTGGATTCGGCCTATTCATTGCGCGCAACTATGGCGGGTAAGACCAAAACGCGACCGATGCGTGCATTACAAGTCCAACCGGATCCGTTGATTCATGCCCGGATCCGGCTGGGTATCGTCAGTGCGCTTCTGGCGGGCGAAACGTTGAGTTTTGGGGATCTCAAGAGACTCGTAGACACTACCGACGGTAATCTAAGCGTGCACGCCCGCAAACTGGAGGATGCGGGTTATATCGAGTGTCTCAAGTCTTTTCACAATCGCACTCCACGCACGGAATACCGGCTTACGAGAACAGGACGACGGGCGCTTGTCGACTACCTGAAACAGTTGGAAGAAATACTACAACTCGCACGGGGTGAAGACCTCTGACCTGATGCCATTACAACTTAGCCTGATGCTCAGGCCCGGTATACTGATTGCAACTGCCATTACGCTGGTGGGAGCGCTGCTCACCATTGCCTTCATGGCGACAAATGGCCACTGGCACACGGCTCAGCTCGCCGTGGCAATTTACGTAACGGGCATGGCGGCGTGGACCAGCGTTTTTCTGTTTCGTGGCGGTTCTACACATGCAATGCTTGCAGGCGGGCTTTTACTCTGCATAGTGGGGGCTACAGGGGCGACTTTCGGCATCATGCAGGAGCAGATTTCAGGAGATCTGGAGGCATGGGCAGTGATGTTATGCATGATCATGGCCACCCAAGGCGCCGGAACAGTTATGTATTTATGGCTTCGTATCCATGACTTATGAATAATTCTTTGCACGTAGCCATCATAATGGATGGCAATGGCCGCTGGGCAAAAGCGCGCGGCCTACCGCGCACATCCGGGCACCACGCCGGCGTCCGCGCGTTGCGCGATACAGTTGAAAAAGCGGCTCAAAGCAATATCCACACACTCACACTGTATGCGTTTTCATCGGACAACTGGCGGCGCCCAAAAGCTGAAGTCACTGCACTCATGCAACTGCTGTGCACGCAGTTGCCCTTGGAAGCAGCACGCTGCGAAAAGCAGCAAATCCGACTGAGCGTGATCGGTCGCCGGGATCGTTTGCCCAACCCGGTGCTTCAGGAAATTCGCAAGGCGGAGGCACGCACGCGGCACAGCAACAAGCTGCACGTGCGGCTGGCACTGGACTACTCAGCCAGAGACGCCTTGGAACGCGCGGCCATTCATGTCGGCCAAAACGGTAATGGCGGCTTCGTACATGCACTTGCCCAAGCCTACAATGCATCCGCGCCGGTCCCGGATGTAGATCTCCTGATTCGCACTGGAGGGGAACAGCGGCTGAGCGATTTTCTGCTCTGGGAGTGTGCGTATGCGGAGCTCTATTTCACACCGTGCTACTGGCCAGACTTTGGCAAAGAAGGGCTGGCAGAGGCACTGGCTGTATTCGACGCAAGACAAAGACGGTTCGGCGGTGTGCCGGCCTAGTGCACATAGCTGCCGGCGTTTATATCAACTGTTGTACCGGTGGCATGATCAGCCAGTCCACTGGCCAGTAGCGTAACGATCGGTGCCAGATCATCGGGTTCCGTCAGCCGGTTAAGTGCCAAGTCGTCGAGCACAAAGGACTCACCGTACGTATCAATAGATTTCTGGGCCATCTCCGTGCGTACGAATCCAGGAGCAACCACAAAAGCCCTTACGCCCTTCTTTCCATAAGCGCGCGCAATAGTGCGTGTCAGGGACACCATGGCGCCCTTGGATGCGGCATATGCGGCCAGGTCCGCTGTATCTCCCCGAAATGCTGCGCGGGAAGCCACATTAATAATGCGTCCGCCACCACGCGCCACAAAGTGCTGCAGGGCCAGCCGGCAGAGGAGTGCTGGTGCGCGAGCATTCACTGCCAGGGTTTTATCCCATGCCACCTGCCACGTGGATACAGGCGCCTCTGGAGAAACCATGATGCCTATCCCTGCATTGTTGATGAGTACGTCCAAGTGTACGTAGGCTGCCAGCACCGCATCAAAGAGTGCAATACAAGCATCCACGCTGCCCAGGTCAGCTTGGAACGCCTGTGCCCGGTGTCCCAGTTCGTTCACGATCAACTCCGCTTTGGTCCGGTTTCCGTTGTAGTGCACGGCTACTGTCGCACCAGCATGAGCCAAGCCTGTTGCGATTGCACGTCCGATTCCCCCACTGGCACCGGTAACAAGTGCTACACGCCCTGAAAGGTCAACTTGCATGTGTTTTAGGCCTACGCCAAAGCGGAATGTTGGAACAGGGCTCTCCGTACATGACTTTCCTCGCCACACGCATTAGCCGCTGTATCGCAGTGACATATGCGCTCTCTGGTACGATACCGGAGCCACAACCTTTCACAACTACAATTCGGTCGCTGTAACGTGACCAATCCTCATCTGCAAGTTCGCGCTCAAACCAGTTGCGAACAATCTCCTCCGGGGTCCCCAATCCCACGGAGCGAGCCTCGTGGAGTCTCGAGGCTACCAGCATATAGGCCCACGCAGGTATCAGTGCCTCTGTTGAGCAGTACACAGCCACATGGGCATCCTGGTACATAGCCCAGTCATGCGCCGCGACCTTTGCACGAAACGGCTTTTCCCGGAGGAGCAAGCCTTGCTCCAAAAATGGTGTCAAGTCCAGTTCCAAAACCGGTGCACCATCCCATAGTTTTTCCAGATTGTATACCTCAATGCCGCTCTGCGCGACACGATTGACGATCTCCATTGGATTTACGCAACAACCGCCCCCAATTCATGCATCGCCCTGACGATGGTCGTTTTTGCGGCATCAATTTCGTGTGCAGTGGTCGGTCGTCCGAGACTGATCCGCAGGGTCCTACGCGCTTCAGCGGCACTCAGGCCCATGGCCGCCAATACTGAGCTAGGTGTAGACGTACGTGAAGCACAAGCACTGCCGGTACTAACGGCCAATGTACGGATAGCAAGCAGCAGACGCTCCGCATCGACACAGGGAAACGTAATATTTGAGGTCTGCGGAAGCCGTTCTGCCTTGCGGCTATTGATCCGGAGTCCGGGAATGGCACACTCCAAAGTGCTTTCGAGATCATCGCGCAGTGATTCAAGCCTCGCGTGGTCTTGGTCACATTCCAGCCGCGCCAAGCGCAGAGCTTCACCCATGCCCACTATTCCTGGAACGTTCAGCGTGCCGCTGCGATGGCCGCGTTCCTGCCCTCCGCCATCAATGAGCGGATGCCTGCGCACACGCTCGCGCATGTACAGTGCTCCCACTCCTTTTGGACCGTAAATCTTGTGGCCCGAACATACCAATACATCCACGTTCTCCACTGAAACAGGCAATTTGCCAACGGCTTGAGTAGCGTCGGTCATAAACAATATGTTGCGTGAGCGTACCAGGTTTGAGATTTTGTCTATGGGCTGCACGACGCCCGTTTCGTTGTTGGCCCACATGACACTCACTAGGATGGTGTCGTCCGTAAGGCTGGCCTCCAACGATTCCAGGTCTACTAGGCCTTGGCTGCAGACTGGGAGGTAGGTCACACGAAAGCCTTGTTGCTGCAGATGCTGGCAGCTCATTCGGACTGCGCTGTGTTCCGTCTGTACGGTTACTATGTGGCGACCCTTGTGCACGCAGGCCTCGGCAATACCCTTTATGGCTGCGTTAATGCCTTCGGTCGAACCGCTCGTAAACGAAATCTCGCTGGGACGCGCAACCCCCAGGCAGGCTGCAACTTCCTGTCTCGCCTGCTCCACTGCTGCACTCGCTGCCCAGCCAAACATGTGTCCGCTACTCGATGCGTTGCCATAGTGCTGCGTGAAGTAGGGCAACATCTGCTCCAGCACCCGCTGGTCTACAGGTGTTGTGGCGTTGTAATCGAGATAAATTGCTGCAGGCATCGATCCCACAAAGCGTGTTGTTACCGTACCTCAATTGGCAGGTTTCCAGTGCGGCATTGGGACATTTCCTAATCTCCGGATGTACTAGGTGCAGTAGCCTTGGACGTGCACTGAAGGCGCACGGACTACAACATAGGCTGTGGCAATAGAGTTAAACAGGCTTGCGAAAGTGCCTGTCTCGTGGCAAATGGCTGAGGGCCTGGCTGCACGGTCACTATGGCTTGCTTGCAAGTGGCATGTTGAGGATTCAAGTCACGGTACCTAAGAATGCCATTCAAATACCCTTCAATTGCCCACTGGGATTACAGTAACGCCACGACATTGATCGAAAGGTTGAGCACATACCGCCAATGGCAAGAGCGGCAGCTGGCCTCAACCATCATGGTCACATGCTATTGGCTTGAAAGTAATCCAATGAGGCCGTTTCATTGGAGACAGACCGCGGACATGCCACACAGTACCGTTGTTATGCTGTGGTACATCGTAAAGGGTTGGTATCACGGGCACCCCGTCCGCCATCCGACAATGCCGATCTTGAAGCATACACTTCAGACTGCCGTTCCCCTATGGTAAGGAAGAGCCTTTCACAAGTCTGGCAAGCCGCACTTCCAAGAATTGTGCTACTCGCGACAGTGAGCGGCACAAGCTTCCTAAATGGGGGGAGTAACCAGAGTCCCCAGGTACATGTCAGTTCCCTTCTTTCCGGGAAAGAGGATACTCAGACACTCGTTGCATTGAAAAAGGCAATGTTCGTACAAGCTTGGACGCAGAGCGTAACCAAGCTGTCAGGACCGGGGTATTTAAGGTTTGACAGTTTTGACAGTAGTATAGAGGGTAGTCGGGTTACACAGAAAGTACTTTCGACCAGTGATCTGAGATGGGAGGCAGCGAGTTGTGAAATCGGTAAGGGGGCGATCCCTCCGAATCTCAAGCATCTTACACGTCTGGGCGCACTGGATATTCTCCCGGCCATTACCAAGCCAGATGAGACGGGCTCCTTCGTCCACCTTGAGAATTCATATTTGGATGGTTTTCCACTTGATGGTTTGCCCGATCTGGATGCAGCCGCTGTTCCCTATGAAGCACATGTGAATGGCCACGATCTAGTGCTAGTAAACAGAGGCAGCCTCGGCTATTCTTTCACTTTTGGTGCCCAGGTACCGGCTCTGGACGAGCGCCGGACTGAGAGTTCTCACCACTACAGGCTTACAACGCTTGCAGGTGGTCACCCTAAACAGTATTTCTGGACAGGGGGCGAGGTAGTGAATCCTGAGAAAGCAGCTGCTACGGATACGGTAGAGATTGTCCCTGTGGTCGATGCAGGTGTCTACGTGCTTCACAGCAGCAACGACCCGGTACGGGTGACCCATAAACAGCAGTTTCGTGCACAATGGCTGGACATTGGATCCTATCACCATGCCTACATGGAGTCAGGGGCCCGACCTGAGTTGGGCGAGACGCCGGCTGGCATGGAATACCCCGCAATTCTCCGATACTCCGGGCACCTTCGTTCAAAAGCCCTTTGGATTGGCGTAAAAGAATGGACGGATGCGGCCGGCCGGTATTACCCGTACTATGTCATGCGTATTGGTCCGCGCAACACAGCAGCTGGAGTGACATTCCCGGTACAGAACAAACTCATTGGGCGGTATCCGGATACGTTCGTCGAAGTGAACGGGACACATTCATTTGACAAAGAAGCGATGCTTGACGAGGTTGATCCGATGCTCGTGGCCGACCGGATGCTGCACAACATTCATCACAGCGTGGTAGGCATTACTACTGACCGTCGTGTGTATGCCTATGTGAATGAATTCCACGACAACTATCACATCATCTCGTACGACTATTGCAATACGGGAAATATTGACGGAGACGCGACCATCGAGCTGCCCAACCAAATCATCGAGGCCGCATATTTCTTCCGCATTCATCGCTATCGCGGGAGTGAACAAGCCGCTTGGGCTATGAGCAGTGACCAAGTATGGGGTCGCTATACCGTGCATGATGTAGTCGGGGACGGACACGCAACATACCCGGTTGACTTTACTGCCCAGTATGCCTGGTATGGGTTCGACTTTCTAGCGTCGTACGAGGCAGGTTACAGTAATCTCGGTTCTCCACTGTTCGACGATCACGTAAGCGTTGAGGATACGGAGGAGTATTGGGATCTGATAGCTGACGGAGATTCTGTTGGACGACTTTCAGGTGCAACGATGATGGGGCGAGTGATACTTCACGCGGATCGATCGGCCACGGATACATCGTACGATCCAGGCCAGCCGTCGGTGATGGCCTGGATTGACAATGACGAGCCGCTGACAAGCGATGGGAGCACGCATGAAGACTACTATGAGCTGGGGATACTATCCCGCGAAAACCCGGCTCGCAATCCGGGGTGCACGACCTGTTTCACACGTGCCTACCCCCATTTTGTCGACCGGAGGCAGCCAAACGGCGAGTTCTGGAATCCTGACGGACCGGATCTTCTCGCAGGAGGTTTTTCTCCTACTACGGCGTACGGCCCCTACAACATGGCACCTGGTGAATGCGTCAACGTTGTCGTAGCCGAAGGTGTAGCCGGTCTCACGTTTGACGCGGCGACCAAGATTGGTCGGGCTTACAAGTGGGGGGGAGCTGACAGGGATCAGGATATCATTACGTTCGACGCGAATGGCGACGGACAGATTGATCGAACGCCGTTCGATTACACGAAAGTCTTTGTTGGAACCGAAGCTCAAACCAAGAATCAGTGGGTCATGTCGGTGCGGGACTCGCTGTTTCAGGCGTTTTTCCGGGCGCGGGATCTGTACCTGAGAAGCAATGGAATGTCAACGTATCCAATCGTAAAGCCTCCACGTCCGCCCGTGCGGTTTACCGTCCAAGGGGAGGATGCAAGCGTTTTCCTTTCGTGGAGTGCAGCACCAGACGGACCTGCTGTCACGGGTTGGGAGATATATCGAACCGAAGACTTCGTAGACAATCTGTATGGAAACGGTTGCCTTGTCGATCCATCCAAGGCGTGCGGCTATACCCGAATTATGGAACTGCCGGCAGGCGCTGCAGAGTATCGGGATGCGTCCGTACAACCTTTTGTGGACTACTATTACTACATAGTCGGAGTCGGGCAGTCTCAGGATGAGGATCCCGATGCTGTTTCAGGTACACCGAACGGCTATCCGCTCCGGAGCGGCCGCTATCTTACTCAGACATATCATCCTGTTACTGTTCCGGGCCAGACCGCAGCGGAGCATGAATTGGGGGGCAGGCCCTTCACACTTCAGCATAACTATCCCAACCCGTTCAGGGAATCCACCACGATTCGATATATCCTCGCTGAAACCGCGGAGATAAAATTGACCGTCTATGATGCCCTTGGTCGTAACGTAGCACTACTTGTGCAACAACGCCAGATTCCGGGGCAATATGATGCAGTATTCCAAGGGAGAGGCTTGCCAAACGGCTTGTACGTGGCCGTGCTCAGGGCTAACGGGCAGACAGCCCGGCGCCCCATGCTGCTGGTGCAGTAGCGAATCCTCAAAAGGCAGTCTTCATGGTAGTTCATCTCTGAGTGCTCTTTGCAATGGGCAACGCAGATTTGATCTGCTTTGAAGGATATCCTTGCTGAAGTGAGGGATTGCGAGACGCATTGACCAGAAACACGCTTGCCCCGATTAGGTTGGATAGAGTTCGAATGCCGCGTTCGTCTAGGGGTCCAGGACGCCGGCCTCTCACGCCGGTAACACGGGTTCAAATCCCGTACGCGGTACATTATCCTCGTCTGTGTACCGCTAGGGCATGGCACTTCTCGGATGCACTTGTCGTACAGCAGTCTTGAGAATTGGTACTGAGGGGCTTGGAATCCCACCTGTCCAGACCGAGCAAAAATCTAAAGAAAATCTCCTGGCAGTAGACCCCTGTGTATCAAAGTAGTGGCCGTCAGTCCATAAGAGCGTGGGGCAAAGAGGAGTCTTCCAGAGCTACAAACCAGAACTCAGACGAAGTGCCTTGCTGACCGGACGCAGAATGGGACAGCAAGTAGGAAGAAGCATACACAAAAGCGCCAAATCTCGTTGACCAGTGCCTTCTTGTGGAAGATGAATCGATTTCCCCAAAAGAAACATGCTGCATGCCCCGCACGCATGCTGGATTTCCAAGGGCACGATGCTTGGCTATCCGTTGGAGGTTGCGTAATTGGTAGCCCACATGCCGTTCTCGTATATGTGGATGAACACCTTCTATACCTCTTAGCTATTGAAGTTTATAGTAAATGCACCAGGCTAACTGGCGCTCGATATCGGGTTGAAGTCCCGTCAGGA
>JAAXGT010000132.1 GCA_012271205.1 Rhodothermales bacterium
CCGGCTTGGTGCGGATAGAGGCCGGTTAGCAGGGCCGCGCGCGAGGGACAGCAGCGGGCAAAGTTGTACATCTGCGAAAAACGCAATCCTTGGGCGGCGAGGCCGTCTAGGTTGGGGGTGCGGATTTCGGAGCCGTAGCAGCCGAGGTCGGAATAGCCCATGTCGTCGGCGAGGATGAGGACGATGTTGGGACGCTGGGAAGCGGTGGTCATGGAGGAACTCCTTCTGCGCAAATTAGGAATTACGAATTACGAATTAAATTAATAATTTTCAAAAGGAAAGAAGATGTTTTATGTCAACAGTTGACACTATAACGCATGGATTGGCTGCGGAAGAGCGCGAAAAGTATGCAAAAGATGGGTTCTTTATTCGTTCAGATGCCTTCGACACTTATGAGATTGATGCACTGCGCGACAGAATCGAAGATCTCGTAGAATTCATCGAGACCTCTGACGTGTTGACAGAGAAAGAGAAGCAAGCGATTCTGAAACGCAATGCCGGAACTGATGCGACTTCTGGACCTGCATCGTTAAACGGTATAACGCGGCTTCACAGGTTTAGTGCATTGGTGCGATCCCACATTCGCGATCCAAGGCGGCTGGATGCGGTCACAGAGATTGTAGGATCGGATTTGTTCTGTCCAAACGATCTGTATTTTTTTAAGCCTCCGGGCACCGGGCGGCCTATTGCGTGGCATCAGGACTCGTGGTATTTCCGCAATATATATGTCAGCAGCGTGGGGGACGCCATAGACCAATCGACGATTGGAACTTGGCTGGCACTGGACGATGCAGATGAAGCAAACGGATGCTTGTGGGTGATTCCCGGCAGCCATCGCTTGGGTGTGATAGATCATAGCCAGGTCGAGAGCGATGATTATTTATTGCAAAAAAGAGTGACCGTGTCCGACGAGATGGAAGAACAGGCAATGCCAGTAGAAGTGCCAAAGGGCGCACTGGTGTTTTTCAACAATGCGCTATTACACCGCAGCACACCCAACAGATCAGATCGATTTCGGCGGGCCTATATCGTGCATTACATGAAAGCGACTATCCAGCATACCGGGAACAGACCGAGGATTCCCGAAGGCACGGAGCACTGGGGCACTCCTGAGATGTACATTTGTGGACAGCAATTGCCTGGATGCGTACAAGCGACGCTTGAGAAAGACAGCATGGACTGGGACAGAGCATTGGAACGGACATTGACAGAAGACGATATTCGGATTTCGGAGCCGTAGCAGCCGAGGCCAGAATAGCAATTGAGGTATCAAATGAATGTACTGCACATCCTATCCGATCAGCACCAAGCGGCTTGCATGGGCTGCGAAGGCCACGCGCAGGCGCTAACGCCCAACATGGATCGGCTGGCCAGCGAGGGGATGCGCTTTTCAGCGGCGTACACCCAGAATCCGATATGCACGCCTAGCCGCATGAGTATGTACACGGGCCAGTACTGTCATAACCACGGTTTTTTCGGTCTAGGCGGGCCGCGGCCGGAGGGAATGCAGAGTTTTCTCGGCCATTTTAAGCAGCACGGGTACAAGACGGCGGTGATCGGCAAGACGCACGTGCCCAACCAGCCGTGCGACTGGCTGTTGGATCACGTTGATTACTGGATGTCTGGTACCTCGCCGCCGGTGCCAGGTGCGGGCGGTCTGTCGCCGTATCAAACGTTTTTAGCCGGTGCCGGTCTGTTGGAACAAAACGACAATTTCCGCATCACTGGTTACCCAGCCCCCCACCCTGTTGGCTTGCCCCAGAACCAGTTTCGCGCCCGGCCATCGGAGTTGCCACTGGAGTACAATGTCGAGAGTTGGTGTGTGGATCGGGCAATTGAATTTATGGACGGGTGCGAAGGAGACTCCTTCTGTATGCAGGTGTCGTTGCCGCGACCGCACGCGCCCTATACGCCGGACCAGAAATTCTGGGATATGTACGCAGACGACATTGCGTTGCCGGAGACCTATTACCAAGATCCGTCGGGCCGCCCGCCGCATTTCCGCGATATGCACGCGCGGTTTCAGCGGGCTTGGGAGGGAGAGGAATGGTCGCCGGAGGAGGGAGCGCGCAACATCTGGCGCGGCTATCTGGGCTGCGTGACGCAGGTTGACTACTGCATTGGTCGCCTTTTGGACTACCTCGACGAACGCGGCTTGGCTGAAGATACGATCGTCGTCTATAACTCCGACCACGGCGCGTACAGCACTGCTTTTGGCATTCAGGAAAAGGCCCCCGGAATATGCTCCGAGGCGGTGTGTCGGGTGCCGATGCTCTGGCGGGTGCCGGGCGTTGCGGCCGCGGGCAGGATTTGCGACGCCTTGGTGGAAAATGTCGATTTGGCCCCGACGTTTATGAACCTCTGCGGGTTGCCGGCGATGGAGGGCATGGATGGGGCGGATATTAGCGAGCTTTTGCGGGGCGGGACCGATCCCGTGCATGAGGTGGCGGTCACTGAGCATCGGCACAGCAAGGCACTGCGCTGGGGGAAATGGCGCTACGTACACTATCAGCCGGAGGATTTCGGAGTCGACTGCGGCGAGCTCTACGACTTGGAGGCCGATCCGTACGAGGCCCGCAATTTGTACGGCGAG
>JAAXGT010000202.1 GCA_012271205.1 Rhodothermales bacterium
GCATTGTCAATCGAATCAAAGGAGCGTACCTCCGTGCCCCCGTATCGATCGTTCAATACCCGCGTGATCGCCGCCGTCAACGTCGTCTTGCCATGGTCCACATGCCCGATCGTCCCCACGTTGACATGCGGCTTCGTACGCTGAAATACCTCCTTTGCCATTGGTATTAACAGGATTTAAGTCTGTTGAATAGGGGCCTCACCCCGCTTTGCCGTAACCGGACAGAATCACCTTGTCCGCGACCAACTTCGGCGCGGGCTCATAGGATTCAAACTGCATTGTATAGATGGCGCGTCCCTGCGTCAGCGAGCGCATGTCCGTCGAGTAGCCAAACATTTCCGACAACGGAACCAAGGCCTTGACGACCCGGGCATCCTGGCGCTGATCCATGGACACGATGCGTCCGCGTCGGCTGTTCAAATCCCCGATGACCTCACCCATGTACTCTTCTGGTGTGACGACCTCTACATTCATAACGGGCTCCATAAGAACCGGATTTGCCCGGCGGCCTGCACTGCGAAAGGCCATCTGGCCGGCCACTTCAAATGCATTCTGGTCGGAATCCACTTCGTGATGCTTGCCGTCAAACAGGCGGGCACGGATACCTTCCACCGGATAGCCCGCAAGCGGGCCCTGCCCGATGGCCAGCCGGATACCCTTCTGGACGCTTGGGATGTATTCCTTCGGGATAGCGCCGCCCACGACCTCGTTCACAAACTCAAATCCGACCCCCTGCTCGTTGGGGCCGATCTCTATTTCGACGACGGCGAACTGACCCCGTCCTCCTGTCTGTTTCTTGTGCGTATACCGCTCCGTCACGGTCGACCGAAAGGTCTCACGGTAAGCCACCTGCGGCTTACCGACATTTGCCTCCACTTTGAATTCCCGCCGCAGGCGATCAACGATTATTTCCAGGTATAACTCTCCCATGCCGGCGATCAGGGTTTGTCCCGTTTCGGCATCGATTGAAACTTGGAACGTCGGGTCCTCCTCCGCCAGTTTCTGCAGACCAGCTGAAAGCTTCTCGCTGTCCGCCTTGGTTTTCGGCTCGATGGCAATCCGGATCACCGGATCCGGAAAATCCATCTTCTCCAGAATGACCGGCCGCCCTGGATCAGAAAGCGTGTCACCGGTCTTGACGTTCTTGAGTCCCACTGCAGCGGCAATGTCACCGGCTTCCACGCGTGTAACGTCCTCGCGGCGATTCGCGTGCATGAACAGCAGGCGTCCGATGCGCTCCGTGCGTTCCGTTGTGGCATTGAACACCGGTGTCCCTTTTTCCAAGGTCCCGCTGTACACGCGGAAAAATGTCAACTTGCCAACGTAAGGATCCGTGGCAATTTTGAAGGCTATGGCCGCAAATGGTTCAGACGGCCGTGGCTTGCGCTCCGTCGCCGTCCCGTCGCCCGGTATCAAGCCTTCGACAGGCCGCACATCCAAGGGGCTCGGCAGGTAATCCACTACGCCATCCAAGAGACGCTGCACCCCTTTATTCTTGAAGGCCGAGCCGCAGAAGACTGGTGTAATATCCAGATTCAATGTGGCTTCGCGGACCGCGACGCGGATTTCATCCGGAGTAATGGATTCGCCGTCGAGATACTTGAGCAAGAGATCGTCGTGATGTTCGGCCACTGATTCAAGAAGCTTGAGCCGCCAGTGGCGGGCCTTCTTTTCGAGGTCTGCCGGAACATTGATCACATCCCACGTCGCACCTTGCGTATGATCGTGCCAGATAATGGCCTTATTGGCAATGAGGTCAATCACACCGCGGAAGAGTGCCCCGCTGCCGATCGGAATCTGGACGGGCACCGGATTCGCCTTCAACCGCTCCCGCATGGACTTCAATGCTTCCACAAAGTCTGCACCGGTACGGTCCATTTTATTGACAAACGCAATTCGGGGCACCCGATACTTGTTCGCCTGTCGCCAAACCGTTTCGGACTGAGGTTCTACGCCTCCCACCGCACAAAACAGGGCGACGGCTCCGTCTAAAACGCGCAGTGACCGCTCTACTTCGATAGTGAAATCCACATGACCTGGCGTGTCGATAATATTGATGCGGTACTCCTGGTCCTTTTTCCAGAAGCAGGTCGTGGCCGCACTGGTGATCGTGATCCCGCGTTCCTTCTCCTGCTCCATCCAGTCCATGGTAGCCCCACCTTCATGCACCTCTCCCATGCGGTGCAAGCGCCCCGTATAGAAAAGTATGCGCTCCGTCGTGGTCGTCTTGCCAGCGTCAATATGGGCCATAATGCCAATATTGCGCATGCGACGAAGCCTGGTGTCTTTCGCAGAATTCATAGAATGAACCGCCATCTAGAACCGGAAATGGGAAAAGGCCTTGTTGGATTCCGCCATGCGGTGAGTGTCATCCTTCTTTTTGATCGCGCCACCTTCACCACGGGAAGCGGCAAAGAGTTCTCCGGCCAACCGCTGTGCCATAGATCGGTCTGATCGTCGGGCCGCGTGCTGGATAATCCACCGGAATGCCAGGGCCGTACGCCGGTCTGGCCGGACTTCGATTGGCACCTGGTAGGTGGCGCCTCCTACCCGGCGGCTACGCACCTCGACCAGCGGCGCTACATTTTCTACAGCCTTGCGGAAGATCTCGATACCCGGCTCAGCCGCACGTTCCTCGATCATCGCAAAGGCGTCATAGACGATACTGCGCGCAACCGTTTTCTTGCCATGCAGCATGACATAATTGACAAACTGGGCCACCAGCTTGTCCCCGTACTTGGGATCAGGCGTAACCTGTCGGCGCTCAGCAGATTTTCGTCTCATTGGAAATTCAAAGCCCACTGTGGCCGGCACCAAAAGTGGCGATACGGCCAAGTGCAGGTAATTACATCGATTATGTCTTTGGCCGCTTGGCTCCGTACTTGGACCGCGATTGTGTTCGATCCTGCACACCACTGGTATCCAGCGCCCCACGCACGATGTGGTACTTCACACCTGGCAAATCCTTTACCCGCCCTCCCCGCACGAGCACAATCGAATGTTCCTGTAGATTATGCCCTTCTCCCGGGATATAGGCGATCACTTCAATCTGGTTTGTCAGGCGCACTTTGGCCACTTTCCGCAAGGCGGAATTAGGCTTCTTTGGCGTCGTGTTGTACACACGTGTGCATACGCCGCGGCGCTGGGGATTGCGCTGCAGCGCGGCCGCCTTGGTTTTCTTAACCTTGGGATGACGGCCCTTACGCACTAATTGTTGTATGGTCGGCAAAAACGTTTCTAAGTCTTCCGGACCGGTAGTGCTGCGATACCATTCTCGCAGGTTGCCGGATCCCGTTTACAGAACAGCTTATTAAGTTACGGCGATTTTGTCTAAAGTTGCAAATCGGCACCGACCGCGTAAACAAAGATCCTGTTAATTAATTGATAGCGTTACGCGGCCACCGGGGGCGAAGGAGAAGATTCTGACTCAGGCTTGGCCGGCAGGCCATTTACGGAGATGTATTCTCCATACGGACGCTCGCCCAGAACGCTGAGCAGATCGGCCGGTCCCAGCACTTCCTGTTCGAGTAACAGCTGCGCCAGCTTTTCCAATTTGTCTCGCTTTTCGGTAAGCAGATCAAAGGCACGTGTTCGGACATCTTCGATCAACTTACGTACTTCCTCGTCAATGAGGTGCGCCAACGATTCCGAATAGGGCTTCTCGAACATGGGGGTCGTGTTGCGCGAGCTGGAAAGGTTGAAGCTGACATGCCCGACACGGCTGCTCATGCCAAAGTCTACTACCATGGCGTAGGCCGTCTTGGTGATCCTTTCGAGATCATTTTGCGCACCCGTTGACAACTGTCCGAACTTGATTTCTTCAGCCACCCGTCCCCCAATCATCATCGTCATCTGATCTACAAAAGCCTCACGCGTCGTTATATATCGTTCGTCGGGCAATGATTGTGCATAGCCCAGGGCAGCCAGACCTCGCGGCACAATGGAGACCTTAATCACCGGGTCAGTATTTGGCAAATACCAGCCCACAATGGCGTGTCCAGCTTCGTGGTAAGCCACAATGCGTTTCTCTTCCGGCTTGATGAGCTTGTTTTTCTTCTCGAGCCCGCCGATCACACGGTCAATGGCTTGTTCAAAGTCCGCCATCTGGATGGTCTCCTTGTCCAGCCGGGCAGCCAAGAGTGCCGCTTCGTTGCACACATTAGCAATTTCCGCCCCAGCAAACCCCGGGGTCTGAGAAGCCAATATGTCAGAATCCACGTTTTCGTCCAAAACGAGATTGCGGGTATGCACACGGAATATGGCCGCGCGCTCCAAACGATCCGGACGGTCAATAAGAATCTGCCGGTCAAAGCGGCCGGGACGAAGCAGCGCGGCATCCAGTACATCCGGGCGGTTAGTGGCGGCCATGATGATGACCCCCTTATCCGTATTAAATCCATCCATCTCAACGAGGAGCTGATTGAGCGTATTTTCTCGCTCGTCATTGCCTCCCAGCATCATGCTGCGCCCGCGACTGCGCCCTATCGCGTCGATCTCGTCGATAAAAACAATACAAGGCGCCTTTTCTTTGGCCTGCTTGAACAAGTCGCGTACGCGTGCCGCACCAACGCCAACGAACATCTCGACGAAGTCACTGCCGCTGATGGAAAAAAATGGCACCCCGGCCTCGCCAGCCACGGCTTTGCCCAAGAGAGTCTTGCCCGTGCCCGGTGGCCCAACAAGCAGTGCGCCCTTGGGCAGCACGCCGCCCAGCCGCGTGAATTTCTTGGGGTTACGCAAGAATTCGACCACCTCGGCCACTTCCTCCTTAGCTTCTTCCAGCCCCGCCACATCTTCGAAAGTGACGGTGGGCTGGCCCATCGACTCAAAGAGCACGGCCTTATTCTTGCCGATGTTTAGTACTTGCGATCCCGGATTCATTCTGCGAATAATGAACAACCACAGAACAATGAGCAGCCCCAGTGGAATGAGCCAAGCCAGCGCCCCCCCAAACCAGTTCTCCTGATACACCACCTCAAACTTCACGGGTAAGCGCTCCGGATTGGCTTCGTTGTAGTCCCTCAGAAACTCGACGAGGTCGTGATTGGCGGCCTTAGTGGTTACAAACGATCCCTGTGTCTCTTCGCGTCTCCACAGCCCTTGAGACTGGGGTTCTACCTCACGTCCCAACCCCTGAATGCCGCTGTCGGTCAGTTTGCCGCTAACGCGCCGGTCATTCAGGATCGTGATTTCATCCACGTAACCCGCCTCAACATGCTCCAAAAAGTCCCCGTACTTCACACTCGTTGAATCGCCTCGCCCGAACGTGAAGATGAAATTCGTCAGGATGACCGCAAGGATCGCCACATAGACCATCCACATAAACTTGGGCCGAAATCCCTGCGGAGGCCGAGTCCGCTCTGGCGTCCGCCCTTCCGCGTTGTTGTCACCCGAACGCATGCGATTCCTCGTTGTAGCGGCAGTCCAGTTGTACCTATGGCCGCCGGTTTCAGTTTCTAAGGGAGGCCAAGCCGCTATTCGGGCTGACCCGTCACGCGTACGATCCGGGCCTGCGCAGGGATACGTCCCTCAAGCCGTTGCCGCACGGCTTCCGCGTCTTGGAGCGTTTCAAACAGGCCGAGACCAACTCGGAACTCCACACCCTCGGCTGTTTCGGCACCCATGATATCCATAGCGTGTGGGATATCCGCTATTGAGTGTTGGAAATTATTGACAAAGGCTACCGCCATGGCATGCTGTTTGTACGTTTCGAGCACAATCGTATAACCACCCTGTGACCAATCCAAGTTGCCTAGTCCGGGATCCTGCGGTTCAGGCGCTCCCTGGGTGTCAACAACTGGCTGCCGGCGTGGTCCTGCCGGAAAGTCCGGTGCGGGCTCAGGACGCGACACAGCCTTTATGGAGTCTGGGTGGGCAGCCGCATCTTCGGGCACAGACACCTCCGATTCAGATTCCGCCACCACAAGGGTATCCACCGGCGTCTCAGCTTGAGCAGGAGCCAGCGAATCCGGCATGCTTGCTGCCAGCGAATCGGCATAAGCCAGTGAGTCAGCCCGGGCCAGTGAGGCGACCAGTGCCAACGAGTCAGCCCGGGCCAGTGAATCGGCATGGGCCCTAATAGCCGCTTGACGTTCGCCCAATACTGTGATAATTCTGGTTGCCTGGTCGGCGTGTGGCGCCTGTTCGTACCGCGAAGAGATGAACCCGAGCAGTGTAGAAAGCGTGAGTGTTGTGTCGGACGCAGTGCTATCGTCTGGCGATTCCAGGAAACCTGTGTCGACTAATACAGAATCGGGCAACGTGACCGGAAGTTCACCAAACAGATCCAGACTGTCCCGAGCTGTCCATGCCATGTAGGCCCGGCCGGCCTGCAAAAGCGCTCGCGGCGCTACTTCAGTGGTCGGCCAGGTCAGCGCCAGATCAATCATACCGGTCAATACAGAATCATAGGCGCCCTGCCTGAAATGTTCCTGTTGTATGAGATAGGCGCGTTCGGCCAGCTCCAACGAGTCCGTTAAGAGTCCCTCAGGCACGGGCTGGCCCAACCGCTCGTAAGCATTGTGAACAAATTCGGACTGAGGAAATCGATCCACAATGACCTCATAAAGCCGCTGGGCCGCCAGCGTGTCTCCCAGTGCGCGTTGTACTTCTGCGAGTGCGTAATACGCCCGCTGAGCCACTGGTGCATGGTCATTCTCCTCAATCACCATTCGATACCACACTGCCGCAGAGTCCGGCATGTTCATGGACAAAAAGAGTGCATTGGCCAGCTCATACCAGGCCATAGCCCGATCATTGAGCATTGCGGCCCAGCTTTCTTCATCTCGCGGCACGGCGGACATATCTACCTCCGGCAACGTGCTTTCCAGCGTGCTTTCCGAGCCAATGTCTGTTCCACCTCCTTCTTTCGCATCCACTTCAGCCGCCACAGCTTCAATGGCAGCCAAGCGTCGCCAGTTTGGTGCTCGTGGCCGCTCCCCCCAGATCTGCACGAAGTCCTGATGCGCCTGCAGCAGACGCACCGGATCGCGATGAAACAAGAATCCGGCTTCCGCACTCCCGAAATCTTCTTGTTCCAGATCCTGTTCGCTTTGGTTCAATACAGCCCCGCCATCCCCGCGGAATTGATTCTCTATCTGGCGCTTGGCCATTCTGCGTTCAGATTCGGCAATCTCTGCGGCACGCTGCCGGCGCAACTCCATTTCCACCGCCTTGAAACTGCTGTCGTCCAGCGAACCTAAATACAGTAAAGAATCCATATGAAGGATTTGGTCGAGGATATCTGCAAAATCCCCAAATACACGGGCTTGCTCCTCACTGTCGGTTATCGCGCTCGGCGCCGGCTTGGCTCGTTCCCTGGCCCGGCGTGTTCCAAAGGCGCGCGACCCCAAGCTTCTCTGGGCTGTATCAAAGTGTGCCGCTGCATACGGAAAATCCGAATACGTGTCACGGTAAAAGATCCCCAGGGTATAGTGGATCGGACCGCGCAGCTGTCTTCCGCCAGCCGTCTGATCGTACAATAGCTCATCATAGATATCCAGTGCCGCATCATACTGGCCTTGCGCTATGAGTACGCGTCCGCGCAAGTAGGCCAGATTCGCGCGGTGATCGTAGTTCTTGTCGTCCCGTTCCATACGACGAAGACCCTGCAGGGCAGCGTCCGCATCAACGTGGTCGGCCAGTACGCGCACGGCGCTGTACTGAGCGGCATAAGACAACTCATAAAAGGGCTTGTAGTCCTGGACTCGATTGTAGGCCGCAACAGCATCTTCGTACTGGCCCAGTTGCTCGTAAACCTGCCCCAGCAAGAACAGGGCTCGCCCGGCCAGCGCCCTGTCCTGAATCCGGTCAAGCCCCCTCTCCAACTCTGCCGCCCCATCAACCCAGTTTTCGCGCTGCACGTACAATTCAGCGAGCGCAAGCCTGTAGCGCGGCTCCCAGCGGCGCGAGACGTTTTCGGCACTAAGCGTAGCCTGCAAGTGGCTAAAAGCCTCGTCGTATTCACCGCCCGCGATGTAGGTGCGGGCCAGCCAGAATCTCGCCTCGTCGTGCAGGGGTGAATCTATCGCCAGGATCTCCTGGAACTTCTCTTGAGCGCCAACAAAATTGAGCGTGAAGAACCACGCCTTGCCAATAATCAAAATGGCATCATCTATCCATTTCGAATCCGGATGCTCGCGCACAATGTCAGCACTCTTCATGATTGCATCTTCAAAGGGCTTGCGCTGCGTTGTGGCTTGTTGGCTGCGTCCGAACATCGACAGGAACACATCCTGATCGATGGGGCTGCGCTCCAAAGCTTGTTCAAACGCCTCTATACCCTCTTCGAGCGCCCGCTCCGCGTTATAGTATTTGTTGTAATACGCGGAAAAGTTGTCGTAACGCGCCCCGAAAAATGAGCTTCCGCCACAACCCGCAAGCAGCAGCAACCCCACAGTCAGGGCGCAACAATTAATGGGCACTCGGAAATTCACCATGTACACTACTCAACTTTGCTTACATGCACCATATTGGTGCTTCCCTTGCGAGGTAGCGGCATGCCAGCGCAGATTACAATTACATCACCCTTGCGGACGAGTCCCTGCTCCAGAAGGTTTCGCTGCACCAAGCGTACACCGGCATCCGTGTCATTCTGAAAGGGGATGACGAAGCTCTTTGTTCCCCACAACATGCCTAGTCCGCCTATGATTTGGGGTTGATCCGTAAAGGCGTAGACCGGCATACGCGGACGGTGTTTTGCCAAAGCCCGGGCGGTGGCACCCGTGGTGGTCAGGCAGACCAGGGCCTCCGCACCAACATGAGTGGCCAGTTCGCATGCGGTCAAGGTCACGGCATCCGTCACATTCCGACCGTCATCGACCGAGTTCAGCTCTTCGGGCAACCCGCGCCTGGCGGGGGACAGCTCGTACCAGTGGCGCTCGGCAGAGGTAATGATACGCGACATGGCCCGAACCACGTGGGCCGGGTGCCGTCCCACGGCCGTTTCGCCGCTGAGCATGACCGCATCCGTGCCATCGAGTACCGCATTGGCCACGTCGCTGGCCTCGGCACGCGTGGGTACGCGACTCGTGATCATGCTTTCGAGCATCTGCGTGGCCGTGATTACGGGTTTGCCAGCGAGCAGACACTTGTGAATGAGCGATTTCTGCGCCGCGGGAACTTCTGCCATGGGCATTTCTATGCCGAGGTCGCCCCGGGCTACCATAATACCGTCGCTGACAGCCAGTATGCGATCTATGCAGTCAACCGCCTCAGGCTTTTCGATTTTCGCGATAATGCTAGCGCGGTGCCCGTGTCGGGCCAAATGCTTGCGCAAATCCATTACGTCGATCTCATTGCGTACAAACGAGAGGGCTATTAGATTTATACCGAGTTCAATGCCCACCTCGAGATCAGCCAGATCCTTGTCCGTAAGGGCTGGCCCGCTGGTGCGTACGTGCGGCAGATTTACGCCCTTGTTGGAACTTAACAAGCCACCCACTTCAACCTGCGCCTCCACATCGCCCCCGTGCACGCCGATTACGCTGAGCTCTAAACGCCCGTCATCCATGAGTATGCGGCCACCGGGAATCACATCACGGGCCAGCGCGTCGTAGCTGATGTGGAGGCACTCCGGTGTGCTGTATGGAATAGGATTGCCCGTCAGCCGTACCCGATCGCCCGCATTAAGCTCCATATTGCCGCCGCGTACCCGCCCTACTCGAATCCGAGGTCCCTGCAAGTCCATTATAATGGTTACTTGACGGCCTTGGCGTGCCGCTTCCGCCCGGATAAAGCCGGCCGCCTTGCGGTGATCTTCGTGCGTCCCGTGGGAAAAGTTCAGTCGAGTTGCATCCGTACCAGCCGCTATGATATCTGCAATGTGGTCTCTGCTGGTCGAAGCCGGACCAATTGTCGATATGATTTTTGTGTGTCGCTGCATGCTTCAGGGAGCAGACGCAGAGAGAAGCCTCAAAGCGTAAGCGATCAACTGGCTTTCGAGGTTGTGCAAGGCGGGCATCTTGGGAAGCTCTGATCAATGGCACTTTAGGAGTGGATTACTTGCCTGAAGCCCCTAGATTGGAGGATTGGGGGTAATATTTTGGAGTTTCAGTCTGTTTTTGGAGCCCCTGAAGCCGTATCCGTGCCTCAAGAATGCACCTAGCCTAGGCCGGCATGAAATGTTGGCGTACCCTATTGGCTTTGGCCCATCTCTATAGGGTACGCCAACATTTTATCTGAACTTTATAGTATGTGCGTCAAGCTAACTGACGCACATACTATAAAGTTCAGTTGTCTGTATGGCGCTTATCCAGCTTCACAGCACTATGCGGGGTAAAGCCATTTGCTACGGATGGCAACTTTTTGCCCTGAAGTAGGTACCGACAATTACCACTATTCGCACGACACTCGTGGACTCAACCAGACTGCACCATGCGTAAGTTCTGGTCTTCCCGTAAGCGGTCGCGTGGCAGTTTGCTTAATCCGCTCTCAGATCATGTAGCGGATTTTGGAGTACCGGGGCCAGCTTCTGAGGCCTGGGACCGCGGGCCGGCCAAGTATTTTCATGGACGTACGGTGATACTGGGACAATTTGCGGAGCGGAGTCATCAGGCGGCCAGACAAAACGCAGGCACCATATTTCTGGTGCAGGGGGCACCGGGTGCTGGCAAGACCGCGCTACTGGCGGAATGCGCGAAGCGTGCACAAGGAATTGGGTGGCTGGTTGTGAAAATCCATCCGCAGACGCTGTGGGATCCGCACCTACTGCGTAAATCCTTGGACGGGAGGCGGAAGCCGGCCGTTACCGGGGCTTCGGCTAAGCTCGGTGTCGCTACTGCGGCGGCCACAGCAGACCTGCCACCAGTAACGATGCTGGACCTGCTGACTGACTCTAATGACCGGCTCCTACTTGTGTTGGACGAGGCCCAGCGACTGGGCCAGGCAGCGGCCCCTGTTGGAGAGGCAGTTGCAACCGCCAGCATGGTTCTCACCAGCATCCACAACGGTGAAATAGGTCGGCCGGTTATCTTGCTGGCCGGGGGGTTGGGGACATCACAACACGCGTTTGAAAAACTTGGGATTTCTCGATTCGAAGGGGACTGTCTGGTGAATCTGGGCGGTCTGGATCCAGAAGCGGAGCGGGCGGTCCTGTATGACTGGCTGACCAAGGACGGAGGCGCTCAGGGCGACCCGGGGCCATGGATCGATGCCATCACAAAAGAGACCTATGGCTGGCCCCAGCACATCCTGTCTTATGTAAAACCTGCCTTGGTGCAGTTGCATGAAGACACCGGGCAAATGACGACCTCAGGGCTGGACGTGGTGCTTAGTCAGGGCAGAGCTAGGCGAGCGGCCTACTACAAGGGCCGGACAGACGCCTTCGACACCCCGGAACTTCAGCATATGGCGGAAGCACTGATTCAAGTCACAACGGCAGACGGAGTGTCAAAGAAACACATCCTAGCCAGCCTGACCAGGCATTACGGACCGGACGAGGCCACGCGTCTGTTCGACCAGGCCCTGCACAAGGGGGTGCTGAGTAGGCACGGAAAAGGGTATGCGGCCCCTATTCCATCGATGCACAACTGGCTCGTATCAGAATATCTGAACTAGCGGCCTGGCCCCTGTACTGGCCGTGAATTGTCCGGCTTCTTGACTGAGGCTCTGACACCGGACTCGGCTCGTAACCCTTTACCCTGAATTTCCAACAAGCCCATCGAAGTGACAACCATCGGCCCGATGGGGCCCAAAAGGGCGGTATTTGGTCCTTTTTGGTCGTAGGAGTCACTTAATATACGTTATGATAAGATACGAGCCAATATGATACACGATAGGGTCGCAACGCCCATTTGGGACGATAGGGTCGACGTTATGGTGCTATCTCGCCGATCATGGCGATTGTGAGCCCGGATACTTGATATTTAAGACTCCTTGATATTGGATTGATATTGATAATGACGTCATATAATGACCTCTGTGAACCAAGAGGTCGCCCCATTCTTCCTCCATCCCCTCCATCCCAAACACAAAGAGTACGAAGCCCGGCGGGCGCGCTTCGTCGAACAAAAACCCTAGGCCCCGATGGCCAAACAATTCGGACTCCATCCGGGCCCCCTACGCAATTGGGCCTCAGACCGGCGAAAAACCCGGCGCTTGCGCCCGTTCGACGACCCGACCCGAAACGCCCGGTCGCGCCGCAAGGGGCGCATCATAGCCCTGCGGCGCCGGGAGCACCTCTCCAAGGCCCCGATCGCCGAACGTCTGAAGGCGGAAAACCTGAACGTCGGCCCCCCCCATTGGGCGGGTCCTCAGACGCGCGGGATTTGCGAAATGGCCCCGGCGTAGGGCCCGGGCGGCGACCGGCATCCTCACCGCCACCGAGGCGGATGGGCGCCCGGGCCGGTGCCCCCCGGTTGGGGGCCTGTTTCTGTTTGTCCGGGATCGGGTCCCAGCCCGCCTGGATGCCTTGGCAACGGCGGGGCCGTCCAGCCGGAAAATCCCCGCCGGGGGCCTGATCCGCGCGTGGCTGGCCCTNNCCTCCAACTGTGGGGCCGGGGCCGTCCTTTCCGGGTCCGGCCCGACCTCCTGGATCCGGGCACCGCCTGGTTTGCCGGACTTAAGGTGATCCACGCTCACCGAATACAGTACCCGCGTGGAGGCCCCCACCTCCATTCCTGGAGGACGGCCTGGCCCGAGGTCGCTCCGACGCGGCGGCCCGCCCCCGAAGGCTCCATGGACTTGGACTTCCACCCCCTTCCCGATCACGGCCATGAGGCGCGGCTACAAAAACACTAGGTCTCCAAGCGCAGCCGGCGGCAGTGGGACATTCGGGCCTTGGTGGCCCGGGAGG
>JAAXGT010000100.1 GCA_012271205.1 Rhodothermales bacterium
GGGGTTCGCCGTTTTTCTTACTGGACTCTCGGGATCCGGCAAGTCGACCATCGCGCATGCACTCCAATCTCGTTTGCTGGAAATCACCTCACGTCCGGTTACACTCCTGGATGGAGATATCGTGCGTACAAACTTGAGTAAAGGCTTGGGATTTTCTAAGGAAGATCGTTCGACCAATGTGCAGCGCATAGGCTATGTAGCTTCGGAAATCGTCAAGCACCGTGGCATTGTGATCTGTACCCCAATTGCACCGTATACGTCAGATCGACAGGTTAACCGCGGGCGTATTGGAAGGGAGGGTGGATATATTGAGGTGTTCGTCAATGCGCCGCTCCATATTTGTGAGGCCCGGGATGTCAAGGGTTTATATGCAAAAGCACGTGCCGGTTTAATCAAGGGTTTTACCGGAATTGACGATCCTTATGAGACACCTGAAATTGCGGAGGTCGTCTGTCACACGGATGTGGAAACGGTCTCTGAAAGCACGGAAAAGGTCTTGGCCAAACTGCGCATTCTCGGCTATCTGTTGTAAAATGTGGCCATGAATATTACGGTGAGAGACATCCTGCAGCAAAAAATTGTGCGGCGGGAAGTTACCGTTGCGGTAATCGGGCTGGGCTACGTAGGGCTGCCGCTTGCCACGATACTTGCGGAAGCCGGGAGTAATGTGGTTGGCATCGATATAGATGAGCGCAAGGTACGCATGGTTTGCCAGGGGGAGTCCTACATCGAAGATATCCCGTCGGCCCGGGTTCGTCCCTTGGTGGAAGAGAATCGCTTACGTGCTACAAGCGATTTTGATGTACTGTACACGTGCGACGCGATAAGCATATGCGTACCGACCCCACTGCGTAAGACACGCTCACCGGATGTGTCTCACATTCTAAGTGCTGCGGATGCTATTGCTCGGCGCTTGCGCAAGGGTATGCTGGTCGTGCTGGAGAGCACGACGTATCCGGGCACTACTACTGAGGTCATCTTGCCGCGATTCCGACAGGCTGCGCCGCATTTAACAGTGGGGGAAGACTTCTTTCTTTGCTTTTCACCGGAGCGTGTCGATCCAGGGCGCAAGAACTGGACCACGAAAAACACGCCGAAAGTGATGGGAGGCGAGACGCTGGATTGTCTGGAGATCGGGATGACGCTCTACGGCACGGCGATCGATACTCTAGTGCCGGTCAGCTCCACGGAAGCGGCGGAAATGACCAAGCTGCTGGAAAATACATTTCGGGCGGTCAATATCGGTCTCGCCAATGAAGTATTGCTCATTTGTGACAAGCTCGGCCTAAACGCTTGGGAGGTGATCGAAGCAGCGGCGACCAAGCCGTTCGGATTCATGAAATTTCTTCCGGGCCCGGGGCTTGGCGGACACTGCATTCCAGTTGATCCACAGTACCTGTCCTGGAAGCTCCGCACACTGGGGTACACTGCACGCTTCATTGAGTTGGCCACAGAAGTCAATACTTCGATGCCCGGATACTGGGTTCATCAAGTACAGGATGCCCTGAACAGCGACGGCAAGGCGCTGAAGGGCAGCGATATTCTGGTGATTGGTGTAGCCTACAAAAAGGATGTGGGGGATTTGCGCGAATCTCCGGCTTTGGACATCATCACACTCTTGCACGAGAAAGGAGCCAGGGTGGCATACCACGATACGCACGTTCCCGCGTTTACCCTCGGTGAGTTGGAGATGGTGTCGGTCAGTGACTTGGAAGAGGCGATTGTCGGAGCCGATTGTGTGCTCATTGCCACCGACCATGGGGATTACGATTGGCCGCGGGTGCATGCCAAAGCCTGTCAGATGGTAGACACGCGGGCTACGCTGGGTCGAGAGCATGCCGCCATCGACCGCAACACGTGGCAGGCTTTCAGGCAGGCCGTGGTGTCAGGCGATCAGTAGCCTCTATGGGGATGGCGTAGTCGTTTCCACGTCCTTCAACCAGCCGGTCCCTTCACGAACCACATAATGCGGGCGTCCTTTCACCTCGTCGAATATTCGACTGATATATTCGCCGATAACGCCGAGGACCATGAGCTGCACGCCGCCGAGGAAAAGGACCAATACCACGGTGGAGGTCCAACCTTCGGGCAACGATTGGCCGCTCAAATTAATGATTAGGGCGTAGGCCAGGTAGCAGAAGCCCAGAAGCGCAGCGGCTGCGCCGATCCAGCCGGAGAATCGCAAAGGTATCGATGAAAAGGAGAGCAGCCCGTCGAGTGCCAGCCGGGTCAACCGACGCATATTGTAGCTAGTCTTGCCGGCCTGTCTTGCCGGCCTTGCGTACTTGATACCAACTTGGCGGAAACCAGCCCAGCCGCGCAGGCCGCGAACGAACCGGTTGTGCTCGGGCATTTGGTTAATAACCGACACGACTCGCCGGTCCATCAGTGCAAAATCACCGGAATCGCGCGGAATATCGATGTGGGTGATACGATTGAGCAGCTGATAAAATATCTTGTAGGCGATGCGCAAGAACCAGGATTCTTTGCGGTTGGTTCGAATGCCGTAGACGACGTCGAATCCATCGTGCCACTTGGCAATAAAGTCAGGGAGGAGTTCCGGCGGATCTTGGAGATCTGCATCCAGTACAGCCACCAAGTCGCCATACGCGTACTGCAGGCCTGCACTTACGGCTACCTGATGGCCAAAATTCCTGGAGAAGCTCAAGCAGGCTAGACGTTTATCCTTTGCGCAAGCTTTGGCCAGCAGGGCAAAGGTTTGATCGTGGCTGCCGTCATCGACAAAAAGCACACGCAGCCGTAGCCCAAGATCAAGTGCCCGGATCGACGCCAGTAAATCGGGCAATACCTCCGCCTCATTAAAGCACGGTATTACCAGACAGAGCTCCGGATCAGGCTTGCGCACGGTCATATGGATTCAATTTGCAGGCCAGCCGGAGGCCCGTATGCGCCAAGGCCAAAAAATGCGTAATCGTACCGCACGGGATCGCAGGGTGCCAATGCGCGACAGGCTTCGGTAAGCGCTTGGGCGGCTGGCCAGTCATTCGCATTGCGTTTTAGCATTCCCCAAGCCCGGGCTTGTCGGCCCGAATGTACATCCAGTGGTAAGACCAGTTGCTCGGGGCGGGCGGACATCCATATTCCGAGGTCCACAGGTCCCTTGCGCACCATCCAGCGAAGGTACAGGCACAAGCGCTTGCAGGCACTGCGCCTGCTGGGGCGTGCCAAATGCTTTTGGAGGCGCGCGGGTGTTTCCGGGTGCGCCTGCATTACGCGCATACTGAATCGTTCTATGGCCGGTCCCACGTCTGCTTCGTGATGCTCAATGCCAAAGATACTTTCCACGCTTCCGTGCTGCCGGATTAGCAATCCTAAGTTACGCGTGAAGATCAGCGCATCCTCAGGCAAGAAAGTACGATGGCCGAACGAGGCCAAACGGTCACCATCCCGCGGCACATCGAAACGGGAAACAAATGCCCAAGGCTCATAGCACATTCGGTCACAGAGCTCTTCCAGCTTGGCCAGTATGAGCGCGCGACGTCCCCAAGCCAAAAGCGCGGCATACAAGCCAATGATTTCTTGGTCGCGCGGGTCACTAAAGGCGTGACAAACGGCTATGGGATCATCGTCGATGAACGCCGGCTGTTCAAAATGGGCTACGAGCTGGTCCAGATACCGTTGGCTGATCACGCGTCTACAGGCACCTTGGCGCCCCCATACTTAAGGGAAGTTTGTGCGGCTTCAAGCAACCGCACCACATTCAGCCCGTTACTCGCATCTGTGCGTGGACGCTGTCCGGTGCGGATACAGTCCACAAAATGGGTGCACTCGAGCCGCAGGGGCTCCTGCATGTTGATCTTGGGGATGTTGATATCGCCCGAGCGGATAGTCATGGATTCGGCAAACGTCGCGTATCCCGGGTTGCTCACCCCCTTGTCATAGAGTCTCACTTTTTCAACGCTTTCCGTGTCGTCGATTACAGCCATTTTTTGATCACCAACGACGGTGACCTTGCGGATCTTGTGCGGATCCAGCCAACTGGTATGCAAATGGGCGAGGATGCCGCTTTCGAAGAACACCATGGCGAATGCGACATCGCATATACCGGGCCGCAGATAGGCCTGTCCGTGGGCCGCGACGTGGGTAGGCTTCTGTTTCAGGAAAGCCAATGCAACGGATAGATCATGAGGGGCCAGGCTCTCCAGCGCATTTTCGCGCTTGCGGATAATCCCCAGATTTACCCGCATACTGTAAAGGTAGTATACGTTGCCAAGCCCGCCTGCATGGATGAGGTCTTCGACGTACCGAAACGCAGGATGATAGAGCAGCAAGTGTCCCACCATTACGTGTCGGTTCGCCTCTTTTGAAAGTTGCACCAGAGTCTCTGCTTCACTGGTTGTTTGTGTCATCGGCTTTTCCACAAATACGTGTCGGCCGCTTTCCAGCGCAGCGCGTGCCATCGGATAGTGCTGGGGTGAATCAGTTGCGATCACGATGCCGTCGATATCATCTCTGGACAACAGGTCGGCGTACGAAGCGGTAACAGTCAATCGGGGATGCTTCGCTGTCAGCGACTGGCGCACAGAGGGATTTTCGTCACAGACTGCGACCACGCAGGTGCTGTCGAGCGCCATCAGATTGCGCAGCAGGTTTTTGCCCCAATATCCGGCTCCAACTTGTGCAATACGAACTTTACTCATGCCCCGATTGCGAAACGAATTCGAGTACAGTTTCGGCAATACAGGTCACCTGCTTGTCCGTCAATTCGGTATGCATGGGCAGGGAAATAACTTCCTTGCATGCAGCTTCGGTCACTGGCAGCGGGCCGCAACGGGCGTTTCCTCGAAACACGGGCAATTGGGGCAAGGGGACGGGATAATAGATTCCATGCGGCACACCACGCGAGGTGAGATGTGCCGCCAGTTCATCGCGTGCCCGCACACGAATCGTATACTGATGGTATACGTGGCGGCCCCAAGAGGGCTCCGAGGGAATACGTACGCCGGAATGACCGGCAAAGCACTTATCATAGCTTGTCGCGGCTGTGCGCCGCGCTTCATTGAAGATATCCAAATGCCGCAACTTTACGCGTAATATAGCCGCCTGCAGCGCATCCAGCCGGCTGTTCATGCCGATGATTTCATTGTAATACTTGTGGCGTCCACCATGATTGGTAATCATGCGCACGTGTTCGGCCATTTCCGGATCGCTGGTTAGCACCGCTCCTCCGTCTCCACAGGCACCCAGATTCTTGGACGGGAAGAATGAACAAGTAGACAGACGGCCCAAGCTGCCTGTTTTATGACCGTTGACCGTGGCACCGATGGACTGTGCATTGTCCTCTATTACAGGAATGCCGTGATGATCAGCAATGGCTTGGATCGCATTCATGTCCGCCGCGCGTCCGAATAGGTGAACCGGCACGATGGCTCTGGTGCGTGGCGTAATGAGGGCCTCTACGCATTCGGGATCCAGGTTGAATGAGTCAGGCTCTATGTCAGCAAAAACGGGAGTGGCTCCGAGGATAGCAGCCGCTTCAGCCGTGGCAATGAACGTGAAAGCGGGGGTTATGACTTCATCTCCGGGGCCGATGCCCAGCGACATGTACACAATCTGAAGTGCGTCTGTACCATTGGCCACACCAATCGCATGGGTCACGCCAACGTATGTGGCGAGCTCCTGCTCAAATTGTACTAATTCAGGTCCGCGAATGAACTGCCCGGAATACAGCACTTTGTCCACAGCTTCGTCAATTTCCGCCTTTAGCCTCTGGTATTGCCTTTTGAGGTCGACCATCTGCAATTGCATGGTGACCTCACTGGTTTTCCAGAAGCTGAGAAGCGGGGACGCGTCGCAGAAAGCGCGCGGGCACACCGGCCCAGATTTCACCGGCCGGGATATTACGTGTCAGTACACTCCCTGCTGCGAGCAGAGCATCGGGGCCAATTTCTCTTCCAGGCAAAATGGTTGCGCCGGCACCGATGCGCCCGCCACATCGCACGATAACTCCTTTGTAAAACTTGTGGCGATCCCGCGTGCGACCGGCAAAGTTGTCATTGCTGGTGGTGACGCCGGGGGCGATAAATACATGATCCTCCAGTGTGGAGTACGCCGTGATATAGGCGTTGGTCTCGAGTTTGCAATAATCCCCGATCGAGCAGCTGTTCTCAATGGCCACGCCGCGGCCCACAATAGTGTTGGTGCCGACCGTGACATTCTCTCGTACGGTGGTGAGGTCTGCGACCATGACGTCGGGTGCTATGGTACAGCCCGCATAAAGCACCGCTCCGCACCCGATCAGACCGTTATCTCCGACCGTAAGAACGGCATTCAAATTCAAATCCCTACGCGCACTTCGCCGGGCCCGCAGGGGACGCACACCGAGTGAGGTATGGTCCCCGATGCGCACGCCTTGCCCTATCCGTGTGCCACTTTTCAGTACTACATGGTGGCCGATATGGCAATTCTCCCCCACGATTACAGCTTCCTCAATTACGCAATGTTGCCCAAGGCTCGTTCCTCTGCCAATTGTAGCCGAAGCGGCAATAGAATGCATGTTTCGTTCAAACAAAAAGCCCGCCATCCGGTCGGACCGCGGGCTTCTGCTGGAAGTTTTTAGAATCAGGTCAGAGCGTTTCCAAATAATGCTCTGCAGATGGCTTGTAGCTGCCAAAAGCTGCGTTTTGGAAGGCGGTCTTGGCCGCATCTGTGTTGCCGAGGGCGACCAGCACCTCACCTTTCACAAAATAAATCTTGGCTTTGTCGGTCCGGCTACCATTGTGCAGCTCCAGGGCCTGATCCGCCGCGGTAAGGCTCTCGGCAAAAGCTCCCTTGATTTGATGAGCAACTGCGGTGTAGTAATAGTAGTCGGCATCTGGGGTCTCAATGTAATTGGTCAACTCGGACAAGGCCGTCAGTGCGCGATCCGCGTCTGCCGCTACCACCGCACGCTTACTCACTGCGCTGGAGGCCTGGTAGTAAAAATGATCCCGGATCGCACTCAGGGCAGCCAGTGCGGTTCTGCGGTCCCGGGTATCTGCTGTGACCTTTGTCCAAGCTTCGAGTGCTTCATCCATTCGGCCGAGTTTTTTGAGTGCCAAGCCTTGGCCGTACAGGTTCTTGACATACGCTGGATAAATCTCGGCCCCACTGCTGTAATGCGTAAGAGCGGATTCAAAATCTTCGGCTTTAAATGCGGTGTTGCCCATCTTGTAGTCAATCTGGGCAGCGTAGTAGCGGGCTCGCTGTGCGACGTCGTTGTCGGAAGCCTCAACCGCCCCTTCCACAGCTTGCGCAAACTTGTCGCGCGCAGTCGCGAAAGAATTCGGGTCCTTTGCGGCCTCGAGTCCAGCATTGAAGGCTTCCTTGTATTCCTGCGCTACCGAGGGCAGGGCCGAGCCCGCAAGCAAAACAGTTAGCACAAGTGCTGTAAGGATGTTGCGATGTGGATTCATCTCGCGAAAACAGTGGTCAGGTGGTGGTTACAACAAGTCGAAGGCAGCGAATGTGCCTCTGGTTTGGTGTCTGTGTCTGTAGCGGGCATACGGGTTCGAAAAACCAAACCAAATACATGCACAGACAGGCATAAAGTTCCCAAATATACGCATCGTGGTTCAGGTGTCCACCGTACGCTTTTTCAGAATGAAGACGCCTTCCCGGCCAGACGTAACAATAATTATGCCGCTTTTGAAGTACGGGTAGTTACTCCAAGCACCCAGCACCGGCGAATTGTCGTTGGGCCCGTACGGTACCGTATCAAAATGTCCTACTTCAACCGGGTTTTCGGGATCGGTGATGTCCACCAGCCGCAACCCCTCGACGTAGTTGGTCTGATACATCATGTTACCCTTGATGTACAGGTTATGGTCTATGGCGCTGGTCGGTCCCATGTATTCGTTGACGAGCTGCGGATCCTCCAGATCACTTACATCAAATATGAGGGTTCGTGTGAATTCAGCTACCCCGGAAGCCTCGTCACCTTCATCATTAAGGTAAAAATACCGGTGGTCCTCACTGAGCCATCCTTGGTGCGTGTACGCGACATTCGGGTATTCGGCTATGCTCAAAGCCACGGGGTTGCTCTTGTCAGTCACATCAGCAATCGAAAGAGCCGTGCCGTTGGAGCTTAGACAGATTTCGTGGTCCGTGAAATCCGTATCCGGGCCCCGGTACGACACGCATTGCGCATCATGCGTGGCCCCGGTGCCGCGCCCTCCTGTTCGCGTGTCCGCAAAACAGCCGGCAAAGGTCGGGTTGCGCGGATCTTGGATGTTGATCATGTGGAGGGCCCCGCCACATGTTTCGCCCCCAGAATCGCTGCCCACCGCGAATGCATAGCCGGTCTCCTCGTTTATGATGATGTTATGGGAGCTGTAAACGCCCTTATACAGGGCCGTTTCGGTGAATTCCTGTGGTTCAACCACGTCTCTGAGCTGCGTGAGATCAAAGATTTGTACATGATGCGCCCCGGCTCCGTCCGCAACAATAAATGCGTGACTCTTATACACCTTGATGTCGCGCCAGAGACTCTGGTTGGCGGTAGCCGTTTTCGGGAGGCTGCCCAGGTACCGCGGATTGGCCGGATCTGACAGCTCGACGAAAGACGTGCCATCTGTACGACCGACCAGCGCATACTCAATACCCGTTTCCGGATCTTCCCAACCCCATACATCATTGACTTGGATGCCGCGTCTCGCACCGATTTCCTGACGTGTCATGAAGGAAATCATATCCACTTCATTGCACGGAAACAGGCCGGCTTCTCCGTCGCGGCATTCAATGCGCTCCCCGGTGACCGAGGCGATTTCACTATCAGCATTGAATACAGCCGCGTCCACCTGCCACTGCCCCTCGGTCATACGAATCGGAAATACCACCCCCTCAAAGTTGTCGTGTCCCGTTGCGCCCGCAACGGCAAACAGGCCGGCTGCGGCCA
The DNA here is from genome assembly GCA_012271205.1 of Rhodothermales bacterium. GTDB lineage: Bacteria > Bacteroidota > Rhodothermia > Rhodothermales > Bin80 > JAAXGT01. The sequence goes on from JAAXGT010000100.1 coordinate 8,897, forward strand.
CACTTATTCCGTAACTGCTGCGGAACTGGAGGTCTTGAGGCACGACTTTGCGAGCGGAATACGCTGCCATATCAAACATGTACACGGTGCCTTGGCGTTGCTCAAACAGGGGTGCGCCTACCCATAGGTATCCGTCTGCGTAGGCCAGTGATGAGCCGAAGGCTTGGTTACGCTGTCCATCGAACGGTGCCAGGCGGCGATTAAACGTCAACTGCCCGTCTTCGTCGGGAGCAAAAATCGCAATGGATCCGACTCCCGAGTTTGCGCTCGGGGAAGCGATAGCCAGTTTATCATCCATGAACACGGCTGCGCTGCCGTAGTAATCTCCCGCTTGGGATTCCCCCTGCGTTAATGTGCCCTGGCTCACCCATGTGCCATTCTCCATCTTGAACTGGTAGGCGGTCCCTGCACGGTCAGCTGTACGAGGTGCGCCCACGACCGCATACCGGTCGTTAAGTGCAACCACTTGACCGTAACCATCTCCCGCCGTTGATTCCTCTGTGCTCAGGGTACCAGCGGAGGCCCAATTGCCATCCGCATCACGCAGGAATAAATGTGCGCTACCATTTGATTCTCGTCCGCCAGGCGCCCCTACGAGCACCTGATTGCCGTGCACATCCACGGCTGACCCGAATCCTTCGTAGTCCGAGCTTAAGGCATGCTCCGGTTTCCAGTATCCCGAATCATCTCTTCGGTACAGGTAGACCTCGCGGGTGAGCGGAGCTCCAATGGCGAGCAAATCCTGATGCACGCTCAGGGCGCGGCCGAAGCCGCGGGCTATTTCCCCCCCCGGCGTAAGCAATTGGGCTTGCTCCCAGTTTCCTTCGCTATTGGGCGTGTAGATGAATACATTGCCGGGAAGAAGCAGATTGCGACCTTCACCAACAATAATCTGGTTTTCGCTTACGGCCGTTGTGGCTCCGTACTGAAGGGCATACTGGGCCCCAGCCACACAAGGCCAAAGCAGCGTTATGGGGAGCAGGGCGATGAATCGTTTCATGGGGGTCCTCACAGGAAGGTGTTTAACCTCATAAAGCTAAGCAAGAGGCAGGAAAAAGACCTTTCAAGGGACCCGGAGCGCTTCATTCAACATGGATTTGTCTCCGGTGAGCTCCCAATAAATGAGCGAGACGGGGATGATGCCCGCACGGTTGAAATCATCCATAAATTCCGAGAGAATGAAGTTTCCATTTTGCTGCCGCGCATATTCCGCGATCAGGCGTTCGATTTCGATCTTGCCGATGACGTAGCTGGTTCCATAACCGGGTTGCTGCAGGTAGAATTGCTCTTCATGCTGGATGGTGGCGCCATCGGCGGGAAGGAGTCCCCAAGGCGTCCACTTTGAAGCAAACTCAGTGGCTTCATCAAATGTCATTTCCAGTCCGTGCTGATAAAGGCCGCCCAGGCCTCGCGCGGCGCGCTGGGCCAGAAGCACCCAGATGAGTTCCCGCGTGCGCGGTTTGTCATCCAGCAGGCCGGCATGCATCATCATCTCTTCCATACCTGTGGCCATACCTTCAGCACGGCTGTCGAAGGCGTTGTGCATCAGTGGGGTCTGGCGGATCGGGCTGGTGTAGGGCTCTTCGCGCAGGCGTGCAAGATCAATCCAGTGGTAGTCGTGCGTTCGCATAACGAGAGGATCACGATACGTGATTTCCGAAAAGAACCCGCGCAGTCCCTCGCTGGGAGTGAACTGTCCGACGCGTGCTCGCAGCGCCCCTTCCATATAGTCTTTCATGGGCACGATTGCTTCGTTTTCAAGAAATGTCAGGTACTCGTCCACCGCGGCATGGAAGCGCTGGTCATACTCTTCGGCGCTGGCCATTTTCGTAAGGCGTGGCAAATCACGGTTTCTGTGTTCTTCCAGCCGCAGCGCAGTGTGTGAGCGCGCAAGTTCACGTTTCATGAGCAGGACGAGGTCTTCCCAGGTATAGGGCAGGAGGTGCACGTTCCGCAAGTTCCATGTATAGTTGTCCTTCCCTATGCCGCTGGGCCCCGTCTTGGACGGAAGCTGCTCGGCGATCCAGTGTGCAAAACTGTCTGAGGCCGCTTCCGCCTCAAGAGCCGCCGCCGCCAGGTCGGGATGCGCCGCCGCCACGTCCGCGGAGAAGGACTTCAAAGCGGTACTCTGCTCGAGAATGCTGCGCTCTGAAGTTTTCCAGAAGTCGTATCCGTTACCGACCAGATTGGTGCGAGCCTGGGTAAAAACCGCGGGCGCATTGCGGAGCCGACTGGCAATTTCTGTTGCATTCTCCGCGGACAGGGGACGATCATAGTGGGGCAGTTCCACGGCCCCGTGGATGTTGGGACCCTCACGCTCAGGTACGTCGGTAGGTGACGGGTAGAACCAAACGTAAAAGGCGGGATCCTCGGTCCAGGGACGATTAACGCGGTGTGCAAAGTCTAATCCATTCATTTCCACCCAGATGAGGTACCAGTCGATCTGTTCGCTGGTACTCCAGCCGGTAGTATCTGCAGCTTCCAGGCGAGCCTGCCAAGCGGGTAGCGCCGCATATTGGACACTCATGGCCGCCGGCGTGTAATCAGGCACGCCATCATTCATGGAGGGCGTAGCGAAATTGCGCCATTCAAAAAAGAAATCCACCAACTCCGCGTGCGTTTGAATAGGCGGTCCGGTTACATTTGGGGTTTCGGAGGCGCACCTTGTGGCAAAAAGTGTTAAAACCAGTAAGACAGGGGACAGCGATTTCATGGCTGGAGGGAGTGTGCAGTCAGGTAGAAGATGAATTTAAAGTAGAAAATCAGATCTGAAGCTACCCGAATGGCTGTTATTTCGCCACAGGCCGCAGGCAAGCTGGGATGGAGCGCAGTGAAAGCTGCCTTGGCTGAGGAATTGGTTAGCCCGATGGGGGCCGAGCAGCTGCAGGCGCTCGAACCCGTTTACGAGACAAGTGGGGTAACGGGCATGCTGTCGGCCACCACTGAGTTACAACGAGCCATCAGCCGGAAGGACACACTTCCACTGCAGGATTACTTGGATGTCAACTCGACCTTGAAACGCGCGGTGCCGGAGGGGGCCTGCGTAACAGCAGAGCAGCTTGAGGAAATAAGGCGCGTATGCGGCGCTGCACGCCGGGTACGTGTGTACTTCAAGCCAGGCGAATTCCCCTATCTGGTCCGGTGGACGCGCCGTCTTACCATTTTGCGTGAACTTGAGAGCCACATTGAGAAGGTGGTCGATCACAACGGTGAGGTTCGCGAGGATGCATCGCCGGAGCTTCGTCGCATTCGCATTCGGCTGCGCCAAAAGCAGCAGGCGCTGCGCAACAAGGTTCAGCAGATTCTTCGCGAGGCCATAAATGACGGCTTGGCTGCCGAAAATCAGGTGACGATCCGAGGCGGAAGAATGGTCATTCCGCTTCGCGCCGAGGCCAAGCGCAAAATGCGCGGATTCATCCATGACACATCCTCAACCGGGCAGACCGTGTATCTGGAGCCGGCCATTTGCCTGGATCTTGGCAATGAAGTGCGCCTTTTGGAATCTGAAGAGCGCCGTGAGATAGAGCGCATATTGCGGGTGGCCACCGGAGAGGTGCGAAAGTATGCGGATGCGATCACATCGAATCTCCGAATACTGGGTACCGTGGATCTGCTACATGCGAAAGCACGCCTTGCCCATCGCCTGGAAGGTGTCGTACCAGTGATCGCGACCGAGCATGTCATGGATGTCCGGGAGGGACGTAGCCCTATGATGCTGCTGTACACCGGCGACAAGCGAAAAGTGGTACCACTTAATCTGTCACTTGGAGGTGACACACGCACATTGGTCGTTACCGGACCCAATGCCGGAGGAAAGACCGTAGCCATGAAAACGGTGGGCCTCTTGTCCATTATGTTGGCCTGCGGAATTCCGATTCCGGTGCATCCCACCTCCAAGTTTGGCCTGTCCCGCCGCATTCTTGTCGAAATCGGCGATGAACAATCAGTCGAGCAAGATCTGTCCACCTTCAGTGCCCGGGTCTATGGGCTGAAGCGCATGAGCGTAGTCGCCGCACCGGGCACTCTGATACTGGTGGATGAAATCGGAACAGGCACAGATCCGGCAGAGGGGGCGGCCTTGGCACAGTCCGTACTCGAGCGCTTTACCGATAGCGGTGCACTTACGATTGTAACCACTCATCATGGCACGCTGAAAGCCTTTGCGCATGAAGTCGAAGGAGTCCAGAATGGATCCCTTTCCTTTGATGAGCAAACCTTAAGTCCCACATTCATTTTCCGACAGGGGATTCCAGGCGCATCCTATGCATTCCGCATCGCCGAGCGCATGGAACTGGGCGATGACATTATTGACCGCGCGCGTCAGTTGATGGGAACCAAGAGTGCTTCTCTGGAAGAACTCATGGTTACGTTTGAGGCGTTGAACAGCCGACTTGAAGCCCAGCTTGATCAGGTGGATCCTCAACGCTCGAAGCCTGACGATGCACGCGAAACTCGGTCGAAACGACGAAAGACGATCCGCAAGCCTGGGCGGGCCCGGCCTCGGCCTGAAACAAGGTTGGCGGTGGGGCAGTGGGTTCATGTAGATGGTGGCGCCTCGCCGGTAGAAATTATTGAGCTGGACGGTTGGAGGGCAATGGTTGCTTTCGGCAACATGCGTATGCAGGTGAATGTAGAGCGCCTGACACCGGCCCAGAAATCACCGTCGGTGTCCAAGGGCCGGATGGTCACAGGAGCACCACAGATCAGTCTCGACATACGCGGTTATCGTACGGCCGATGCTGTAGCCGCAGTGGAAAAACTCATTGATCAGGGTGTGAGGGCTGGCCTCAGTGCTGTGGAAATCGTACACGGTATCGGTACTGGTGCATTGCGTGCAGCCGTTCACACCTACTTGGATGGGGTCGATCACGTAAAGGCCTATGAATCCCCAGGAGCCAATCCGGGGCTCACACGCGCAAGCTTGGCCTAGTTGCCTAAACCAGTCCACTACGCTTGCGCAAGACCCACTCTGAAGAGAGTAGTACGAGGAGCAGTACCAGAGCGAAGGGCCATTGCCATAGGTCCAGGTCGACGGACAACGTACTGACTTCAGGCGTAAAGGAAGGGTCGGCAGCCAGGAGATCCGGCAGGTTTTCCAAGTCACCAGGGGTCAGGAAGGATCCTCCTGACCGGAAGGCAATCTGGCGCAAGAGTGATGCATTTGCGCGCGTCTCGCGGAATTCCAAATTCAGCGCTCCAACGGTGAACATTCCATTATCGGTGCCCAGCGGTGTGTCCAATCGCGTGGCCTGAGCGGCGTAGGTATATGCGCCCTCGGGCAACACATCCAGGCTGAGTGTATATCGTCCACTGCCAACGCTTTGGAGTGTGAAGGGAAATTGTGTACCATCCGGAGCCGTAATGTCAAGCGTCACGGATGCGTCGCTGACCGGTCGCAGACTTTCATCATATACCTGACCGCTGAACACGACGGGTTCAGCACCATCGAATGTGCTGGTGACTGGAGAGACGCGTACCCTGCGATCATCGTCCGGCGCCGTCAGCCACTGCACCAGATTATTCAGGATTTGGGGCCACAGCCGGGGGGATACCAGGGGATCTTCTGGCAGATTCAGCCAGCGCCATGTACCGGTGCCCAGCAACGCAGCACTGCGATGGCCGCTGCGGCTGCGCACAATGAGCATGGGGGTTTCCAGATCCACTCCGCGCACGCTGGCCTGGGCTAAAACCTGTGCGTCCGGTGACAGGTCCCATTGCCCGGTTCCAAATGTCAGTGGGGGCAGAGTGGTCCAATCGGCTTCGGGAAGATCCAATATCGGGTGTTGCAGCCCTGCCGGCGTTGGGACAAACATCGCTTCGTCAAATTGCATCAGGCCGCGCAGCGGCACCGCGGGCAGGATGTCTGTCCATGCGCTTTGGAGAAATCCCAGATCCGTTTGCTCGCCAAGAACAAATAACAACGGTGTGCCTGCAGAAACCGCATGCCACACGCGGTCAGCCGGTGCACTGTCAGTCCCGCGCCCGGGATAACCGGCCAGCACAATCAGGGCATATTCATCCAATGAGGCGGGCAGGGCACCCTCGTAAAACGAATTCCGATTCTTCTGGACAAAACTGTGGACTTCGCGGGTGCCATTCTGGCCGATTAATGTACGCAGGATGCCTACGTCAGGATGGGGGGCCGCGGCCAATAACAGCACGCGCTGCGTTTGCTGTAGTACACGTGTTGTAAAGGTGGCTCGATTGTTTTGACTTGATGCTTCGTCTTGTAGTGTGGTGACCGTGATCACATACTGGTGCAAGCCCTCTTCGGTAGGGGTAAAGGCCAGTGCTGCCGTGGCCTCGCCGGGAGTGAGCATAAGCGGCGCCGTACTGATCAAGCTGTCCGTCTCGTAGAGACTCACGATGACTTCAGCCTGATCGTAGCCTTGCAAGAGCAGCGTTGCTTCAACGGGAACCGCTTGACCTGCATACGCGATTTCGTTGGTGGAAATTCGCGTAATCCGGAGGTCCTTTGGCTGTGCCGTGTCGCCAACAACCACGGTATGTATGGGGAGACCGTAGTCTGCTGCCACATATAGGGGATTCGGTCCTGTATTGTACCGCCCATCCGAAAAGAGCAGCACGCCGCGCAGGGGGATATCTTGAAGCGTTTCCTGTACCGATTGAAGGGCGCTTCCGATGTTGGTGCGGGGAGCTGAATCCCGGGCTGCGGAAAAGTCGTCTAGTTCCCGCACATCTCCACCGAATCCAAACATCTGGATCTCTCCATCAATGTCGGGTAAAGCCGACAGGTCTGCGTGCTGTGTCATACTCTGACTTTCATCCACGAGGATGGCCAATACAGGTGGGGCAATCCTGTTCACCGCATTGCGCCAGACGGGCTCAAACAGGAATGCCAGTAACATGAACAGGACCAGGAACCGAAGCCCGGGAAGTATCCACCGGTGCGTGCCCGCAAGCTTGGGGACACTGTTTCGATAGACGAACCATGCCAATGCACCAGCTAGCGCGGCGAGCAGTAATAATGGAAGTGGTGAAAGGCCAAAAGCAATCATCCCGCGAAGTTAGTGAACGGGCCTCACTATACCGGATTTGTGCTGTCTTGTTGGGCACATGACGAAGTACAGGAGGCCAGTGCGGCGGATCCCAAATCAGTCCAAACGAATGCCCCGGGGACCGCATGTTGATGTATGCTCGGTGACTTCCCCACGTGGTGGTGCCAGCAGCATAACCTCGAATGAATCCAAGTCCGGTCCGGCAGATGTCCTCAATGGTGCACATTCCCCAGTCCGAAGCGTTGACGATGGCATCGTCTTGCCAGATTGGCAAGACCCAGTCGTGAGGTGCATACGGTCACCGAAGTTCATAGCCCCACTGCCTGATGCAAGCTGCCTGTGCTAGCGCATCAATACCATGGTCCCAGTGTGGCGTTCACGCTCGGTTTGAAGAACGTACGTGTACAGGCCAGGTGGAAATGCCCCGGCTTCAAAACGGATCTGATGAGATCCAACGCCAAGTGGTCCGGAATGCAATACAGCGACTTCCTGTCCGATCACGTTGTAGATGACCAGCCGGACACTGTGGAGGGGCTTCAAATTTTCAATGCTGAAGTGTGTTGCACTGCGAAACGGATTAGGGTAGGGTGCATGTATCGAGATGGCATCAGGTTTGGGCACGGATACTTCCTCACGATCCAGGAGTACAGCAAGCTTAACGGCCTCATCCGCATTAATGATGCCCCACCCAAGCCGATTGGTGGGCGACTGCGCCTGGCTTGCCGTTCGGGTAAGCACGTCCCTTACTCCAACTGCGTCCAAGTTAGGATTCACCTGCAGGATCTGAGTTATCACGCCTGCGACCATCGGTGCAGAAAATGATGTTCCGGAGCCACTTCCATATCCGCTGGTTCCACTTGCAAGGTATACGCTCGTCGCCTGCGCAACGACCTCAGGCTTTATGCGGCCATCTGTGGTTGGGCCCCTGCTACTGAAACTCAAATAGGCGCGGTTCGGGCCGACGCCCCCCACTGCAATGATCGAGTCCCCGTCTGCGGGCATTCCGATCAAGGGCCAAGTAGAGTTGCCCCCATTACCCGCACTTGTAACGGGCACGACGCCACGTGCAGCAGCCCAGTCATAGACCCTCGTTGTAAGCCCCGTATCTCCGTCCAGATCATTGAGGGTATAACTGTGCTCTCCGGGATCAAAAGTCGTATATCCTAAGGATGAAGTCAGTACATCAACCCCCTTACTCTCCATCCACTCAGTTGCAGCCACAAAGTTGTCTTCTTCAACATTGCGTTCGTAAGGGGCACATTCTGTTGTCGCCGCGTAAATTGTAGCCCCGTACCCCGGTCCGATGATTCGGTCTTCCATGTATCCAACGGCCACGGAAGCCACCCTCATGCCGTGAGTGTTCCCCTGAGTACAGGCGAAATCGCGCCATTCCTTCAGGCGCTGATCTGTCCGAATGTGTACGAGTGAGGGGTGGTCGAACGGTGTGTTTATGCCGAATCGCGTATCCAGAAATCCAAGAATTACGCCCTCACCATTGATTCCCCGTTCCAGTGGGGGAATGGCATTGACGAGGTCCAACTGCTCGCAGGAAGGGCCGTAAATACCACCGCCACCCACGCAGGCTGCGCTGGATCGTGGAGTAATCACCAGCGCATGTGGTGCCTCCATTTGGGTGTCTGGTTCCAGATACGCTACCGGGCGCGTTTCACGCACGAAGGGCAGCGAGTGCACCCGATCAAGTTCATCCGGATCAAGCCACGCGGTCACTGCATTGAGCCAGCGGCTGCGCTGCACTATGGTTATACCTTCCGACACGAGCGTTTCCTCGTAAAGAGCAGACACGGGAGCATCCTGCCAGGCAGTCCGTGCCTCGGTGCCGTGTGTTCCTCGACGCGAGCGGCGCTGGATGGCACGGTCAGAAATGTAACCGGCTTCTGATACCGTGTTTTTGCCGTCAGCCTCCAACTTATCAGTAAGAAATATCCAGGTCTTGACGCGTTTCTGTGCCTGAGTGCTGTGCGTCAAACAACTTAATGCCAATGCTAAGACAAGAAATCTCATGAATTCAGGAGACCATACAGTAAAGATTACAGTAGTTGCTCCGATCCGGTAAAGGCATTCGGAAGCAGCGTTTCCGGGACTGCGCATTCTGGAGAATTCGCCCCACGGTCCATCCAGAGAGTACTATTGGGTAGAAATTCCGCTATCAATTGCCGGCAGGCGCCGCAGGGGGTTCCGGCCAAGTCCTTGATGCAGGCAAGATACATTTCCTCCAAGGCGAGCTCTCCCTCACTTACTGCGGCACCTAGCGCGCTGCGCTCTGCACAAATGCTGCGTGCCCAATCGGAATGCTCAACATTGGTACCGTGGTAAAGATACCCGCTACTAGTCTTGATTATGCAACCAACTGCAAAGTCTGACAGCGGGGTATAGGCAAACCCTGCTGTAACGCGTGCCAGCGCGATTCCGTCGCGCTGCGAAAAATCGTCGGGGCAAGGGGAGCTGGCAGACAGTTTTTCTCCCATGGTATGCGGGACGGCACCAAACGTAAATATCTGCGCGGAGTGCTGCATTGCCGTACCAGCGAACGTTCCCTGTAAAAAGGCCTGCTCGTCCGGTCTGGCCGGGCCACTCAGAGCGACGGCTGCGATGTCTTGTCGACCGGCACTCGCACAAGTTGAAAATGCCACAGTCAACGCCGGAATCACGAGCGAATATGAAGCGCTTTCCACGCGAACCCCGCACGTCCACATGCCGTCTGACAAGAGTACGGCGGCGGCGCGCTGCTCACCCGAATAAGGTGTGTGGGCTCTCGTTGCTGCACGTTGGGCACAGCTGCGCAGTAAAGTAAAGGGAGATTGCATAAGGCAACACAAACGACCCACCTGCCGTTTACGTTCGCAACTGCCGGGATGGTGGAATCGGTAGACACAACGGAC
>JAAXGT010000157.1 GCA_012271205.1 Rhodothermales bacterium
GACAAGCGACTGGAGTTCCTCACGGGGCCCCCGTGGTGGCCGCCCCGTGGGCGCTCCTGGGCCATCCCTTCCAGTCCCCGCTCGGCCAAGTGTCGTCTCCAGTGGCCGACCGGGGTCGGGTCCGTTCCCCGCGCTTGGGCCATGGTCTGGTTCGTCTGGCCGTCTGCGGCCCTGAGCCCCATCTGCGACCGCGCTAGCAACCGGACCGACGCGCGGCGCGAGCGCGACCCCCGCTCCCGGCCCGGTCGGTCCGTCTCCGTCCGCTCGATGGGGACGGCTACCCGCATGATTCCTCCTTTTCTTGGAGTGGGTGAGGCGAGAAAGATCGTCCATTTGGAGGACATAGTAACGCCTTTATTTACCACACTCGGTCAAGAAATCAAAAAGCCCCGACACTAGTGGCTCCTCCTCATAACTACCATTATGTTCAGGACACTACACTAGCGGCTTACGTTCCACAATCGGTCCCTATCCTCGAGCATTTGTATCAGTGCAGGCAGAAAAGCGAAGGCCGCCAACAGTGTCGCTGCAATCCCCGCCACAGCCAACGCTCCGACCGAGTTCAGTCCCGGATGAAAACTCAAAAGCAGGCCGCCAAAGCCGATCATCGTGGTGAGTGCCCCCATTGTGATGTGCTCTCCCGTTGATCGCAGCACACCCATTATGGCTCCTTTTCCTTCCTCGCGATATCGGTGTACGAGGTGTGCTCCCGCGTCGTTGCCAATTCCAATGATGGCCGGAATTACTGCCAGATTGTAAAAGTTGAGTCGCATCCCGAATATTTTCATGAAAAGAATCATCCAGACTACGCCTACAATCAGTGGCAGCAGGGCCAGTAAGGCCCACCGCAGACGCAGGAAATTAACCCACATAAGCAACATAACGATTGCGAGCGTGGCCGTGACCATGTACGGACTCTCACGCCGCATCAACCGCAACATGTCCGCGGCCACAATGGATGAGGAGCCGGCGTAGTAGGTCTTGCCGTTTGGAGCAATAACTTGGCCGACGTCTTCGGCAAAGGCCATGGACTTGCGTCCGTCCGAGAGTCCCACGGCAGGGAAGATGGTGATGTAGCCGCCGAGTTCGCCAGTCTTGGACGTGAAGCGCTTGCGCAGGATTTCCGGCACGTCTGCCTCGGCAATCGGTGCGTAAGTCTGCGCCGCCTGGCGCAGGCGATCCAGTTCTTCACTTTCCTGGGAGGCAATAACGGGGTCGGTCAGTAGCGTATCACGGATATAGGCAATGCGGGCAAGCTTCGTTGCTTGGGCATGGGCCTCAGTTGGAAAGCGCTCCTGCAGCGTTTCCACTGCCCGGATTGTGCTGTGAAAGCTGTCTGCATCCACCACATGCAAGGTCGTATCCTGTGCCACGCGTTGCCGCAGGACGGCGGCCACCGCGGCGGTTTCGGCCGGGTCATCCACAACGATGTAGGCCGGATTACGCCGGTCGAAGTCACTCCAGGCACTGGCCACCTTGGCATGCACCGCGTTCCACTCCGGGTACTCAGGCTCAAGCACCCCGAACCGGTATTCAAACCGGACGCCCGGGGCCAAAACAAGCGCGAGCAATACGGTTGCTACGCAGCTGACCAGCACTCCCCGGGCGCCGGCAAAACGGCCCCGCCACCGGGCCGGCTGCGCCTGCGAGCCCTCCAAATGCAACAGACCCGAACGTTCACAAACGACCAAGAGTGCCGGCAACACATGCAGCATGGCGACAAGAGCGAACAAAATGCCCGTACCTGCCAGGAAGCCAAACTGGCTGAAGCCCTTGAAATCGGCAGCAACCAATACGTAAAGCGCAGCAGCGGTGGTTAAGGCTCCTACGGCAATGGCCTGACCGGTGCTCATATAAGTGCGCTCCGCGGCCTGCACCGGGTCAAGTCCTGCGCCGCGTTCCTCGATATATCGCGCATAAAAGTGAATGCCGTAATCGATTCCGAGACCAAAGAGCACCAGGCCCAGGGTCGAACTCAGCAGATTCAAAGTGCCAAATGCCAAATAGCCGACTCCGGCGGTCCAAGCGAGGCTCATGAGCAAGGGGAGTCCGATAAGCAACGCTGTAAGCGGCGCCCGCAGCATCTCCAGGCCAGCTGCCCGGCGGCCCCGGACTTGGGTCGCCTTATAGAAGAAGTACGACATGATGGCCAGCAAGACCGCGAGCAGGCCGATGCCGAAGGAGCCCAGGACATCGTCAGTAATGGCTCGCACTTCAATTCGCTGTCGCCACAAACGTCCGGCCAGATACGTCTGCATGCCAGCATGAAATGAGGCCGGATCAACTTCCGCTATCGCGCCCTCCATGGCGCGATAGATCTTCTCTATATAGGTTACATTCGTTGAGGAGCCACTAACAAAAAAGCGGGTGACCAGAATGGTACTGTCCGGACTGGTCAAATATTCGGGGCCGACTATGCGCTCGAGTGTAGTGCGCAGATTTTCCGGGGTTTCATCCGGAGCTTCTTCATCCTCGAGGTCGAAAAAGAACGGGTTGGCTTCCAGTTTAGCCTCAGTAATCTGGTCTTCGAGCCAGACTTCCAGCTCGTCCAACTCGTTATTTGTAGCAAAGTACAAGCCATTGTTGCGCAGGAACTCTGTGTCCCTTCGCAATTCCGCTCGGACAAAAAAGGCCTCCCCGGTAGCCGAGTCATGCAAGGCCAAAGCCGTGGGCAGGAGCACTTCCGCAAATTGACGGTTGGCCTCAAAGGAAGGACTCTCTACAGCGAGGTCCACGGAGATTTCACCCGCGCCAATCGTTTCACGGATACGCTCCACGGCCTGTACGCTTGGATAGGACTCCGGAATGAGATGCGCGAAATCCGGATCAATAACCAGATTGTGAGCCATCATCAGGCTGGCACCCGTCAGCGCAATGGTGATCAGTATTACCAGCCAGGCGTGCCGCAAAACAAGGCGTAGCCAAGGTCCGAGTCGGCCGAAGATATATTCCATACCTGACTTGCTAGCCCTCTGGCAAGAGCATCAAATCGTCAAAATACACATCGGCCTCGCTGCCGGTGTTGTCGGTGTCGCTCCAAAGCATGACAAATCTGGGGTTGCCCGGCGGAGGCTCTCCAAACAGCCGTTGATAGTCGGTGACTACATTTCGTTCCATAATGTGCCATTTGCCCAAGCCATCCGCAGCGGTGGCCAGCACCAATGCACGCAACTTGCCATATGTCGCAACCGTGCCCACGTCCAGTGAGGAGCTGTAGGTATACTTGATAATGCACGGGCGGCCCAGCCAGTCGTCGCAGTCAAAGCCTACATACAAAGCGGCCCCCGTGTCATTGGAATCAGACACGTCTTCCCGTGCGCCGGATGGCAGTTTAAGCGCTTTCCAGCGCCAGCGCAGCCTCGGATGTACGTTCAGGCTCCACGTAAGGCCATCTCCCTGTGGCAGGGCAATCTGCACGGACTCATTCTTTGTGTAGGCGCGAAGAACCTTGTTTGTGCCGTCCCGAAACACGATGGCATAGTCATTTGGCTGGCTGTGGTCGGGCGGGATCGGCGTCATTCGCCCCACGTTGCGATTGGGAATGCGCCACGCAGGGGGCGCAGCCCCCAAGTCATAGCGTTCGAAATCATCTACGATCACATACTCCTGGGCGAGCGCCACGGTACCCGAAGCACACCATAATACCATTGCGAAGCGCGCCAGATGCATGCTGCTACGATTTGTCCGTGCCGGGAGGTACTAAAGACGCCTCTTCGGTGTCAATGGTCACAGAAGGAGCGGTGCGTTTACGTCGCATATTCAGTGAAAGTGCGGCAAAAAAGAGCAGGTTTATACAACGGTTTACCAATGCTATAGCACCAAAGAGCGCGAAGATATGCGCCTCGGATACGTTCATCATTCCCGAAATGCTGACAGCGAGCCCCATTGTGACCAGATCTTGGCTTGGTAAAAATGGAATGCGGGCCACGATAATGGATACGGCCGCATACGTAAACCAGACTTGGAGCGGTACATCCGGCATGGCTAAATGCCACATGGAGATTTCCAATACCTGACGCACCAGCATCCGCCCCATATGCAGGCCGAAAATGCAGGCGGACGGGCGAAAACTCATCGAAAAGAGATAACGCCGCAATCGAATTACGACCAGCACGAGAATGAGTGTAAAGGCCATGCCCCCTGCCACCGCGATCGCTTGCGTTTCGCCAAGTAGATTCTTGATACTGACCTGCCCCTGCACGACGAAGAATGCAAGCAGCACCACGGCCATGAGCGTGGAAGCCGCTGCTGAAATAATGTTCATGTCGCGCACGGTTTTCCCCAAGGATCGGGCCGGCAGCTCGACATGATCACAGGCCCAGGTAAAGATGTATACTTCGCCCGAGTACCCGAGCACATCCTTGTTCAATATCCGTTTCTTAATGAATGCGCTGATGGCCGGGCGCAAATCGAAGCGCCACGTAATCCGGTAAGCAAGAAGCTGTACTGCAGGCAAGAGGAAATAAAGAGCGATTAAAAGTATATAGAAGCCAGCTATGCTCGGCAGGCCATGCGCGACCTCCGCTATGTCCAGCCCACGCAGTTCATAGACTAGATAGCCGAGAACACCGATGGTAAGCAGGGCGCGTCCCACACGAAACAGGCGGCGGCCGCGCCGTGAATCAGAGAAAGCGGTCCATCTGGCGGGCAGCCCCGTTGTATTGTTCATTTGTGCTGTACCAGCTGAAGAACAGGACGCCCCCTTGGGGTCGAGACGGCTTTGGATGCCCACGGCTGGGGGCGATACATTCGTTTTTTCACGCTTCGGACCTTATTTTCCCATAGTGGATTTACGCGATTCAGCTTGGTCCGTTTGTTTATGCTATGAGTGGTACAATCTCCGAAGCCATCCATACGTTTGAGTCGTTACATGAAGGAGATACCTTCGAAAATCACCGGTTTATTAGTGCAGACGACGTACTGACATTTGCCCAAATAACGGGTGATGACAATCCCATCCATGTTGACAGATCGTATGCCGAGGGCACGCGCTTCGGACACCGCATTGTGCACGCCGTTTTCCTTCTAGGCTTGATTTCCAAGGTGCTTGGCCGCGATTTCCCGGGCCCGGGCAGTGTTGCTGTCACGATTTCTTGCAGGTTCCTGCGTCCGGTAAGGGTTAATTCCAACGTTCGGGTGGAGGTCAAGATCGTTGAGAAGCTGCCGCAGCGACGGCAAGTGCGGGCGAAGACGTATGTCTATACAGACCAGAACAAGTTGGCCATCGCGGGGGATGTCACCTTCATCCCGCCGGGGGAGGACGAGATGCAGGCGTAACGCGTCCCTGCCGGACGTGAATGTATCGGTTTTGCGGGCCACTGATAAATTCTTTTAGATTCCCGGCGTCAGCCGTCGTTATCAGGCTTTGCCCGGTGGCCGGGCTTAGCAAGAGACCGACAATGGCTTCTGTGCGCCGTTGGTCCAAGGAATCAAAGACATCATCCAATAGCAGCATCGGTGATTCTTCCAGCCGCGCATCCAAGTAGAAATATTTAGCCAGCTTAAGTGCAATACCAAACGTCCGATGTTGTCCGGTTGAGGCGAAGCGTCGAACCTCCAGCCCCGCCAGTTTGAAGATCAACTCATCGCGATGGGGGCCGGCGCAGGTTCGTCCCCACGCCCATTCGCGATCCCGGACGCGCCGGAGCTCGTTGGCAAAGGCCAGGCGTACATCCTCCTCCGCGCATGGTCCGTCTTCGGCGATTAACCCTCGGTAGGAAATGGTAGGCTCTTCAATTTCTGTGCCAAGGTGCTCCCAAGCCTTTCTCAGATACGCCTTGAACTCGTTCAGAAATCGGAGACGCACGTCTATTATTCGGCTGCCTGCATTCATCAAAACTTGGTCGAGAGGGGCCAAGAGAGCCTGACCCACTGGTCTGTGCCGGTTGCGATACAGGAATTCGTTGCGTTGGCGCAGCGCTCTTCGGTAGTTGATAAGACTTTCCAGATACGCCGGTTTCGCCTGACTCAGAATATTGTCTAGGAAACGGCGTCGTGTTTCCGGGGCGCCTGTCGTAAGTACCTGCATGCCGGGCTCAAAGACAACTACGGGAAGCAGGCCGACGATGTCGGCCATGCGCTCAAGTGGTGTTCCATTGACAAACATACGCTTACCCTCGCGAGGCGCAAAAACCAGGCGCACGGCCACCTGACTGCGTGTGGTGCCGATGAATTCACCCTTAACCTGAAAAAAAGCTGCGCCTTCGCGTAAAACGTACCGGTCTGTTGTGGTCAAAAAACTCTTGGAGAGGCACAAGTAGTGCGCGGCCTCGAGCACATTGGTTTTGCCTGCACCGTTAGGGCCGACAAACAGATTGATGTTCGGAGCCAGTTCGATGGAGGATTCCGCGTGTGCGCGGAAGTCATGAAGCTCCAGCGTACGAAGGGTCATCCACAGGCCAGGAAAAAGCAGCCATGGCGTACGCCAGGTGCGCAGATTCGTTCATAGTGCCCCGTGGGCATTTTGCGGATTCTTTGCATGGGCCTCCTTCCGCCCGGGTTCAATTGACAGTCGTGTGCGTATGCATATGCTTTATCCATGTTTGCCTCATGGCCACACCAACTCCACTCTTTGCACAGTTGCAACGCTTGGTAACAGAGCAGCGCAATCCGCGATCAATGGATATAGATATCCTGCCCACGATCGATATTCTGCGCATTATCAATGCAGAGGATCAGACTGTGCCTCATGCTGTGGCTGAAGAATTGCCGTATATCGCACGTGCGGTAGATCTGGTAACGCAAGCTTTCAAGCAGGGGGGGCGACTGTTCTACGTTGGTGCCGGTACCAGTGGACGCTTAGGCATTTTGGATGCGTCTGAATGCCCGCCGACCTTCGGTACGCCCCCTGAAATGGTACAGGGCATCATGGCCGGCGGGCCTAAGGCCGTGTTCCAGTCGCAGGAAGGCGCGGAAGACCTTGCCGCAAACGGGGAAGAGGCTGTGCGAGCGGCCGATGTGACCTCAAAGGATGTGGTGTGCGGCATCGCCGCGAGCCGCAGGACACCGTTTGTGGTCGGGGCCGTGGCGGAAGCGCGGAGGAAGGGGGCCCAAACCCTGTATGTGACCTGCAATCCTCGCAGCGAATTCAATCTGGAGGTGGATGTAGCCATCTGTGTAGTTGTTGGCCCGGAAGTCGTCATGGGCTCCACACGCATGAAGAGCGGGACCGCGCAGAAGCTCGTGCTCAACATGATAACGACTGCATCCATGATTCGCCTCGGGAAAGTGTACCAGAACATGATGGTGGATTTGCAGATGACGGCCGAAAAGCTTGTCGAGCGCTCGCGTCGCACGGTAATGGCGGTCACGGGTATGGACTACGCCGCCGCCACGCATGTGTTGGAGGCGGCTGGTGGCCACGTAAAGACCGCCCTGGTTATGATTCTGGGAAACGTGTCGCGGCAGGAGGCGGTACGCCGCCTCGATTCTGCAGGCGGATTTGTGCGGGGGGCCCTGGCAAAGGAGGTAGAAAATTAACGAGAGCAGATATTAAAAGTGGGGGAATACTTTACCAAGACAGACCATCATTAATTATACATATAGTGGGAAACATGAATCAAATAATATGTAAAGTGGCACCACTGGATGTTTATAGTGGGGGACTATCAGGCCATTGGAAGGCCTGCCTTGCCGGGAGGCGGACGTATTTCACATGTGTCAGTTTTTGGAGAATCCAGCAGTACGTTCTTTGAAGTGGCGGTGAGCGGATCTTCACTGGATACCATCTGCACGGCTATTTGGGGCTTGCCGATGTGCAAGCAGTTGGCCGAACGCATCGCCACGTGCGATCAAGGGAATGCGCTGCGTGTACGGGGGACCGCCGGTTCACTGCCGGCTTTTCTGCTGGCTTATCTGCACCAAAATTCCGGAGGTCCCTACGCCTGCCTGCTCCCGGATTCGGATGCGGCGCGTTGCTTGCAGAGTGATCTGAATGCATTAGGTGTGCCGGCATTACTCTTCCCCGCCACCGGCCAGATGCCCTATGACCAGGAGCGCGTGCCGATTACGGCACCACTCGTCCGGCGCAGTGATGTAATGCAGCAACTGTCAGAAGGCAGCACTACGATCGTTATAGCCAGCTTGCAAGCCGTTCAGGAGCTGATGCCTCCGCCGAAGGTCACATGGCAGGACACGCGAATCGTCAAAGTGGGAGAAACCATTCCGCTGGATATCCTGGTGACAGAGCTGGCGGATCGAGACTTCGCGCGCGTGGCTTTTGTACGAGAACCTGGCGAGGTAGCCTGGCGTGGCGGGATCGTGGATGTCTTCCCATTTGCGAGCGGACTGCCAGTACGCATCGAGTTTTTCGGTAACGAGATTGATTCGCTGCGGGAGTTTGACGTGGCGACACAGCGATCGGTCAGTCGCCTGGACACAGCCCGGCTGGTGCCCCGACCGGTAAACACGGCCACCGGGAAGCCGTGGGTCTCGCTATTGGGCTGTCTTGACGAAGACACATTACTGGCCGTCTTCGATGAATCACTGCTTGACGCATCGGCTGCCACGTATTTTGACAACGCAACTGCCAGATATGAAGTCCTCCACAACAAGGATGACGAACCGGATCCAGAAGCACGATACTTGACTTCCGCGACATTTTCCACCGAATTGAGTCGTTTTACACGGCTCTGCTTTGGCACGTTTACCAAAGAGTCAACCGCGGATGTTCTGGCCGTCGACGCGCGCCCGCAACCAGCAATTGCCGGACATCTGGATACCCTTCGGCAGCACTTGGAGTCCGGGCTGAAAACGTTTGTCCTGTGCGACAGCAAGGGCCAAAAGGAGCGGCTTGCGGAGCTGTTGGAAAACGTGATCCACACACACCCCGTACACTTGAAGGTAGCCTCGATGAGCCAAGGTTTTGAGCTGCCAGGATTCGGGCTTGCGGTCTTCACCGACCACGAAATTTTTGGACGCTACTACCGACCGCGCACCCGCAAATCTTCGCGTACCGGTGGCGTTAGGCTCGAGGAATTACAAGGCCTCAAGCCAGGCGATTTTGTGGTGCATACGGAATATGGAATTGGCAAGTTTGCCGGGTTCAGGAAGATCAAGGTCAAGGGACGTGTGCAAGAGGCGGTCCGACTCCTCTATGCGAATGACGACGTTGTCTTCGTGAACGTGAATGCCCTGCACAAGCTGCACAAGTATGCGGGCAAGGAAGGGCAAGTTCCGGGGTTAACCAAACTGGGCACAGGACAGTGGGATCGGGCCAAAAGCCGGGCCAAAAAGCGCATAAAAGACATTGCCCGAGACCTCATCCAGCTGTATGCGCGGCGGAAAGCATCACAAGGGTATGCATTTGCGAAGGATACGATTTGGCAGCGCGAGTTGGAGGCATCATTTGTATGGGAGGATACGCCGGACCAGTATGAGGCTGCTGAGGCGGTTAAACGTGACATGGAGGCCCTCGCTCCGATGGACCGACTCGTCTGCGGCGACGTGGGGTTCGGAAAGACCGAAGTGGCGATTCGCGCCGCATTCAAGGCAGTACAGGAAGGCAAGCAGGTCGCCATACTGGTGCCCACTACAGTGCTGGTGCGCCAGCATTATTACACCTTCAAGAAGCGACTGGAGCGCTTTCCGGTTCGCGTTGGTGCATTGTCACGCCATATTACCGGAGCTTCAGTACGCCGGCTTCTGGCAGATGTCGCGGCCGGCAGAGTAGACATACTGGTAGGCACTCATCGGCTCGTGTCTAAAGACGTGGCGTTCAGGGATCTGGGCCTTCTGATTGTCGATGAGGAGCAGCGTTTTGGGGTTCGCATCAAGGAAAGGCTGCGGCAACTGCGCGTGAATGTCGATACGCTCACGCTCACCGCCACGCCCATTCCGCGAACACTGCAGTTTTCGCTTATGGGTGCGCGCGATTTGTCCATCATAAACACGCCACCTCCTAACCGCCAGCCTATCCTAACGGAGATTCATTCCTACGACTGGGCACTGATTCGTGATGCCATCCTGTACGAGACCAGCCGTGGAGGGCAGGTGTTCTTTATTCATAATCGTGTAAGATCGATAGACGAGGTTGCCGGCCGGCTGCGGGATCTGGTGCCGGGTGTTCGGCTCGCCGTCGGACATGGGCAAATGAAGGCTGCCGATCTCGAGCGCGTCATGACGGGATTCGTCGATCATACCTATGACGTACTGGTTTCCACCTCTATCGTGGAAAACGGCCTGGACATCCCCAATGCCAATACGATTATCATCTATCAGGCGCACCGCTTCGGACTGGCCGAGATCCACCAGCTGCGTGGTCGTGTGGGACGCAGTGACCGCAAGGCGTATTGCTATCTTCTAGTTCCGTCGATACATGACCTGACACCCGAGGCTCGCCAGCGCCTGCAGGCAGTCGTGCAATTCAGTGATCTCGGCAGCGGTTTTCAGATTGCTATGCGCGATTTGGATATACGCGGTGCCGGAAACATTCTGGGAGGTGAGCAGAGCGGATTCATTGCGGATCTGGGGCTGGCCACCTACCACCAGATGCTTGAGGAAGCGGTGCGGGAACTTCGTACGGAGGAATTCGCCGAGCTGTTCAGCGACCTTCCGACTTTACCGGTACAGGAAGTCGTGGTGGACGTAAACGTCAACACCTCCATTCCGGCTGATTACGTACGAAGTGATCTGGAGCGTCTGGCCTTGTACAGGCGTATTGCAGAAGCACGAGAATCTGATGTACTCGTCGGAATTCAGGAGGAGATGCGCGACCGGTTCGGTCCACTGCCGGCCCCCGCAGTACGCCTGATGTGTGCCGCCAATATAGGCCTTTTGGCCCGAAGCCTGCGTCTCTCCCGCGTGCAGTTCCGCAACCAGCGGCTGTTTCTGCAGCTGCCCTCCAAGGCGCAGGATCCGCAATTCTATACGGACATGTTGGATCCGCTGCTGGGCGCCTTGGAAGGCATGGGTCGGACCTATGTTCTCCGTGAAACCAACTCGAAACAGATGCGCGCCATTGTGCAGGGCGTGTCTGTTCTGGAAGATGCGGTCCAAGTTATGGCGAAGCTGTCAGCCGCCGCAACTGCGGCTCTTGGGCTTATGCATGCAGAGTGTGGTGCGGCCTGAGAGATTCTCCCGGATAAACGTGGACGATTTTGCGTGACGAGTCAGCCAAAGGAGTGGATTCAACGTGCAGCCCGGGATAGCGTTGATTCAACGCGTTGAATTGCGCGCGTAAATTCCCGCCTTTCAAGCAAACCAGTCCCTCCTTCCAGCATCCGGGTGTAACCTTCGCGGCCGGACTCGCGCTGCGATGGTGCCATGCCCAGAGGTCGGTCAAAGGTGCAGTGGCACGCGATACGGAATACTGCAATTCGTACGGAAAGGCCTCCGCTCGCCCGTGCCAGGGATACAGGTTGCTTAGGCCCAGTTCCCGCTGAATCTGTCTGAGCACGAAGTGCTTCTTGCGATTAGAATCCACCGCGTAAAAGGTGGCGCCGGGAAATGCGACGGCCAGCGGTACGGCCGGCAGTCCACCACCGGTTCCCCAGTCAGCCACTACGGCGCCGTCCGGGAATCTTTGTGCGGCCAGTGCCAGACAGTCAGCGACATGACGAACCCAGAAATCCCTGGCAGAGGGCCGGGAAACCAGATTGATCTGCAGGTTGAGTCGCTGAATGGCCATTTCAAAGGCCACCAAGCGACTTTCCTGATCAGGCGTGAGCCTGCGCAAGATATGTTTCACGTGAAACATTGCTGTGCAGCAGGACCATGAGCACTGAAATATCCGCCGGACTCACTCCGCTGATGCGGGACGCCTGTCCAAGTGTATCGGGCCGGATACGCCCCAGCTTTTCACGGGCCTCCATACTGATGTTGTGGACAACGCTGTAGTCGAAGCCGTCAGGAATACGCCATCCTTCCATGCGCGCAAGCTGCCGGACCTCTTCCTCCTGCCGTGCGACATAGCCGGCATATTTAAGATCGATTTCCACCAGGTGCGCCACTGGTTCCAGACCGGGGGCAGGTTCAATTACGTTCTGTGCAAGGCCTGCGGCTTCCAGCAATTGAGAAAGCGTGACCTCAGGTCGCAGTGCCACCTGGTCTGCACGGGCAGGTTCAGACAACGGCGATGTTCCAACGGATTCCAGATAGGCATTTACGGCGGCTGGCCTAAGTGTAGTTCGGGTAAGATTGGCGCGCGTGGCCGCGATGGCGGCCTGCCTGGCCCGCATCCGACCGTATCGGGTGGCCGATGCCAGCCCTAAACGGTAGGCTTGTTCCGTCAGGCGCGCATCCGCATTGTCCTGACGCAGCAGCATTCGATGCTCGGCACGAGAGGTGAACATGCGATAGGGTTCGTCTGTGCCCTTTGCAATCAGATCATCAATAAGTACGCCGATATAGGCCTCCGCACGGCCCAGAATAACTGGATCTTGGCCTTGGAGATGCTGTACCGCGTTGATGCCAGCCACAAGGCCCTGAGCCGCCGCCTCTTCGTAGCCTGTTGTACCGTTGATCTGTCCGGCGAAAAACAAGCCCTTCACCCGTTTGGTCTCCAGAGAATAGCGCAATTGGTACGGCGGAAAGTAATCGTACTCAATGGCATAGCCCGGGCGCAGCATATGTACGCGCTCCAGCCCCGGCACCATGCGGAGCGCTCGGAGCTGGACGTCTTCGGGCAGACTGGTGGAGAATCCATTGACATAGACTTCGTGTGTCCGCCGGCCTTCCGGCTCGAGAAACAGCTGATGATGGGTCTTGGACGCGAAGCGGTCAATCTTGTCCTCAATGGAAGGGCAGTAGCGCGGTCCTCGCCCCTGAATTCGGCCCGCAAACATCGGACTCCGTGAAAATCCTTCGCGCAATGTTTCATGCACGCCAGGTGATGTCCAGGTCAACCAGCAGCTGAGCTGATCGGACGTGAGTGCCTCCGTCATATAAGAGAATGGGCGCGGATCTGTGTCTCCGGGCTGCTCTTCCAGCACGGAATAGTCCAACGTACGGCCGTCTACCCGTGGCGGAGTTCCGGTTTTCAGACGACCGGTCTCAAAACCGAGCTTATGCAATTCTGCAGTTAAGCCGATGCTCTGGCGCTCCCCCATACGGCCGCCTCCGAGCTGCTTTTGTCCGACGTGTATAATCCCGTTCATGAATGTGCCGCTGGTCAGGATCACACACGGGGCCCCAATATCCAAACCGAGTTGCGTGCGCACACCACAAACACGCCCTTGGTTTATGTGAAGTGCGGCTACAGTGTCCGCACGCATGTACAAGCCCTGCGTATTCTCCAAGGCTTCCCGAATATGTGTGGCATAGGCCACGCGGTCACACTGCGCACGCGGCCCCCATACGGCCGGCCCCTTGCGGCGATTCAGCATGCGAAACTGGATGCCGGCCTGATCCGCCGCGCGTCCCATGAGCCCTCCCATGGCGTCTATCTCTCGTGCAATGTGGCCTTTGCCAATGCCGCCAATAGCCGGGTTGCACGACATGCGCCCGATGGCCTCAAGGCTCATTGTTACGAGGAGCGTGCGCGCTCCCATCCGCGCCGCCGAAGCTGCAGCCTCTGTGCCGGCGTGCCCACCGCCCACTACAATCACGTCGTATGTAGCGGTCATTTTCCTATGCAAAACCTTGAAAATATTGTACTTAGAATTTCCTCATTTGTAATTGTGCCCGTAATCATACCGAGTTCGCGGACGGCTGCACGTAAGTCAAGCGTAAACAAATCTGTGGGTCTGCCGGCCGCGAGTGCCGCCTGTGCCCCAAGCAATGTCTGCCGGGCAATCGCCAGATGCCCTTGGTGTCTGGCATTCATGACAATGCGCGAGACGTCGAGATCTGACCAATGTCCGGTGGAGGCTTTGATCAAAGCCTCCATGAGTGGCTTCACGGCATCCGGTCCGTTCTTGGCACTCAATACCATTATATCGGGCAACACGGGTTTTCGGTCCAAAAGATCCAGCTTGTTTCCCACCACAATTACAGGCACTTGTTGCCATGCTTTCATCATCTCACGCTCCGTCTCGCGGAGCCCGACTGTCAGGTCAAACACGTAGATGACGACGTCGGCACGGGAAAGCAGGTTTTTCGCCCGTTGTACACCCTCACGCTCAATCTGGTCGTTACTTTCTCGTAACCCCGCCGTATCGATGAACCGGAAGCGCAGCCCGTCGAATTCAGCGTCGGCCTCGAGCGTGTCTCGCGTAGTACCCGGTGTGGAGCTGACAATAGCTCGGTCACGCCCGCTCAGACTGTTCAGAAGCGTGGATTTGCCCGCGTTGGGCCGGCCCGCAATAACCACACGAATACCTTCGCGTACGAAGTCGCCAAGCTTACAAGAGTTCAGAAGCTCGGTAACCTGCGCCAAGCCCCTGGTTACCAGTCCTTCAAGCACGCTTCGATCAGCAAATGTTACATCTTCGTCCGTGAAATCAATCTCGAGTTCCGCGAGTGCACACACTTCCAGGAGGGACTGACGCAAGCCCTCCAGCACCTTGGAGTAATGCCCTTCCAGTGCGGCGACCGAGGTCTGATGTGCACGGGCGCTAGAGGCCTGAATAAGATCCGCAACGGCCTCCGCCTGCGCGAGGTCCATTTTACCGCCCAAAAAAGCGCGCCTGGTAAATTCGCCGGGAGCGGCCAGGCGTGCACCGCGCTGTATCACGCTGGCCAGTACGCGGGCCGCCACATATTCTCCTCCGTGGCATGTCACTTCTACGACATCTTCACCGGTGGCTGACCGGGGTGCTCGAAAAACCGTGCATACCACTTGGTCGATACGCGGTCCTCCGGGCGTTTGCCAATAGCCGACGTGCGCCGTATGGGTGGCAACCCCTGTTAAATCACGGCCGCGAAAGCATTGTGTGGCTATTTCGAGAGCCTCCGGTCCCGAAAGCCGCACGATGGCTAGTGCGGCCTGCCCACGGGCAGTGGCGATGGCAGCTATGGTGTCTGACGCTATCATGCGTCTGGACGGTTACCGTCGCCGTTCCTTACTGCGCGTCACCGTGGTCGGCCGCTTCAAAGCTTTCTTTGAGACGGGACGCCGGACGGGCGTCTGGGCCTTGGCCGCCGCTGATTTCTTGGTGGACACGTTGATGAACTGCTGTTGTACCGCCGAAAATACGTTGTAGCAGAAATAGTACAGGCTGAGTCCAGACGGCAATCGATTGAAAATCACAAATATGAATACCGGCATCACATACATAAAGATTTTGGCTTGCGCTCCCGATTGCGGTGTCGCCTGCAGCCGCATCTGAAAGATCAACGAGATGCCCATTAGCACCGTGAAGCCCGCAACAAAGTCGCCATAGAATGGAATGGTAAAGGGCAACTGCAAAATGGCATCGGGTGCGGAGAGGTCGTTGGCCCAGAGAAACCCCTGTTGGCGGATTTCGATGGACTGCTGCAAGAACTGCCACAGCGCAATGATGATCGGGTACTGCAACAGCATAGGCAGGCAGGCGCCCAGTGGGTTGGTGCCGGATTCCTTGTAAAGCTTTATAGTAGCCTGCTGCTGCTTTTCCGGACTGTCCGGGTACTTTTCCTTGATCTCCTTCATCTTGGGCTGCAATTCCCGCATCTTTGCCATGCTTTTGTAGGAGCTCCGGGTGAGCGGGAAAAGCAGCAACTTTATGGAAAGACAAAAAACGATGATGACCACCCCGTAACTCGAAATGAAGCTGCTCAAAAGGGAAAACGCGGGGATGAACACAATCGTGGCAAGCGGGCGCGTCATCCATTCGAAGGCGTCCCAACCGTAGTCGACCATTTCATAGACGCCGTCGTACCGCTTTATCTGGCGGTAGTCCATCGGGCCCAGGTAGAGTCTAAACTGATCCGCGCTTCCGGAGGGTGGCCCCATAAACAGGCTCGCGCGGAAGTCTGCCAAAACGTCCGGATCTTCAGGCTGTCCAATGCGCTCCCCCCAGAGCTCCGCTTCACGCGCCGGGGAATCGGGCAACACGACCACACCAAAATATTTGTTTTTGAGGCCGATCCAAGACACGGTTCCCCGCAGGGTCGTACCGTCTTCCTCTGCTTTTCGCAAGTTGATGCCGTCGACGTCGCCACCGCTGCGTGCATAGGCACCGATTTTGGTTACTTCTTCTTGGCGGTTGTGTGCGTCCTCACTGAAGGGTATCGCGCCATTCCACACCAACTCATAGCCATCTCCGGACTGGAAACTAGCCGCATTCCTATGGGATACCGCCAGCCCGACTTCGTAATCACCGGGCGAAAACGTGTAGACGAGGCGCAGCGAGCCGTTTTCAATCTGTGCCACAAAGGCAAGCTCCGCTGGCGCCCGTGTGGCATCGATTACCTCTGCAAAGGATTCTATGCTAAAGTCGAAACTGCGCGAGTCGAGATTGCGCCCGTCCGGTGACTGAAACTCAATGCCAATGGCTCCGAGATCAGTCGCACTGACCATCTGCACGGGGTTAGTCTGGTCGAACTGCAAGTAATCCTTTAATGCAAATTCAACCAGCGTGCCACCAAGATCAGAAAGTCGGGCGGTATACAGGTCGGTTTCGACGGTGATAAACCGGGCCTCCCTTGCCGGTGTAACTATCGAGTCCGTAACCGGCGGAGGCACCATTGGGACTTCTTCCTGGTCCACGAACTCTTCCGAGTCCGTTACCACTTCTTCCACCGGGGTCGGCTGCGTCGGCATCATGTAGAGCCACAGCAGCATGATGCCGGTAATCAGAATGGTTGCAATAACTACGTTTCGATCCACGCTTCTCCTCTTGCTTCCTTCAAATGATGGGTCAGGCGCTGCATGGCCTGCACGAGATCATGTTGCATGTTCCGGTGAAATCCGCGTACCCGGTAAAGCACCATTACGGTAAGTGTAGTGTCGCCGGCGATGGTGTCGCTGCTTAGCAAGTGCAAATGCGTTCGCCAAGCTTCGCGCATTCGGCGTCGCAAACGATTGCGCGTGACGGAATGCTTATGGCGGCCCGGTGCGAACCCGACCTGAATCCACGAGTCTGTTCCCGTGGCGCTGCGCGGTACGCAGCGATATACCAGCCGGATACAACCGGATGATACGCTTTGGGAAGTAGACAGGCCGCGGTCAAAGAGAGGCTTGATAAGCCGGCGACGCTTCAGCCGCGCCTTTCGCGGAAATCGCTGCGAAGGCGCCCTAATCATGCACTATTTGCCGGTAAAACGGTCGCTAACAGTTAGACTCCTGCGCCCTTTACGGCGCCGGCGGGCCAACAGGTTTCGCCCACTCTTGTTGGCCATGCGGGCACGAAAGCCGTGCTTGTTTCGCCGCTTTCGGCGGCTCGGTTGGTATGTTCGTTTCATGAAATTGGTGCCAAGTGCTTTAGCTTGGTGGCGTCACAAGACTTAACCAAGGTTTACCCCCCCCCCCGCATATTACGACGCCCAGCCCATATCTGTACACAAGAACTTGACTTCAACGCCCGATGCCCGTACTTTGCTTCGCTACCCGTCGCGTTATCGTAGATCTTCGCAATAAGCGGGAATAGCTCAGTTGGTAGAGCGGAAGCTTCCCAAGCTTCAGGTCGCGAGTTCGAGCCTCGTTTCCCGCTCCGGGGCGGTTAGCTCAGCAGGTTTAGAGCGCTTGCTTTACACGCAAGAGGCCGGGGGTTCGAATCCCTCACCGCCCACAACCGGTCACTCTTCGGTGGTTTCGTAGCGCCATTCCACGCGTTGTACGCGTCCTTCCTCCAAATAGACGTGGATGCGTGTGTCATTTTCAGTTACGTACGTGTAGCGCGTCTCCTCCTCTTCCAATGGTGGCCCCAGGCCCTGCAGCACGTGGGTGGCCGCAAAGCCTACGCGCAGACCTTCGGGAGATGTATGCCGTGCATCCGTAAAGGCTAACATCGTAATGCGCGACCCGGAAAACGTGAGTGCCAGCCCATACCACTCAAGCGTATGCTGACGTGCCGTGGAATCGCGTTGGGTCGGGGACCCAAACAGCGAGACCACGTCTTGCATCAGCCAGGTACGTTCACCCTCGTCCAATCGCGTCATGAAGCCGGCCACGTCAATCCGGTTACTCTCCGGAATCTCGGGGACCGGAGTGCAGGCTCCCAATGTGAGCAGGGTGGCCAGGGCGGCTGCACGCATGACCCTTAACGCCGCTTTCTTCGGCGGCGCTTTTGGCGCCCGGAGCGTGGCGGACTGGATTGTCCGTGCTTTTGCATTGGTGGACTTTGTTCAGGCAAATCTTGCTCCGTGGACTCTTCCATATGCGCGTGGTACAATTCGTCGACCAGCATCGCCATAAGCTCCGGTTCTTCGCGGGCCCAGGATTCCACCATAGGCACAAATCGCTGAAGACGTTCGCGCTCAAGTTTAGTCTTGACACGCATCTTCTCTTCCAGCACAACCAGCATACGTTGGGCCACGCGCGTTGCGGCTTCCTCCTTGTCCGGCAAAGTGCGCTTCTCCATTTCTATTCCGTAACGGCGGGCAATGGCAGTAAGGCGTTGCTCATCATCAAGGGTAACCAGCGTAATGGCCACCCCCGCCCGGCCTGCCCGGGCTGTTCGCCCGGTTCGATGTACATAGGCTTCATCTTCAACGGGAACTCCATACTGAAATACGTGGCTAAGCTCGGAAATATCAATGCCACGCGCAGCCACATCTGTAGCAACCAGAATGCGGATGGTTCCGTTATGCAGCCGACGCATGGCGGCTTCTCTGTCTCGCTGGGGCAATTGCCCGGAGATCATGCCCACGTTAAAGCCGTAATTCTGCAAGAACTCGGAGAGAAACGCCACGTCATTGCGCGTATTGGCAAAGATGATGGCCGAGTCCGGGTTTTCTACTTCGAGCAGCCGCACTAGAGCGCGCTCACGGTCCATGGAGTTCGCCCGGTAATAGCGATGATCAATCGTGTCCACGCTAATGCCATCTTTGCTAAGACTCATAAAACACGCATCGTGCAGAAACTCCCGCCCCAGCAAACGCACCTTTGGCGGCATGGTGGCACTGAACATGCAGGACTGCCGCACGGGAGGCAAATGGGCTTTGATGGCCAACATTGCGGGATAGAACCCCATCGACAGCATTTCGTCCGCCTCGTCCAGTATCAGCACCTTAAGTCCGGTCAGGTTGAAATGCTTTTGCTGGAGAAGATCCAGGATGCGTCCCGGGGTACCCACCACTATATGGGTCCCACGACTCAGTGCTGTAATCTGGCGTGAGTATCCGACGCCTCCATACACCAGGCCGGCACGCAGCTCTCCCGGAAGCGGATTAATGCGTTGAAACTCATCATGAATCTGAATGGCGAGTTCACGCGTGGGGGTCAGAATGAGGGCCTGTGTGACCACCTGCCGGGCGTTCATCTGGTCGAACAAAGGCAACAGGAATGCGCCGGTTTTTCCGGAACCCGTGCGCGACTGAACAATCAGATCCTTGCCAAGGACCAAGTGTGAAATGGCTCGTGCCTGCACGGGCATGAGTGACGGCCATCCACTCCGGTCGAAGGCTTCACGTGCTCGGAGCCCCAACGACCCGGGCGTCGCAACGGGCACCTTGGGATCCGGGGCGGGGAAAACAGATTGTGCTACGGTTTCCCGCTCTACCTGTTGTGCCCGGGAAGTGAGATCAATGCTTGTGGTAAACGAAGGAGTCACGTATGCAACTGTCACATCGACAGGCCACCGTCCACGGTCAGCACCTGCCCGGTGATATAGGCGGCGGCGGGGGAGGCCAGAAACAGCACGGGCAGCGCAATTTCCTTTGGTACCGCTGTGCGGCGAAGGGGAATTGAATTCAGCAGTGCTTCCTGGACAGATTCAGTCAGATGGCTGGTCATGTCAGTTTGAACATATCCGGGGGCGACCACATTGGCTGTTATGCCCCGGCTCGCCAGTTCCTTGGCGAGACTCTTCGTGAACCCGATAATTCCGGCCTTGGAGGCGGCATAATTCGCTTGTCCGGCGTTGCCGCCCAGGCCCACCACGGAGGAAATGTTAATGATGCGGCCCTGGCGCTGCCTTATCATGGCCCGGCAGACCGCCTTTGAATAATTGAAAACGCTCTTGAGATTCGCATTGATCACCGCGTCCCAGTCTGCTTCCTTCGCGCGAAGCAACAGATTGTCTCGTGTGATGCCAGCATTGTTAATGAGTACGTCAAGGCCACCCCACTCTGTGACAATCTTTCCCACGATTTCCGCAGCGGCATCAAAATCGGCCGCATCCGCCTGAAACCCGAGTACATCCAGTTCTTTGCTCAAGTTTGCCGCCGCGTTCCCTGAGCTG
This sequence comes from Rhodothermales bacterium, assembly GCA_012271205.1. Lineage (GTDB taxonomy): Bacteria > Bacteroidota > Rhodothermia > Rhodothermales > Bin80 > JAAXGT01. The sequence continues at coordinate 20,202 of JAAXGT010000157.1, forward strand.
CGGTAAGTGAAGGCCACACGTGCGCCCTGTGCGGCAAACGCCTCCACTATGGCGCGACCGATTCCGCGTGTGCCGCCGGTAACAAGTACACGTGTGCCGTTAAACTCCATATGTTCACTTCGCTCTAAGCTGCCGCACAACGGACCCGATCAAGATCTTCCAGCCGGCCCACCGCCATTGCACGGGCCGTTCGGCCCAGCGTGCGTCGTACGAGGCCACTTAGCACCCGACCCGGACCAATTTCCATGAACTGTACGTGCACTGTCATGGCTTCCAGAATCTGCGCCCAGCGCACCGGACTGGTAAGCTGCTCAAGCATGCGGGCTCGAATGACTTCGGGCGCGTCCGTGGGAGATGCCGTGACGTTGAGATAAACCGGGCAGTACGGTCGGCGAATGTCCAATGCCCGAAGGGCCTGTTCCAGTTTCGCGCGGGCCCCTTGCACAAGGGGTGAATGAAAGGCCCCGCTTACAACCAGCGGCACAAACATGCGTGCACCCAGCGCCTTCATTCGGGGCTCCACGTTTCTTACGAGCTTGAGATCCCCGGAAATCACGACTTGTGTCGGCGCATTGTAATTGGCTGGCACAATGAGTGCTCCATTCACCGAAAGCTCGGCGCAGACTTTCTCCACTGTTTTAAAATCAAGTCCCACGATGGCAGCCATCCCGCCCGCGCGCTGCTGACCGGCCTTGGCCATAAGTTCGCCACGCAGGCGTACCAGTCGCAGCCCATCCTCAAAGTTAATGGCACCACTGGCACATAATGCGGTGTATTCCCCGAGGCTGTGTCCTGCGACCATGTCTGGCTTAAGTTGCAATGCAGCCAAGACAGCCATTGAGTGTGTGAACAGGGCCGGCTGGCATATCGCGGTGTCAGTCAAGGCAGCCAGCGCCGCATCACCGTCCGTGCCGATGCCGAAGCAGTATTCGGTAATCTGGAAATCCAGAACATGGTTGGCTTGGTCAAATACGGTGCGGGCGGCGGGTACGTTTTCGTACAAGTCCTGCCCCATCCCCACGTGCTGGGACCCCTGACCCGGAAACAGGAATGCTTTCTTCATCCACCTGTGCTCTATCGTTGACTTACGAAGCGACCGCCATCTCAGTGTCTCTGTCAATGCACACGCGCTCGGCACCGTCATACGCCCACCTGATATAGGAGGCCCCCCATGTGAAGCCGCCTCCGAAGGCGGCAATTACAATATTGTCGCCTTCTCTAAGCTCATGCTCCCAGTCATACAGACACAATGGAATCGTCGCCGCCGTCGTATTGCCGTAGCGACCAATATTGAGCATGACACGGTCCATTCCCAGACCCATATGCCGCGCAACCGCCCCGATGATGCGTTGATTGGCCTGATGTGGTACAAGGAACCGAACATCCGAGCCAGTGAGTCCGTTGCGCTGCATGACTTCTGCGGCTACGTCGGCCATGCCTTTAACGGCAACCTTGAATACACTTTGGCCATCCTGATGGATGTAATGCATCTTGCGGTCCACTGTGTCATGGGTGGGGGGATTAAGGCTGCCCCCGCCCAGCATACACAAGGATTCCCAATTGCGTCCGTCGCAGTGCAATACGGAATCGATGAGGCCGCATCCATTTACATTGGCCTCCATGAGTACTGCACCGGCTGCGTCGCCAAACAGCACACAGGTGTTTCGGTTGGTGTAGTCGGTGATGCTGCTCATTTTGTCGGCCCCAATAACCAGCACGCGTCTGTAACGTCCGCTTTCGATGAGGTTGGCCCCCGTGTTAATGGCGAAGAGAAAGCCACTGCAGGCGGCTGAGAGATCAAATCCCCAGGCACGCGAGGCGCCCAGACCGGCTTGGACCAGACATGCAGTGGCTGGAAAAGACATATCTGGCGTAACGGTAGCCACAATGATTACGTCGATGTCCTCCGGTGTAAGGCCCCGCTTTTGCAATGCCTCGGCGCCCGCACGAATAGCCATATAAGAGGTTGCCTTGTCCTTGTCCCAAAGGATGCGCCGTTCGTGAATGCCCGTCCGCGTACGGATCCATTCGTCGTTCGTATCGACCATTCGACTCAAGTCGTCATTGGTTAGCCGCTGGTCCGGCAAGAAATGACCGACCGCCGTTATGGAGGCGCGCGCTTGGTTATGCATGGGAGGCCCTGGCTAGTTTTTCTTACGGTGACAAGGCTCGGCGAATAGCGCCCGTAAGATCCAGTTTGGCGGCCCGGGCTGCCATGAGCAAACATCGCTCAATGGCCCGCGCGGACGAACTGCCATGAAGAATAAAGACTTCGCCCTCAACGCCAAGCAGTGGAGATCCACCCCCGTATTCTTCCGGGTCGAAGCGGCGCTTAAGCCCTGTAAACATCTGTTCAATGGTTTGCATCACCGACAATTCGGTGGTCAACCGCTGCAATTCCTGTCCGATCATGGAGGGTAGCGCGGTCGTGATACTTTCTCCCAGCTTGAGTACGACATTGCCCACAAAGCCATCACACACGACTACGTCCGCACGGTGATGCAAGATATCCCGACCTTCCACATTGCCTATAAAGTTCAAGTCTATTGCGTTGACCAAGAGCTCATGTGTGGTCCGGACGAGTTCATTTCCCTTGCCGGGCTCTTCTCCCACACTTAGCAGACCAATGCGTGGCTTGGCAATATCTGAAATAATACGGGCATACGCCGATCCCATCTTGGCGAACTGCAGCAGGTGCTCCGGTTTGCTGTCCATATTGGACCCCACATCCAAGATCGTGCACGCGCCTTCGGTGGTCGGATAGCACGAGGGGAGAGAGGGGCGAAAGACGCCCGGCAGGCGGCCCAGCACAAACAGTGATGCCGCCACTGTAGCTCCGGTGTTGCCGGCGCTCAAAAAGGCGTCTGCTCGCCCTTCCTTGTGCCCCATGAGTCCACAGTGTATGGACGATCTTGGTTTAGCGCGAACGGCGGCCACAGGGGAGTCGCCCATGCCAATAACCTGCGGGGCGTGCACCACGGAAATGTGTGGGCTTTCTGGGTAGGCCTTAAGTGCCAGACGAAGTACGTCTTCTGGTCCGTACAAGAGAACATGAAGGCGTCCTTCAGACTCGCAAACGGCCCGCAGCGCCCCCTCAATAACTACGCCGGGTGCATGATCTCCACCCATCGCATCTACTGCAACACGTATAGCCATTTACGAAGGGAGAAGGCCGGTGCAGGCGCACTCGGAGGAGGCAGGCCAAACGCGACTTTAACCTACGCGTCCGCCTCGCTTTCGATAATTTGCCGTCCGCGGTAGGTGCCACAACTTGGGCAAACCCGGTGAAATAGCTTGCCGGTGCCACATTGTGGACATTCCATAATGGTAGGCTTATCGAGGCTGCGGTAGTATAGGCTGCGTCGTTTGCCGGTACGGGCTTTGGAATTCTTACGTCTCGGGTTTGCCATTACAGTGAAATTCAATCAAGTTTATTAGAGCTGCGCAATGTTTCCCAGCGCCAGTCGATGTGCTTGCCTGACGCGCCGAACACGGTTTGCAATTCGGATTTTTCTGCATCAGGGGCAACCTTGCGCGCCGGGATGGCCAATAAGAGGGTATCGCGTACAGCAACAGTTAAATTTACTATATCCTGACCCAGTGCAACGAAGAGTGGCTCGACGTCTCCGTCGGCATCAAATGCTTCGCCGGGTGCCAAGAGCTCCAGCACATGCGTACCGGCAATCGGCAAAGTGAATGGGCGGAGCGTGCGATCACACTCCAGTGCGGCCATTGCACGTGCCTGGATCTGCAAACGCCGCTTGCCTGCGATGCTGAAAAGCGCAATGTCCACCTTAATTTCACTAAATACGCCCGGATCCAGATCCAAGTCTTTTGCCGCAGGTGCAATGCGACTGCTGCTCCCCGCTGACAAATCAAACCGGAGCATGACACCAATTCTGGTACAACCAAATTCTAACTTCTAGGACCTCTGGCGTGTTCCAGATCCGCCCCGACCCATACATAATGCCACACTTGGATTCCGGCTGCAAAGGCCAGCATCCAAATTGCGAGGCTCAAGTGTGGATAATTTGTGCAAATTCCTGCAGAGTGGTTTCTGGGTCGTCTCACACAGGGGTTCCAGCCATGGAAAGGTAGTCTGTCCAATCATATAAATATCTGATTATAAAAGATTTAATAATGTGTATGAATTGTGGATAACGTGTGCAGACACCGCGTGCGAAAAATACAGGATCAGCAGCTTTTTCTTGTGCGGATTGGGCACGTTGTGGATAAATTGCAGGCACGGTTGTTTGAGGGTCGTCTCCAGTGGCATTTGCCGCGAATTTCAGCCGCATGGCTGGTTTTAGGTTTATGCCCGTAGCGGCCCCGGTCCAGTTTACTCACAGTTGTGCCGTAAGCGGATGTTTCTGTATGGCTGTTTTGGTGTCACAGGCCCCTCGCGGCTTTTTGCGATGGCACATAGTCTGGGGGGTTTTGAAGCCGGCCAGCGGCACGCCAGATCATGCAGCTGAGTTGCTGCCTGCTTATACCATAACGTTAGGGTAATCCCGCTCACTGCTGATTTTGAGCATTTCTCCGCTATCAATGTCCCTTACTGCTGATGCCGCGTGGCAGGCTTGTCTTGCCATTGTTCGCGACAACATTTCCAAGCAAAGTTACCAGACATGGTTTGTGCCCACGCGTGCCCTCGAGTTGAAATACGAAAATGATCTGGTAAAGCTAACGGTACAACTCCCGAGCGGATTTTACTACGACTACGTGGATAGCCAATTCGGTGCCTTGCTGAAAACCGCCGTTACGCGCGTGCTGGGAGAAAATGGCCGGTTGTATTACAAGGTTTTGATCGCGGGGGGAGAGGAGTCAGATGCGGCGATGGGTTTGCCGGCCCGTGTGGAAAGCTTGGATCCGCGCACCGTCCAGCCGCCACCCGCCCCTTCAGGGATGTCGGTTCAAACGACCCGACCAGTTCATCAGCAGGCGAGTAACCTGCATCCCCATTATACCTTCAGCAACTTTATTGAAGGGTCTTGTAACAGCTTGGCGCGCAGTGCGGCAGATGCCATTGCCCGCAACCCTGGAGGCACACCGTACAATCCATTGTTCGTTTATGGAGGTGTCGGACTCGGCAAGACGCATTTGATTCAGGCCATCGGCAATCACGTCCAGGCGTATCGCTATCCAAAATCTGTCTTGTATGTGTCCAGTGAAGCCTTTACCAATGATTTTATCCGTGCCATCCGGGAAAACAAGGCAAGAGAATTCTCTTATCAGTATCGCAAGATCGACGTGCTCATTATTGACGACGTGCAATTTTTTGGCGGCAAGGAGAAGACACAGGAAGAATTCTTTCACATATTCAACACGTTGCACCAGGTGGGCAACCAGATCGTGTTGGCGGCCGATCGGCCAGCCCACGAGATAAAGGGCATTGAGGAGCGGCTCATTTCCCGTTTTCGCTGGGGACTCATTGTAGATTTGCAGCCGCCAGAACTTGAAACGCGGATTGCCATCTTGAATCGAAAGGCGAGAGATAGTGGAGTAGAATTCTCGCCAGAGGTCATCGACTATATTGCACATCATGTCAAGAGCAATATTCGCGAGCTGGAGGGTGCGTTGATTCGCCTGTTGGCCCAGTCCACCCTTCGCAACGAGGACGTTACGCCGTTAATGGCTCGCGAAGCCTTGCGGGATCTGATCAAGGAAACGCACGTCAATCTGACCATCGACGTGATCCAGCAGGTGGTTTGCAGCAGCCTCAGTATGGATCAGGAACTCATTCTCGGCAAGAGCAAAAAGCGCGAAATCGTGCATGTGCGCCATCTGGCTATGTACTTTTCAAAGGAATTCACGCAGCATGCCCTGCAGACGATAGGCAATCACTTTGGCGGGCGCGATCACTCCACCGTTATTCATGCGTTAAAGAGCGTCAACAACGAAATCGATACGAATGCCAATTACCGTACCATGGTCGAGGACATCCGCCACAAGATCAAGCAGGTCAGCCCGTAAATAAGGGGGAATGGATCCGCCTGCAAACTGGTTACGTTTACCCGCCGTTTATCCTTGCATCTATGACCTTCAAGTCCACTAGTACCGATCTCTTCAATGCACTTGATGCCGTAGGCGGCGCTGTGCCCAGCAAGCCAACCGTACCTATTCTCGAGTGCGTGTTGCTGGAGCGAAAAGGGGATGAACTCATCCTCACTTCCACGGATATGGACTTATCCATTCAGCACTGCGTGCGCGTGGATTTTGAAGGCAAAGCCGTGGAGGCCACAGATCGCGTCGCAGTACCCTTCCGCCCGTTTGTTGATACGTGCAAGGCATTGTCTGATTTGCCGGTCGCATTTAACGTTGATGAGCATTTCAACGTGACCCTTAGCACGGACCAGGGCAAGTACGACTGGATGGCCTACGACGGGCGAGATTATCCGGATTTGCCCAAAGCGGCCAGCGCAAAAACGTTTGTTTTTGCCCGGGAACATTTGCGACGGGCAGTGGCGAAGACCAGCTTTGCGGTCGGCAAGGATCCGGTTCGTCCGGCCATGACCGGCACTTTATTTGACCTGTCTGAACAGGAAGGATGCATAGTGGCCTCCGATGGCCACCGTCTGGTCAAGTTTACTTCGGAGCATTTCAAAAGCGACAACGATGTCTCTTTTATTGTCCCCGTAAAGGCGCTGACCGTTACAAATCGTGTTCCGGGAGACGAAACATGCACGATGCTTATTGACGAGCGGCACGTCTCCTTCCAACTCGGTACTACGCAAGTTTTCTCGCGTCTGATTGATGCCAAATTTCCGAAGTACAAGGCGGTAATTCCGGTGGACAATGATCAAATTGTGAATGTACACCGTACGTCCTTGGTCAGGGCTGTTCACCGGGTTGGCCTGTTTTCTTCGTCCACATCGCATCAGGTGACGCTCAAGATCAGCAAGGCGCGTATGGAAGTGCGGGCGGAAGACATTGAGCGCTCCAGTGAAGCCTTTGAAAACATTGAATGTGAATTCACCGGGAACAGCCTGCTGATTGGCTTCAATAGTCTTTATCTGGAGGAAGTGCTGAAGAATCTGGAGTCCGAATACATTACCATGGCATTCGGAAATCCCAACCGGGCGGGCGTGATCACGCCCGCAGAGAGCAAGCCTGGGGAAGAGGTGCTGATGCTCATCATGCCGGTTATGCTTAACGCCTACAGCTGAGAGCCACACTCCTGCGTGAAACTTCGCGTGCATCGCTGGCGTTTACTTATGCTACGCCGTAATGTGCGCATTTGGTTTTAACGACTCATCATGGAGACACAGAGCTACAAGACACGAAGCGCCAAGGCTTCGGAGGTCAAGCGGGCTTGGTACGTGATCGATGCGGAACACGCGGTTGTGGGTCGTTTGGCGACACAGGTCGCCACGATCTTGCGCGGTAAACACAAGCCGTCGTTTACGCCACACGTAGATACCGGGGATTATGTCATTGTAATTAATGCCGACAAGGTGCGTTTCACCGGAGGCAAAGAGGATGCCAAGTTGTATTATCGATACAGCGGCTATCCGGGCGGGCTCAAGACCCGCACCGCCCGTGCCATGCGGCAACGTAAACCGGAGCATCTGGTGCAGCATGCAGTCAAGGGCATGTTGCCGAAGGGTCCCCTCGGGCGCAAGATGCTTACAAAGCTAAAAGTATATGCAGCTGCAGAACATCCACATGCGGCCCAGCAGCCCCAATTGTTCGAATTGTAACCGGTCAGTCTCGGATGGTCACAATTAACCAGTTTGCTGCGGTTGGGCGCCGCAAGACATCAAAGGCGCGCGTATATCTGCGTCCAGGCACGGGTCAGATTCTGATCAATCGCCGATCCATGGAAGAATACTTCAAACTGGAGACGTGTCGCCAAACACTGCTCTCGCCGTTTGAGATCACCGGGACCCAGGAGAAATTCGACCTTGTAGTCAATGTAAAGGGGGGGGGGCTGACGGGCCAGTCCGAGGCCATACGGCTGGGGGTGGCTCGAGCGCTGGTACAGTCCAGTGACGAGCACCGGAAACCACTGCGTGACGCTGGGCTGCTTACCCGGGACCCGCGTATGGTGGAGCGTAAGAAGTATGGCCAACCCAAGGCACGCAAACGTTTCCAGTTCTCTAAACGATAAACCGTTATCACGCATATGGCCTGATGCCCGGCAGGGTGCCCCGATTGGGGTTGACTGGTGCAAGCGACGGCCATAGCGGACCAACCCAATAGCGACGTCATGGAAAGTACAAAGCCGACCGGGCAGCAGGACCGTAAGTTCCGGGTCTCCATAGAGGATCTATTGCGGGCGGGGACCCATTTTGGGCATCTCACCAGTCGTTGGAACCCCAAAATGCGCGACTACATTTTTATGGAGCGCAACGGGATCCACATCATAGATCTGATGCAAACGCAGCAGATGCTCGAAAAAGGCGCCAATGCGGCTGCCCGGTTTGCCAAGCAAGGCAAACCGGTGTTGTTTGTCGGAACGAAGAAGCAGGCCAGCGAAACGGTTCGGGCAGCGGCCAAAGAGTGCCATTCACCCTACGTCGTGGAACGCTGGCTGGGGGGCACCTTGACCAATTTCCAGACGATCCGGAACAGTATCCGTCGAATGGAGGATTTGGCCAAGATGGAGCAGGACGGAACGCTGGAGCAACTCAAGAAAAAAGAGCGACTCATGAAGGCGCGCGAGCGGCAAAAGCTTGAGCGCAACCTGAGTGGCATAGCCGAAATGCCCCGCACTCCTGGCGCCCTTTTCATCGTGGATATCAATCGTGAGCGCATTGCGGTGGCCGAGGCCCGAAAGCTGGGTATTCCCATCATAGCTATGGTGGACAGCAATTGCGATCCGGATCTGGTGGACTATGTGATCCCTTGCAATGATGATGCACACAAGTCCATTGCACTCATCACGCATACCATTGCGTCAGCCATAATCGAAGGTCGTAAGCAGCGCGAAATCGAGATGGCCAGCCGCAAAGCCGAAAAAGAGAAGCGTGAGTCGGCTGCAGCTTGAGTGTTGCACGCGGGCAATCTGATACCAATTCAATGGCAATTACGGCACAGGACGTAAAGCGGCTCCGTGGAATGACCGGCGCTGGTATGATGGACTGCAAGCGGGCCCTCAGTGACGCGGGGGGCGATTTTGAGAAGGCGATTGACCTTTTAAGAAAAAAGGGCCAACGCGTAGCGGCCAAGCGGGCCGATCGACAGGCGCTGCAGGACCTCGTATTGATACGTTTGGATGAATCCGGGCGCAGAGGAGTCATGGTCGAAGTCAACTGCGAAACGGACTTTGTAGCTCGCAATAAGGAATTTGGCACGTTTGCCGCCGGCATCGCAGATGTCGTTTTGAGTGCCCGGCCAGCGGACCTGCCAGCCCTGCTGTCCTTACCGTTCGGGCCGGGGCGCACGGTGCAGGAAGCACTGACCGATCTTACCGGCAAGATCGGCGAAAAGCTCGGTATTCGGCGCTTCGCCGTGCTGGAAACCGAGGACGGCCAGGTTGTCGACTATATTCATCCCGGATCGCGGCTGGGCGTTTTGGTCGAGCTTTCCGGCAGTGGCCAACTGGCCGCAACCGGCAGGGATGTGGCCATGCAGGTTGCCGCTCTTAATCCCATAGCGGCGCACCGCCGCGATGTGCCGCAGCACGTGCAGGACAGGGAGCTGGAAATAGGCCGCGAGGCAGCCCGCCTCGAAGGCAAGCCGGAGAGGCTTCTCGACCGTATCGCACAGGGCAAGCTTGAGCGGTATTTCAAGGACAATGTGCTGGTTGAGCAGCCGTTTGTGAAAGATTCTTCGATTCGCGTTTGTGACGTGCTGAAAAGCGCAGGCGCCGATGTTCGCCGGTACAAGCGTTTTGCGCTGGGCGATTGAGTCCACCAGAGGCCGCTCATGATTTCAAGACACGTGCGGCATCAGGCTTACAAGCGTATTCTTGTCAAGCTCAGCGGCGAAGCCTTGCTAAGCAGCAAGGCCTTTGGTTTGGAGTATGCCGTTCTGGAGCGGGTAGCCGAGGAAATCAAATCGGTTGTTGAAGTCGGTGCCGAACTGGCCATAGTCATTGGGGGGGGCAACATTTTTCGTGGCATCCAGTCTGCCTCTGGTGGCATGACCCGTGCGCACGGGGATTATATGGGCATGTTGGCCACGATGATCAATGCGATGGCCTTGCAGGATGCTATCGAACAGATCGGACTGGACACTCGCCTTCTGTCGAGCATAGAAATGAAGGAGATCGCTGAGCCATTCATTCGTCGCCGTGCGATTCGCCATTTGGAGAAGGGGCGCGTGGTCATCTTTGGCGGCGGCACGGGCAATCCGTATTTTACAACAGACACGGCGGCCGCTTTGCGTGCACTCGAAATCGATGCCGATGTGTTCATTAAGGGTACACGGGTAGACGGTATCTATACGGCGGACCCGGAAATACATGTGGAGGCCAGGTACTACGAGACGCTTCACGGGGATGAGGCTATTCGCAAGGGGTTGCGTGTTATGGATATGACCGCTTTCACGTTGTGCCAGGAATCCAAGCTGCCCATTATTGTTTTCGATATGCACGTTACCGGGAGTCTGTTGCGCATTCTGAAAGGAGAGCGTGTCGGCACATACGTTCACTGGGACTAGCAAAACGGATCCCGGAGGTCACGCGGATGCTGGATGAGCTGTTGGAACTGATCCTGGAAGATGCACAGGAGCACATGGAGAAGTCCTTGCGCCATTTGCGTCAGGAGTTCGGTGCGATTCGGGCGGGGAGGGCCTCGCCGGCCATGTTGCAGAACGTACGTGTACCATACTATGGCCGTGTTTCTCCGCTCAATCAGGTCGCCACGGTCACCGCGCCACAGCCGGATTTGATTGTGGTTTCTCCTTGGGACAAGGCCTCGCTAAGCACAATTGAGCGGGCGATCCGATCCAGTAACCTCGGGCTCAATCCGTTGAATGACGGCACCCTGATCCGTGTCCCCGTGCCCCCGTTGTCAGAAGAGCGACGACGCGATTTATGCAAGAGTGCGCGGCGGCTGGGCGAGGCCGCCAAGGTTGCCGTACGCAATATCCGGCGCCATGCCAAAGGGGAGATCAAGTCTGTGCAGGAGGAAG
>JAAXGT010000056.1 GCA_012271205.1 Rhodothermales bacterium
GGCGAAGGCTGGAGCAGTACGGCACTCGACCCACTTGGCAGATAGAAGCGCTCGATGGCTTCATTTCAGGGAAATCGCAAAGCGCGGTCCTATTCTGTGCCGACTGCGTCTGAATCCCGCATTCAGTTGCATACTGCTTGGCCTTCGTAATCTGTGCTTGCACCGGCTAATTCGCACTATCACATATGGTAAGAGGGCATTCGTGCCCAATTGTGCTTGCAGGCCCGGAGAATCTTGCGGAATACCGCCGCAGGCACACGCTTGACTCACGCCAATGATTTGGGCAACCCCGAAAAAACAGTTAATCGCATTCGGGGTATTGCCGGTTTTCATTGCCTCTTGAGTCCGGCAGTCTATTTCCGAAAGGGGCTTATATCCCAAACTGTAGCAAATCGCTCTGCCTAAACGTCTACAGGGTAGAGCTTACAGTAGGATAGTGTCAGGCCCCAAATTGTCCCCGGACGTTCGGATTGCGAGGGAGTCAGCGTGATTGACCTTGCCCGGATGTTCCCGGACGAGGAGTCAGCCCGCGAATGGTTTGAAGCCGTAATCTGGCCCGATGGCCGCCAGTGTCCGAGGTGCGAGGGCACGAACACGTACGAGACTAGGACGAACGGAAGCGGTGTGCCCTACCGCTGTCGGGACTGCAAGCGGTACTTCTCCGTACGGACCGGCACAGCCATCCAGAGCAGCAAGCTGCCCCTCCAGAAATGGGTTGGGGCTCTTTTCTTGGAAATGATCGGCCTGAAGGGGGTGTCGAGCATGAAGTTGCACCGCGATCTGGGCATTACCCAGAAGCACGCGTGGCATATGCTTTACCGTATCCGGACAGTCTTCGCTCCGGCGGTGCAGGCCGCGTTCAAAGGCCCCGTTGAGGTGGACGAAATGTTTGTTGGGGGCTTGGCACGAGGACAGGAAACCACGGTACCGTAGATCAGGCTGCGGTTATAGGGGCCAAGGATCCGGGCAGGTGCGCGCCGAAGTGGTATCGGACCCCACGCAGCCCACGCTACAGGGGGGCGTGCACGAGACCGTAGCCGAGGATGCCGAGGTGTACACGGATGAGCACGGCGCCTGTCGAACCACGCCACGGTCAATCACCGTCAGGGCGAGTGGGTAGTGCCGAAGACGCTGGACGAACCGGCCCACATGAACGGCGTGGAATCATTCTGGAGCCTGTTCAAGCAGGTGTTCCACGGTACGTACCACAAGAGGTCCAAGAAGCACCTAAACCGGTACGTCCGCCAGTTCGCTGAGAAGCATGCGTGACCTGTGACGCCGGTGGCGGCGGCGATGGTGGGGAGGCGGTTGCGATACCAGGATCTGGTGGGGCAAGGGAAGCAACTAGGGCCCACGCGACAAACGTCCGCCGGTGCCTGATCGCATCTGAGGTTCGAAGAGTTGCGCAAGATTGGTTTGCCGGGCAGGTGTCTGGCATGGGTCTTGGTTTGCCGGAGTATGACGATCGCCCAGGTTTCTGCGGCACAGACTCCTGGATCCAGTGCAGGCGCTACAACCGAGCGGCCCGAGCACGGTTAATCCAGATGCACAATGGACACCTGCTAGAGGAGCTGCGTGACCACCTGGCCCAGCCTAGATAGATGGCCAAGAGGCCTTCCTTACAGAAGAGGAAGTAAAGCAGCGCGTCCGTTGGCCATGTTTTCCCCGGCCCCCTGAGAGCAGGCGTCATGGAGAAAGGGAAACGCACCTGCGGTGAAGAACCGCAATCGCTAAGGGGCACAAGTTGCCGCTTCAAGAAACGTTACGCGCAGCATCCGCTTAACGTCATTAGTCGATTGGAAGCACGGTCTTCTGCAGATCATATTCGCAACGCCGGCTGCGTAGGCCGGTGGGATTACAGTTTGGGATATAAGCCCCGATCTTAACGGGCGCCCGCTTCAACTGGCGGGCTTCGCTTGGGACTATGCGGGGACTGTGGTGACATGGAACGATGGTCGCCTGCCAAGGCTAGAATCACCGGACGAGCCGTGTAGAATTTAGGGGCGTCTCAGTCCGCGTTTCAGTCCGGGTTGGTATGAGAACCCGGAATTTCGGCATGCAGGCGATTAAGTGACGGGGGATGGTATATTTTCCTCCCAACTATCAGCGAGGCAGCTGCTCAATCCGGAGATATACGAGATGGTGCTCACGGTTCATTAGAGACACAACCTGCTGCTGGCTTGGAAAAACCTTGGTCCTAACCGGGTGGCGGTTCGGCCGCGGAATGTGAGGTGGTTGATCGAAAACTATGTGCACTGCCTCCGCCAATTTCGATCACAGGGGTTTGCCTAACATGCCCGCATCTCTCTCTTATCGATCAGGTAGCATTGTTCACGTGAGGACAGCGATGTGCATAGTTGCAGCGTGTACAGCCTTGGGTATCGTACTGTCCTTAAACGTAACCGTCCGGTGAATGAAGTGACGAAGGGCAAGCCTGCTGTACTATAATTCCACCTCATTGCCGAGTTGCTGCTCATTTGCCACCCGAGTAAGGTGGCTTGCCACGACTAAATCCTGCACGGCGTTGCCCACAGATTTAAAGAAGGTAACTTCGCTCTTGCTGGTGCGGCCTGCCTTACGGCCACTTGCGATCTCGCCGAGTTCTGCATAGATGTGCATCTCGTCAATGAGCCCGGCTTCAAGTGGTACCAGAATGTCACCCGCCTCCGACAGGCACGCCGTTCGCTGGTCTACTACCACTTTGGCAGCCGCAACCGTGTTCGCCGGAATTTCGGTCATGTCAGGCCGATAAGAACCGACCCCATTGATATGGCAGCCGGGCTTTACGTGCCTGGGATCAAACACCGGCGTGAGCGATGTTGTCGCCGTGCAGATAATATCCGCTTCCAGAAGCGCTTCGGGATTCCCAGCCACCGAAATGCTTGCGCTGTGCTGTGCGGAAGCCTCCTGTGCGAACGATTTTGCATTGACTATTGAGCGGCCAAATATCAGCACGTCTGTAATTTTGCGAACAGCGCATACGGCTTCCAGTTGCGTGCGCGCTTGCACCCCCGCCCCGAAAACGGCCACCACGCATGCATCTGCTCGCGCCAACAGATCTGTTGCCAACCCTGAGCCGGCACCAGTCCTTAGTGCCGTGATGAATTCCCCATCCATAACGGCCAGTGGTGCTCCAGTATTGGCGTCGGAAACCAGGACCAAGCCATGGATGAAGGGCAAGTTACGCGCCGGGTTATTCGGATGTACAGTGACCACCTTCAACCCGATCTGTCCATAATCAGGCGCATAGGCAGGCATAAAGAGTGCGCGGCCGGCGTGCTCTGACAGGGGCATGTTTATACGCACCGGTACATCCACGCGGTCACTCGAAAGTGCAGTGAAGGCGTCCCGCATGAGCGAGATGGCTTCCTCCATGCTGATCATAAGCGCAATTGCTGCTTGGGAAAGAATCCGGATTTTCGGCATACTGCTTAGCGCAAAACGAACCCGTTTTTGAGCGGATCCGCAGGATCAAAATAGAAGGTGCTCTGCCCAGTAATGTAGGCCCGTCCTTCCACTGTTGGCACAATTGCCTTGTGTGGCCCGAAGGTAATTGTTTCCTTAATGGCTACGGTGAACGAGCTGCCGATGATGCTTTCGATGGTGATGGGCTCGTTTAAGCCGATTTCGCCGCGTGCATAAAGCAGCGCGGCACGCCCACTTACCCCGGTGCCGGTCGGGCTACGATCCACCTCACCCTCCGCAAAAACGCATACGTTACGACTATGTGCGGTTGCGGCTTGACCGGGTCCGACAAAGATGGTGCCGTACAAGAAGCCCATATCCACTTCGAAGGGATGCACAATCGTTGTATTGGCCATAATGGCACGTTTAATGGCCATGCCAGTCTGAACTAGCAGGGTGTAGTTGTCGGACGTGCACGAAAGGCCGAAGTCTGTGGCTTGCACATACGCGTAGTAGGCTCCACCGAATCCAATATCGTAGTGGACGGTGCCCAGTCCAGGGACCTTAGCTGTCTGATTCAGTGCATGCGCATACGAGGGCACATTCTGGAATCGGACCGACGTCACGTGGTCTCCGCTTACTCGGGCGAATGCGGTTATGAGACCGGCTGGTGTATCAATTGCGATGGGTGTTTCTGGCGAGCGCATGGGCAGCATGCCGGTCTCCAGCACGACTTTCGTTACGGCGATAATACCGTGACCACACATAGTGCTGTAGCCTTCATTGTGCATGAAAAGCACCCCAAAATCAGCCTTGGCTGTAACGGGCGGTGTAATCAAACAGCCATACATATCTGCATGTCCACGGGGCTCCCACATGATGGAAGTACGTAGCGCATCGTAATGCTGCTGCAAGTTGCGACGGCGCGCCAGTATAGTCTTGCCTTCGGGGGACGGGTAGCCGGCTATTATTACCCGCAAGGGCTCTCCCTCTGTGTGTGCATCAATCACGGTGATTCCCGGATTGGGAGGTTTCCAAGTCCGGCCAGCAGTGAAGTTCAAATCCATGAAGAGTTCAGCAAGAAAAAGTTGCTGCGGGTACTGCAGTCAATTAGAGGCATGCGGCCAGCCTCCAGTCTGAAACCACGCTAGTCAGGGGCCGTTTCGCACACAGTCTCCCATTTCCGCCAGCCAAACACAGGTGTTGGCAAGCCATCGGTGTCTTGTAGAAAGTGCATGCAGGATGCTGTAAGCGTACCGGAGAAGCGTATCAATCACCCGCCGCATTACTAGCGAAGCAAAGCGTGTGATGTGTCCAGTACAGGCTCCGGACAGCGCCGAATCCAAATAGTAACGACTGTTGAACTTCTGTGAGCCAAGGCTTGCTTCAATGGGAGGTCATTGAAGCTGATTTGGTGGTCGATGGCGGTGGCCTCCGGCCGTTATTTGGGGGATGCACATTGATTTTGATGTCAATGACCGTCCTCACTGTGCAAGTCCACTCGATCACAAGCGGGAGTCGGTTGCTGGATCTGGAACGTGAAGCCGTGACTTGGATGGAGCGATTTCCTAAGCCATGCTTGGCCCGGCAAAATTAAATTCCGCCGCTCTATTGAAAGTGGATTTTGTGACGGACTGCAACTGGAGCTTCATTGATGCTGCCTTGGCCGGTATTGATTACAGACGCACATTCGTATCCCCGACAAAAGTTGACAGTGTGTCAAATTCGTGGGCTGGCACCTATGGCATTTTTTGGTTGAGACTACACCATCATTGCTGCGAGCCGCCTCGACATTAGTTGGCAAAGATGGTTCATGCCCACGAGGTCACCCACCAGTCGAGGGACAATCTGATTTCATATCGTAACTGGTCGAAGGCAGGAGAGAGCAAGAGGTTCGCTATCGCAGCGAACCCCTCTCGGCCAAGCACGCATATGGCGATGATGAAGAGACACATCCGTAAATGGGATCCGGCGGTGTTGAACACTGGCAGTGCCCAAATCAGATTTGTGGGCACTGGGCATTTCCAGTGTAGTGTAAGAGTCTTGCTGCAGCAGAACGAAGCACGTGCAGATCGATTCGTGATGCCAAAGCCGACTCAGTTTAACCGAGATTGCGTCAAGCTACGGGCGTATCCGGAATACGTGCGTGTTCCTGTCTGCCCGAACGTGCTATTGCAACGAATCTCCTTGTTGCTACGCAAAAACGTGCTGCACGCACTAGGAGCAATTAGGAATCGCTGCTCAGTACTTCGCGTCCGGCCATCGCCTTTTCTCGTGCTATACCAATCAATTTCCGGGCACGTATTGCACGGCGCACGACTGAAGGTTGTCCCCGTTGACCAGCTTTGGCCAACAGGCTTTGCGCGTTATTCAAGTGCACAAGTGCAATTGAAAGATGGGCGTTGGCTTGTTTTAGATTGTCCGCTCCTCTCATTTATGATAGTTGGCAATTAGTCAAGACGAGCAAGATGTACTACCCGGACTAAGCCAAAGTTAGATTCGTGCCTGCACTGTAAGGAATATCCACCGGCAACATGAGGTTATCTGGAGTGACAACAGTCTCCATTGTCCGAGAGGGCAATCATCGTGAAAGCCTCACTAAATAAGATAATAACAAATACCTGGACTTGCTAGCAGCTAATTCCTAAGGGCTAAGTTGAGGTCATCAAATACCACTACCCTGCACACCAGGTGGAAGTCATCCCAATCGCTACACTCCTGCTGATTCAGGGCAATTGCAGTCCGATCGGGACCTTCTGTGCCAGTTATAAGGTGACACAGTTGCAAACACGCCCCTTGAACTACAAAAAGGAACAGTACGGGTTTTGGGAAAGCCGCGAGACAAGCCCTGGATGATGGCAGGTGTGTGTTGTGAGCGGAAGGCGTGGCCGAGCACCCCAATAGTTTGGGGCCGCCGCTCAGTCTCGGTAACGGTGGCAGCCCCTCGCAGCGTTCGCCAACGCACACAGCGGAATCTTCGAGCGACAGTACACATCCAAACCAAATCGACCTGGAAGTATAGCACAGCACCCTTCCAGGTTTGTAGAGCCAACGGCCGGACTCGAACCGGCGACCTGCTCATTACGAATGAGCTGCTCTACCAACTGAGCTACATTGGCTTACGAAATTTGCACCAGTGGACGGGGGCCAGGTTCCATCTAGCCTCACTTCCGCGTCTGGCACTCGAGCAGTTCGATAGTTGTTGGTTAATCTGAGACGCCAGAGGCTGGAGCACGCAGTGTGCGCATTGGCGTGGCGCGGGCACGTGCAATATCTTCGTCGAATAGTATGAGATGCTAGCCAGCAACCGATTCTGAATCTGTTACCGATGAGCGATTTCGGAGAACTACTGAATACTCTTCGCGCGGTGCACGATTTGCAAGCTGCAGCCGAGGTTCTTGAGTGGGACCAAGAGACCTGCATGCCGGCCGCTGCTACTGAAGCCAGGGCTCGGCAGACTGCCACTCTGCGCGAAACGGCTCATGAGCGATTTACGCAGGATCGGATTGGTGAACTTCTGGAGAAGCTATCCTATGATGCCCATCCCACAGATTCATTCCGAGGCAGCCTGGTTCGTGAAGCTCTGCGGGGTTATACACGTGCCTGCAAGATTTCCGCCTCCCTTGTAGCAGACTTGGCGAGGGTTTCGGGTCGCGCGAAGGCAGCTTGGCGCCAAGCGCGGGAAAGCGACAATTTTGCGTTATTTGCACCTCATTTGAGCACATCGTAGCACTCATCATCCAGAAAGCAGAGGCGTTAGGATACGCGGAGCATCCCTACGATGCACTGCTGGAAGAATACGAGCCGGGCATGTGTACCTCGGAAGTAAGGCAGCACTTTGAGACATTACGTACGTCTCTGGTTCCAATCGTTGACGCCATCGCAAAACGGCCCTCGGTCAGCGACAAGTTTTTACATGCGCATTACGACGCTGACACGCAATGGGATTTTGGGATGAGGGTTCTTGAGGGTGTTGGCTATGACCTGACGCGCGGACGACAGGATATTTCCGCCCATCCGTTCAGCACATCATTTTCGACCAATGACGTGAGAATCACCACTCGGATCAACGCGAATAACTTGTGCTCAGGCCTGTTCAGTACACTGCATGAGGCCAGCCACGGCATGTATGAACAGGGAATCGATCCTGAGCTTGAAGGCACACTGCTTGCTCAGGGGACGCCGCTTGAGTCCCAGTCCCGGCTCTGGGAAAACCAAGTAGGGCGCAGCAAGGCGTTTTGGATGTACTATTACAAAGGGAATTATGGCCCTTCTTCAAAGCATGCCAGAGAGCACCTGATCTGACATAAGTGCAATTGATTTACTCGTGGTAGACGTGGGGGCATGGACTGTATATATGTGTTCTGAACAAATATGGATTCGCGATGGGCGCAGAATGCCCTGGTAATCCTTCCACATGTCTCGTTGTGCTGACGCAGGTGCCTAAAGAGTCGAATACAGCAGCAGCGCCAGTGCCGGGACGCAGGATCATAATTTGCCCTTCCTGTATGAATCGCACAAGAAGAGGCGGCATGCCGACTTCTGCGGGCAGGCATTCTGCCTTCGAATAGCACAGAGCATGAATTCCATCTGCGGAAAAGAGATGGATATCCCCCTGACCGATCACTGATCAACAGTCCCCCCCTTGGGCGCGACATCCATGGATTCAACGTTCCCGGTCAATACGGATGCATCTAATCGAACGGTGTCGTGCACAAGGAATAACTCGACGAATGGTACGACCGGCGACTGTTCCAGAGCGGCTTTACGTTCTCCAAGCGAGCAGCCAACCACAGCAATCATGATCACGACAAACAGTGGGCGATAGCTACGCGTGCGTGCCTCCAAGCACGTACCACGGCTGCAGTTTGGCTTTTAAGATGGTCGCGTCCCATTAAGAGCGGGGTCTAAAGCATAACTGAGGAAGTTTGGGGCAGGCAGTCATTTTCACGGACTGGACACGTGTTTATGGTTGCCAGTTCAAACACTGTGCCATCTACGTACACGAGCTTGGACGAGTGGTGCCCTAACCACTGGCTCGGACGTGCAATTTACCCTATTTGGAGAAACAGCGCACGTTGACTCACGTTGCAGCCGTACCCACAGCGCGAATCCTCCCGACGCTGAACTGTACGAAATCAAATGCAGATTCCGTCCATTATCTCTTCTAGGACTCGCCCGGCCACGAATGACAGAATTGGCCACACGAGCCTCCATGGCATCAGCGGCTTGATTCTCTTATGCGCCGCAGCGGCCAGTGCCTGCTCCAATAATCAATCCCAGATGCAAAGTGGTACGTCTGGAAGCAGTCCACCGGCTACATTGTCCATAGAGGAAGTTCTTCGCATTGGTGACGAAGCGGCCGGGGATACGGTATTCTTCTCGTTTATCGAGAACATCGCTGTCAATAGCCGCGGGCAGATCTTCATTGAAGAGCCCATGCCAGCCGCTATTCGCGCGTTCGATTCTGATGGTTCATACTTGGCTGACGTCGGCGCAGTGGGCGAAGGTCCTGGTGAATACTCGGATCCACTGTTCGGCGATGTGCTTACTGGCCCAGCGGACTCTGTGTACGTTTATGACACTAGCCAGGGAAGGCATCTGTCTATATATGAGCCGGACAAATTCGAGTTTGTGCGAAATGTTACGATTCCTCCGTATCCCGTTGAGGAGGGCAATCGTGTAGAGAATTTCGGCATTCTGGGTGTGGTTAAGGACGGATATTTTTTTCGATTGAGGTTGGTGCCCTCAAGAATGTTGGTAACCACCCACCGCGAAACGAGTGAAGTGATACGAATGGTAAATCTGGATGGAAGCTACGGGCCAGTTGTAGCTACGGGTTCAGGTTATGAGGGCGTTGTAGCATTAAGAGAGATACCGCAGTTGGGGCAAAAGATTCCATTGCCGGATGGCATTCCTTTTGGGCGCAGCATGAATTGGGGTCTGGGACCGGAAGGCATGCTGTTCTCCGGATGGAATGACTTCATAAACATTGCCGTGATGTCGGTCAACGGCCCCGAGGAACGACACATTTCGATGACGCATTATCCGATTCCCGTCTCAGATGCCGATATGGAAGACTGGATGTCGCACTATGGCCCCGAAATGAGGGCGAAGTTCAGGGAGCGAGGGCTACATACAACGAAGCCCGCTTACGAGGAACTACTGGTGGATGACAAGAATCGCGTGTGGCTCGAGCTTAGCGCAACTCAGGATTCCACGGTGGTGGAGTGGATCGTGCTGGATATGGATTCCCGCGTGGTTGGTAAAGTGACGCTCCCGTTTGGTGCGAGACTCAAGGCCATACGCGACGGACGTGTCTATGCCGTTGAAACAAAAGGTGGCGTGCCCACGGTTGCTGTGTACGAGCTTAACGTGTAACGTGCTCGTAAGCATCAGACGTCTAGTTGCGTAAGTCAGTGGCTAACACGCGTGTCAAACGGAGGGGTGCCACCGGGAAACGCCGCACACCGTACGTAGGCCGATAAGTGCAGAGCCAACTGACCGCCCTGGCTTGAGGATCGTGCTTTGGTCCTCGGTGCCTTGCAGGACTCTACCGAGACGTCTGATTAACATCTCGGCAGCGCGTGGATTGTGCTGAAATGCTCTCCCAAAATTGGACCATACTTTAAGGTAGAGGATGGTCCAATTTTGGGGGAGCATTTCATTCGTCAGGCACTGTCCATTGGGGCCAAAGTGTCGAAAGGACAGCTTATTAGGAGTGGGCCAGTCGAATATGGTGATTATGCAAACAGTGGGAAATCGCACCTTAATCTTGACTGTTTTTCAAAAGATGTGAAATTTAAGCGGAACTTCGAGGCGTCCCTGAGCCGGTCAAAGCCGTGACAGCTTGATTTGTTTAGGTGAGGGGCGGTTGCGCTGGCCTTTTACGCGTGCAAAGGCCGCCAGGAGCGTGCTATCCAGGGCTTGCGGATAATTTTCTTAGGTAACGTCAGCGGATTGGGGCTGATTAAATCTGCCCATGTAGTAAAAATGCGCGGCGTGCTGAAGGTCCTATTCTGAGGGCCGTATTCCGGGCGTATGTTGCCTATTTGGGCACTGGTTCGTAGCTTGTACCTATTGATTCCCCGACCATTTCTGCCCCTGTATGTCGAGCGTATCCCCAACCGTGGCTCCAAACCCACTTGGCTCATTCGAGAGTCCAAATGGGTCGACGGAAAATCCCGCAAGATCACCCTCGCCAACATCACCCAGCTGCCCGAGGCCGTTCGCAACCAGATCCGAGACCGGCTTAAAGGCGGCCTCGTCGTGGGTGACCTCGTGGAGGCCCTCAAGGAAAGCTTCCCCTTCGCCCGTCGGCTACCCCCGGTCACGTCGCCGCTGCCCTCGGCACGCTCCGCGATCTGAAGCTCGACCACATCATTGACGGCAAGCGCTCCCGGAAGCGCAACATCATACTTGCCCTCATCGCATCTCGCATTCTCAGTCCCCGCAGCAAGCTCGCCACCGCCCCGGCGCTCAAGGAGGAAAGCCAGACCCGCAGCCTGGGACAGGAGCTCGGACTCAGCCCTGTGCACGAGCACGAGATCTGCGAGGCCATGGACTGGCTCTTTGCCCGCAGGGAGGCCATAGAAGAGAAGCTGGCAAAGCGTCACCTTACAGAAGGCGCTGTCGTACTCTGTGACGTCACGAGCCCGTACGTGGAGGGCTTCGGCGCCGACCTGGCCGAGTTCGGCTACAATCGTGACCGCAAGAAGGGCAAGAAGCAGATCAACTTTGGCCGGCTGTGCGACAAGGAGGGCCGGCCGGTGGCCGTGGAGGTCTTCTCGGGCTCCGTGGCCAATCCCCGTACGCTGACGTGGCAGCTGGACAAGCTCAAGCCTCACTTCGGCCTCAGCAAGGTGACCATCGTGGCAGACCGGGGACGGCTGATGCCCGCCCGCCCTTGCAGAGGAGGTCAGGCCCGCGGGCTATGACTGGATCACGGCCCTGCGCAAGCCGGCCAGCCGGGCGGCTTCCAGCTGTCGCTCTTTGATGAGAAGGACATGGCCGAGATCGCCAGTGACGACTATCCGGGCGAGCGGCTGGTGGTATGCCGCAATCCGCTCAGGGCCGAGCGTGCAGCCCGGAGTCGAGAGGAGCTCCTGGAGGCTACGGAGAAAGACCTGGGCAAGCTGGCCAAGGCCACGAGCCGCAAGAAGAATCCGCTACGGGACATGGACAAGATTGCGCTACGCGCTGGAGCCATCCTGGGCAGGTACAAGATGAAGAAGCACTTCGAGGTGGATGTTACGGACGATTCGTTCTCGTACAGCCGCAAGGAGGAGTCCATCACGAAGGAAGCCAGCTGGACGGCATCTACGTGGGGCGCACCAGCCTGGCGGCCCGCGAGCTGTCCGCGGAGGAAGCTGTACGCACGTACAAGCAGCTGTCGGTCGTCGAGAAGGCCTTCCGGAGCATTAAGACGGTCGATCTGAAGGTCAGGCCCATCTACCATTACAAGGGCCGTCGCATACAGTGTCACCTCTTCCTGTGCATGCTGGCCTACTACGTGCAGTGGCCCATGCTTGAGCGCCTGGCATCGAGGAGGATGCCGATGCAGCCAGGGCCGCGCGCAAGGGCATAGTGGCGCCCGCCGTGCCGTCACCGGCCACGCTGAAGAAGGCGCGCACGCGCAAAGCCACGGACGGCACGGCCGCACTCGGCTTCCGGGCCCGGTTGGACCATCTGGCGCTGCTTACCCAGAACCACCTGGAAGAGAAGACCGCCACCGGCAAGCGCAAGTCTCGCATCGAGCTCCTCGCCGAGCCCCCGCCAACGCAGAGAAAGGCATTCAAGCTGCTCGGCGCCTCGCTCTGGTAAAACGTCCGTCAGGCCGAATCCAAGGGCGCTCCCTACCGGCCACAAATCCCCAAGATGCCCACCTCGCACCCGCAAATGGCTTGCTTTTTTACTTGGAAGTTCCGCTTAAGGATCAGAAAGAGTTTCGGTGCCAATTCGAGTTCCCGGGCGTTCGCGAAGACAACCATTCGATTATTGTTGGCAACATTAAATCAAGCATAACAGCGTTGGTTCGGTTAACACTTGACCTTATCATTGACCGTGAAGATCAAGATGGCCAAGTACAATTGAGCGTGAAACTAGGAGTGATCAACCTTTCGATATAATCCCCATAACAAAGCGTTGCAGGAATGTTTTCCGGCCCAGCTTGGGGTCGTGCCTATGGATCTGTTTTACCGGGCCATTAATCGCGTGGCGCCCTCGGTAATTCGTGTCGAAGCCGATGAGGTAACTTATAATCTGCATATTATGCTACGCTTTGAACTCGAACTGCTGCTGGTGGGAGAAAAGATTCGACCGAAGGAGTTGCCTGGGTTGTGGCGGGACAAAATGCTTACGTACTTGGGACAGTTCTCGGAATCGGATGCCGACGGTGTACTCCAAGACATACATTGGTCGCTTGGTGCAATCGGGTATTTTCCAACGTATACCTTGGGTACTTTAATGTCCGCACAGATTTACGCGTGTACAAAGGCAGCGCTACCAGATTTGGAAGAGTACATTGCGCGGGGACACTTCTCGCCACTCTTGGATTGGCTACGCGTTAACGTGTACGAGTGGGGACGGCGGTTGTCAGCGCGCCAGATACTCGAGCGGCTCATGGGGGAGGGGGTTAGTGCTGCGCCCTAGCTCAAATACGTGCGCATTTACGGTAAACTGCCGTAAGTTTGCCGCAGGTATTCCAAGAATTGAATCTGCAGGATTATGGCTACAAAACCGGTAAAGAAGTCCATTCAAGCAGCAAACTTTGCCATCGAGTATTATGCGGAGAGTGTCAAGTTGTCGCGCCGGCAGCGCACCATTGTTGAAACACGCTTGCACAAACTTGCAGCCGGACATCGGGATATTGCCGGAGCTTCCGTTGCGGTCGAGCGCATCGGCGGTGATACGCGTTACGCCAAATACAAGGCTCGGTTAGTGATTTATTGCAAGCCGTCCAATGTGGCTGCAATACACAAGTCAGATTCAATAAACAGCGCCGTGACCGAGGCATTGGAAGCCGTCGAGCGCCAAGTCCGCCGTCAGCGTGAACGGTTTCGCGAGCGCAGCCGCGCAGCACGTGCTTGATCAATGCAACCTAACCATTCTGTCCAAGCAAGCAAACCCACCGGTTTGGGCTCTTGCATACAATGGATCAGCCGAAATTGCACATTCGCGCCGAGTCAGGCACTTTGGTTTAGCGGCCGGTTGAACTGGCAGAGAGCTGAACCCGGCGGCCCACTCTCTTATCCGACCGCTTGGCTAATACTTCCGGGATCGCACTGGCTCAGTTCGATATGTAAGCAGTCCCCGTAGGAAACAAGTCAATCTGGTTGGTGAGGTTGAAGGTTTCGCCCGTCTGTTCAAAGGGGGGCACACGACCACCAAAAAGTGCAAATTGAGACGGCGCCGGATCGGGATCAGGATCGGGTTCAAGCGTTACCCGAATGCTTGCGTTGATTACCGAAGTTGGGAAACTCAATCCGGGAGGTGCATTCATCAGGAAGTCCTCACCAGGGTAGTTGTATCCGGCCATCGGACCGCTGTACAGCGACGATTCATCCGGCATGCTGTGGTGTGTAATCACACCCATATCGACGAGAATACCGTCAAATTCTGCCCAAGCCTGGTACTTCCAACCCCGAATGGGTATCGTCGTGCGCAGTCCACGTCCCGGCGGGCCACCCGTTAGATTGACAAACCAAATACCGCTGTCTTCATTCGTGTCCGGACCATCCGTAGGGGTTGCTACGATGTAAGTGCCGGCTGCCAGTATGAGCGCGTCCTCAATACCTTCCACATCCGCAGTTCTGAGATTGGCCGTTTGATCAACAAAAATGCCTCCCATAAGACGTGTGTCTGACGGCATCTCATCCGCATCGCCGGGAGGCTCGATAGAAATGAACATCACGTACACCGTACTGTCCAATTCGAACGGAGTCTCAATCAGGCCGGCGGTAATTTGAGCACCGCTCAGATCAACCAGTCTGCCCCCGTCATCGACATTGAATTTGCCTACCGACCGCGTCAGCGCATCCGTAGTTATGACCCAGCCTTCAAAGTGGTACCCATCGGGCAAAGGCTCAAGGCCACTGATGGACAAAACTAATGTGCCATCTTCTTCCTCTTCCTCAGGACCACTACTGTCACATCCGAACAGGACTGAAATTAGTAAGGGCAGGCACAAAGCAAAACGGTTCATTTAGCTTATAATTTATGTAAGTAGTTTACGCAAGGCGGGCATATTCGTTGCCCTCTTGGCGTTCAGAAACGATGCCAAAAGCCTATCGTAGGAGGGCGCGGTTCGAGATCCTGACATGCACGAGCTTCAACGAGAGTGGCATCCGGCCTCTTGGCGCACCAGGAAAGTGCTGCAACAGGTCAATTACAATGATCCCCTGCACTTAGAGGCCGTGCTGGCCGAGCTGGCCCGCTATCCGCCTCTTGTAACCTTCCGGGAAATCGAATCGCTGCGCTTACAACTCGCTGAGGCAGCCACGGGGCAACGCTTTTTGCTTCAGGGTGGGGACTGTGCGGAGCGCTTTGAAGACTGCCGGGACGACATTATCAAAAACCGCCTGAAAATTCTCCTGCAAATGAGCGTCGTACTCATTTATGGGATGCAGAGCCCAGTAGTACGTGTGGGGCGCTTTGCGGGTCAGTTTGCCAAGCCCCGCAGTGCACCCCAAGAAACACGCGGGGACGTGTCACTTCCGTCATACCGGGGGGATATCATCAATGCATTGGAATATTCCCCCGAAGCACGCACGGCTGACCCTCAGCGCCTGATCCGAGCCTACCAATGCGCGGCGATTCAACTCAACTTTGTACGTGCTCTCAGCGATGGCGGCTTTGCGAACTTGCGCAACGTGGACTACTGGAATTTGAATTTCGCCGAGTACTCTCCGTTTTTCAGCGAGTATCAGATGATCATAGAGAAAGTCCGGGATGCGTTGCATTTTGCGGAAACCGTTAGCGGAGGGCCGATCAGCGGACTTAGTCGTGTGGATTTCTATACCAGTCACGAAGCACTCCACCTGCCGTATGAGGAGGCGCTGACACGCTGCCCACCACACGGCCGCGGCATGTACAACCTGTCTACGCATTTTCCGTGGATTGGCAAGCGTACACTGTGTGCGGACAGTGCCCATGTAGAGTATATGCGCGGCATTCGTAACCCTGTAGGCGTTAAAGTAGGGCCAGGTTTGACGCCATCTGACTTGGTGTCACTAACGCGGCACTTGAATCCGAATAATGAACTGGGCCGCATAACCCTTATTACCCGCTATGGAGCGAATCTGGTCGAAAAACAGCTGCCGGTCATGATTGATGCAGTACAGCGGGCTGGCCTTCAGGTTTTGTGGTGCTGCGATCCTATGCATGGCAATACCGAGCGTGCCGAAAGTGGCATTAAGACCCGCCGCTTTGATAACATATTGGAAGAACTCGAACTCGCGTTTGATATCCATGCCCAAAGTGCGTCCGTACTGGGTGGCGTTCACTTTGAGCTCACCGGTGAAGACGTAACCGAATGTATTGGCGGAGCCAGCGGCATCGACGAAGCCGATTTGGGAAAGGCTTATCACACCAGCGTGGATCCGCGCCTGAATGCAGAACAATCGCTGGAAATGGCACTTCGTATTGTGCGCAAGCATCAGCAGATGGTCCTTACCTGAGCGCATGCGCACACTGATTCTCCAGGCGCCCGGCCACTGGTCGTGGCACGAAGTCCCCGAACCTGCGGGGGACGGGGTACTCGTTTCCGTGCGTCGCGTGGGAATTTGTGGCACCGATATTCATGCATTTGCCGGCCGTCAGCCCGCCTTTACGTATCCACGTCGCCTGGGCCACGAAATGGCCGTGCAGGTGCTTGACACCGTAGGTGATTTGGTGCCGGGCACGCTGTGCGCGGTCAACCCGTACCTGAACTGCAATCACTGCAGTGCGTGCCGCAGGGGGCGGAGCAACTGTTGCACAGCACTTGCAGTAATGGGCATCCACTGCGAAGGCGGGTTTGCGCCGCGCCTCCGTATACCTGCAAATCAACTTTACCCCAGCCAAGCGCTATCTGCGGACACATTGGCCTTGGTTGAGCCATTGGTTGTTGGCTATCATGCAACACGCCGGGTTCAGCTGCAGCCCGATGAACCGGTACTGGTTGTCGGGTTGGGACCGATTGGTCTTGCCATTGTTCAGTGTGCACATCTCTTTGGTGCTTCGTTGGCAGGGGTGGATGTGCAATCCGATCGAAGGGCAACGGCCCGACACGTGATACCTCATGTGTTCGACGCGAGGCCGCGATTAGAGCAGAATCTGCGGAGTGTGTTTGACGGCGAGTTGCCACGCGTGATCTTTGATGCGACCGGGTCCCGTGCAGCCGTACTTAAGAGCTACGATTTGTTGGCACCAGGTGGCACGCTTGTTTTCGTGGGTCTGTACAAGGGTGATTTTGTATTTGACGATCCCGACTTTCACCGTCGCGAGCTCAGCCTGTTAGCCAGCCGCAACGGCACCACGGACGACTTTATGGCAGTTCTGCGACATCTTGAAGACAATACATTGAATCCACACTGGATGATCACGAACCGGCTTGCTTTTGACGAAGTGCCCTCGCACATGGCTGGATTGGATGGGGCTGATGGGTGCATTAAGGCAATGGTCTACATGCCTAAGTGATGAATGTCGCTTTCTCGCTCGAGTCACCTGACTGGTTGTGCAATGCAATATTTATTTGTCGTAGAGTGAGCTATGGCGACACCAGATCACTTCGCGTCTCCACTCCGCTTGTGCTTTCGAGCACGGTCCCCCGTGGTTGCCGCCCCGGGGACGCTCCTTCACGAACCCGTCTGGCCCCGCTTCCGCAAAGTGCTGCCACCGGCCACCTTGTTCTGGTCGACCCCCAGGGCCGTGGCCATCGCTTTGTTCATTCTCCCGTCCGCTGCCATCAGCACCATCGGTGACCGCTCCCGCCATCGCATCACCACGCTCCGTAACCGCGCCCAATGCTTGCCGTCAGATTCCGACAGCTCGCTCCTGACGGCTACCCGCATGGTTCCTCCTGTCCTCAAAGGATCCGATGGACACAAGATCCCCCGTCACAATCCGTAATCAATGAGCTAATCGGGAACACTACACTAGCTGGAAAGCATGTCTGGTGCGATTTTGAAGCGGATAAGCCTCGGAAACGGCTCATACGCGATTCCGTAAATATTCCCTTTGGAGTCGAGTGCATCGCTGTCGATATGGACTTGCTTTCCCCATTCACCCTTCGACAGGTTTTGGACCCCGCGATGACGACCTGAAAAGTCAAAAGCGTGCATCCATGTCTCATCGTTCTCGCGGTCAGTTACCATTTGCAATACCAATTCCTCACCGGCGATCACGATACCGCTGCAGTTCCCGGTAGGAAACAACCACTCACCTTCCTGAATCGTACCACCAAAAAAATCTGGTGTGCGATGGAAGCGCCTCTGTAATTCGTGGCGCCGGTTGTATACCCGGATTTCGTACGGTAGAGAAAAAGACAAGAAGATCAGAGACGGCGTCTGGGTCATGGTAACGGCATAGACGGACTGCAATCTCTGCTGATCATGTTCCAGAAACATATCGTGACAACGCTCAAACGCTGCCACTTCAACGCCGTCTTCCGTGAAGACATGGACCATGGGGCGACCCCCTAGATCCAGCTGGCTGTAAACCGCATATATTGTGTTGTCCGGACCACCGTCAATCCCGGCATGCAGGGTCTCGGAAAGCGAAAATGAATTGAGATACCCAAAGGTTGCGTAATCAAGGACCGTAATCCTTCTGTTAATCATGTCATAGACATAAACACGCTCTTTGTTCGAAGATAAACTGAAGGTGGAGGCGCGCTGAAACTCTCCCGGTCCCTCGCCGTCCGGTAATGCGTAACTGCGCAGCAGTTCACCATCTGGACTGAATACGCGAATGTTTCGAAGTATACCATCAAAGACTACAACATTGTCCTCCGCGTCAACCTCGATACCTCGAATGATAGCGAAGAAGTAGTCGTCCTCATCTTCAGATCCGATGGTTCCTGACAACTCAAGCCGGACTGGTCGGTACGGACTCGCTTCCACAGACTCTTCCAGCGGAATCTCCGACTGTATACCCAAGTCTTGCCTCGAACAAACCAGCAGGGAAAAGACCACACTTATCATCAAGACAGTTCCCTTCCACGTTAATCCCGTGCAACCTGGTACGCAGAGTATACGGGCGGAAGAAAGTCTAACAGAAGTCGTCATGGCCATTTTGCGCAGGTCAGATCAAAAGTTGTGCAAGAGGAGTGTCCACAAGGGGCTCTTAGCGGAAACCATCGCCCACAGGTTTTGCAAGGCAAAAACAGGGAAACACTGCTGACTGACTGGCTTGCCGTTCCTTGCCCCGGAAATAATAGGATACGTGTCCGACCGTAGTTAAGTCCCAATTGTACTGTAAATTGGTTTTTTGGTGGTGGGACAGACAGCGGCCGCCAGCCATGCTTCGGAGGGAACCCGAAAGGCAACCGGAGCAGCGCGGCTGACTCCTTCTTCCCGGTAGTATTCATCCACCGTGAAGCAGCACTTCTGCGTCACCCACTGCTCATGCCACTCTGCCCGCAGCGTCCGCATCAGCCGCTCCACCCTGTTCGTACGGCGTAATCGCTTCGGATACTTCCAGGGAAGGACCCACCCCGCCGCCTGATTCGGGTGGTTGAACAAGGGGTCGAGGGCCGCGCCCATCGCAGGCTTCAAAGGCTTCGGACCATGTTCCAGCACGTTCCGCGTCAGGTGCACCGGCCACTGCAGACGGAAACGACTGGGCCATGGCACGCACCAGTCCGCTATAACGGTCCGTTACCACGCTCCAGCCCCGGGCCTTCAACGGCACTGGCAAAGCGCTCCAACTGTCACAGGATTTGCCCTGGACCACAGAAAAGCCCCAATCTCTCGCATCCCTGTTTTCGCTGATCCCCACTGCCATGAGTACACTCATCGAACGTACCGCAGCCTCCTGGCGAACCTTCACTACCATTGTATCCATCCGCACAAACGGATACTGGACCGCTGTCAACAATCGCTCTTTGAAGGCCTTGACCCGTGCATCCAACTGTGCACCGGTGACCGTGCGCTTCGAAAAGCTGGTGTCGCCCCGCGTCTCAGTGATCCTGGTCACCTTGCGCATGGAGACGCGGCCCCATCTCCATCATGGCTAGGAGTCTGCGTCGCAGGAACTGAATTACCCTCCGACAGGGGAATTTCAGACGAATTACGCCGGGTTAGATACACTTGGTGGGGCTTGGTCCCTATTGTAGCTTGCAATTGGGTCGATTCTCGACTTCAAGTGGAGAACAGGAGCTGCCGATATTTCTTGCGGCGCAGGCTCCCAGGATCAGCGCCTGTTCCGAGCGCTGATATCGGCTGAACAGCTGATCTCCGTTCCGGCATTGCGGTACCAAGAGTTCCAGCCTCCCCCGCACGTCTTCAGCGGCCGGGCACGGTAGCCATTACGGTAGGCCGTCCGCTTGGGGATGCGTTCATACGGGGATATGCTCGGCCATCTGTGCGTCCAACACGGCATTCAATGCGCGCTCCATCAGCTGCTTCCAGCGCTCATCCCGCGTGAGCACCTCCTTCCATGTCTTAAGGTCAAGCGGTATCTTTTTCATCGGGTCATCGTCTTGGTTTGTGGAGATTCGATCCCTCGCAATCTACCAATAGGCGGTGGCCTTTCTGTGTTCATCGATTCAAATGTTTGGTTTTTACAGCAAACGAGAGTCACAGTCCTGACAGCACCGACTTGATGAAGTTTGATCTGGTCACGATGGGCCGCTCGTCCATCGATTTGTATTCCAACGATATGGGTTCACCGTTCGAAAACATCACGAGTTTTGCAGCTTATGTAGGCGGCTCACCCACGAATATCAGTGTCGGGGCACAGCGCCTAGGGCTTGAGACTGCACTTTTGACGGCTGTAGGTGAGGACCCGGTTGGCGACTTTATTGTGCGGTTTCTCGATCGTGAAGGCATCGAAACCCGCTTCATCGCACGCAAACCCGGTCGGCGTACAAGTGCTGTGTTACTGGGTATAGAGCCGCCGGATAAATTCCCGCTGGTTTATTACCGGGACAATTGTGCGGACAATGCACTCAATATCGACGATGTCCTGAAAACACCCATTGCCTCGGCCTCTGCATTCGAGTTTGCGGGTACCAACCTTGCAAAGGAGCCCAGCCGCAGTGCAACAATGTTCGCGGCCGAACAGGCGTGCCACGCAGGCGTGCCCGTCGTATTTGATCTGGATTTCAGGCCGGATCAATGGCATGATGCACGCGCATTTGGACTGGCTGCCCGTGCCGTGATGGGGCAGGTGCAAATTGTAATAGGTACTCAGGATGAAATCAAAGCCGCTGTGCTGGAGGATCCCAATCAGGTGCAGCTCACTCACCAACAGGTTTCAGATGCGCGTGTAGGCGGTAATGTGCCACGGGCTACCGCAACCATCCTGCAGTTGGGTCCTGAATTGGTCATCGAAAAATGTGGTGCACGCGGGTCACGCATTCATGTCAAGGGTAAGGTGCCGGTTGACATTCCCGGCTATCCCGTCGACATTTACAATATCCTGGGGGCAGGGGACGCCTTTGCTGCGGGTTTCATTTACGGTTTCGTAAAGGGATGGCCGTGGTACAAGGCGGCACGCTTAGGCAATGCGTGCGGGGCGATTGTAGTTACGCGCCATGGTTGTGCCAACTTCATGCCTACGTACGAAGAGGTCATGGCCTTCGTGGGCGATCGGGGAGGGCTATAGGATTTGTATTATTTTGACGGCACAGGCATTTGGAAATGGTTATGAATACCCTGCGACGCACGATGGCACAAGCCATAGTGGAGTTTCTGAAGCAGCAGTACGTTGCCCGCGATGGCAAAAACCAGCCCTTTTTTGCCGGGTGCAGCGGGATATTCGGGCATGGCAATGTCAGCGGGATTGGCCAGGCGCTACAGGAGCACAAGGACTTTCGCTATTACCAGGCGCGCAACGAGCAGGCCATGGTACATACTGCTGCCGCCTATGCCAAAATGAAGAACCGCTTGCAAACGTTTGCCTGCACTTCTTCAATTGGACCGGGCGCCACAAACATGATAACAGGGGCCGCCGTAGCGACCATTAACAGGTTGCCCGTGTTACTCCTGCCGGGAGATATATTTGCACGCCGCAATGTTGCTCCCGTGCTTCAACAATTAGAGAGCGAGCATTCACAGGACCTTAGTGTCAATGACTGTTTTAGGCCCGTGAGTCGGTACTGGGATCGCATAAATCGTCCGGACCAGATCATCGCCGCGCTACCGGAAGCCATGCGTGTCCTCACCAGCCCGGCCGAAACCGGTGCGGTCACACTTGCATTACCGCAGGATGTCCAAACGGAAGCATTTGACTATCCAGTCGAGTTATTCGAAAAACGCACTTGGACAGTGCCACGCAATCGACCGGATCAGGATGCGCTTGTGCGTGCAGTAGCGCTGATTAAACGCAGTGAGCGGCCACTGATTGTCGCAGGTGGCGGCGTGATATACAGTGAAGCACACGAAACTCTCCGTGCCTTTGCACGCCAAACCGGGATACCCGTTTGCGAAACTCACGCCGGCAAAGGCAGCGTGCTGAATGGTGATGCATTCAATTTGGGAGCCATCGGGGTAACCGGAAATTTTGCGGCCAATCGTATCGCCAAGAGAGCTGATCTCGTTATTGGCATTGGCACCCGCTACAGTGATTTTACGACCGCAAGCAAGACGATTTTCCAGCGGCCGGATGTCCAGTTTGTCAACATCAATGTGGCCGAGTTTGATGCGTTCAAGCACAGCGCATTGCCGCTGGTTGGAGACGCCAGGGTGACGCTTGAAGAATTGGGTGCCGCACTCAGTGACTGGGAAGTCAGCTCCCATTACCGCAATGTCTGTACGGAGTTGGTGTCTTCGTGGAACGCGGAGGTGGATCGCATATATAGCATCCGCAATACGCCGCTTCCCAGCCAAGGGGAAATCATCGGCATTGTAAACGAGGCGGGTGATCCTGAGGGCGTAATGGTGTGTGCGGCGGGCAGCCTGCCCGGTGACTTGCACAAGCTTTGGCGTGCACGTCATGCCAAGCAGTATCACATGGAGTACGGCTATAGCACTATGGGCTATGAAATTGCCGGTGGGCTCGGCATCAAGATGGCCGACCCCGATCGCGAAGTCTATGTGCTGGTGGGCGATGGCAGCTATCTGATGTTATCCAGCGACCTTGTGACCTCTGTACAGGAAGGGTACAAACTTACAATTGTGCTCATGGACAATCACGGATTCAAGAGCATTGGCGGACTTAGCCGCTCGCTGGGACAAGAGGGATTTGGCACTCGTTATGTCTATCCCCGAAAGGGCAGCCTCCCCGGAGACGAGGAGGATACAGTTCAGACGCTGCCCGTTGATCTCGCCACCAATGCTGAATCGTTGGGAGCACATGTGTTTCGATGCCTCAGTCATGAGGACATTGTCAGGGCACTGGATGCGTCAAAAAGCGTCAGTACCACCACTGTCATTTACGTTCAGAACGATCGCTATGTCGATGTGCCGGGTTATGAAGCTTGGTGGGATGTACCGGTAGCCGAAGTAAGTACCATGCCCGGTGTGCAAGCTGCCCGCGAGGCTTGGACGAAAATGCGCGCAAAGGAGCGCCACCATCTCGAGCAGGATAAGGCCGTATGAAATTTGGATGTTCACGGTTTGCGCTGGTAGTTACCACACTTTTCACGGGAATATATTCGGGGTGTGGCGGCACTTCCGGAGAGCAAGCGGCAACGGAGGAACGGCTTCGATTTGTTTATGTGACGCACGGGCAGGCCTCTGATCCATTCTGGAGCGTCGTGCAGAACGGGGCACAGGATGCAGGGCGTCATGTGGGCGTACGGGTCGAGTATCAGGCGCCAGAGTCGTTCGACATGGTGACCATGGCGCAGCTTATTGACGCTGCGCTTGCTTCCCGCCCCGACGGACTCGTGGTAAGCATTCCGGATGCCGATGCGCTTGAAGGTCCTTTACAGGACGCTCAGGAAGCAGGCATTCCGGTTATAAGCATAAACTCCGGTGGGGACCATGCCGAGCGCCTGGGCGTGCTGTTTCACGTCGGTCAATCTGAATATGACGCGGGCTATCGTGGTGGGGAGCGACTGGCGTCTGCCGGTGCCAGACGAGCCCTGTGTATTAATCAGGAAGTCGGCAATGTGTCTCTGGACCAGCGCTGCGCGGGTTTTGCGGCGGCTATGACAGATACTGGAGCGGAGGTGCAAATGCTGGCCGTGGAATTGGCCGATCCCACGGAATCAACCCAGCGCATATTGGCCGCCTTGCGGTCT
This sequence comes from Rhodothermales bacterium, assembly GCA_012271205.1. Taxonomy (GTDB): domain Bacteria; phylum Bacteroidota; class Rhodothermia; order Rhodothermales; family Bin80; genus JAAXGT01. Next base: position 23,795 of record JAAXGT010000056.1, read on the forward strand.
GATCCTGCTATTGATGCGCTCATGACACTTGGACCCACGGGTGCAATTCCTTGTCTTCGTGCGCTGGAGGAGGCTGATTTGGAAGGGGAAGTCTTATTTGCCACCTTTGACGTTGCTCCTGAAATTCTCGCCGGAATTGAAAGCGGAAATATCCTCTTCGCTATAGACCAGCAGCAGTATATGCAGGGATATCTGCCGGTGGTACTCTTGGCATTGTATCATCGTAACGAAAACCTGCTGGCTGACGAGATTCTTCACACTGGTCCAGGCTTTGTTACTTCGGAAAACGTACAGCGCCTCAAAGCGTTGACACGCCACGGCACCCGCTGATTATGAGCCGGGTGGATGATCGTCTGCACCAAAGTCATCCACTGCGGCAAATCCTTGCCCGTCCGGAGCTGGGTGCATTGGGTGGAGCCGTCGTGGTATGGATCTTCTTTGCTACGGTTGCGGGTGACCAGGGCTTCCTGACCCTGCGCGGTACCGCTACCTATCTGGAGGTGGCGGCTGAGCTGGGCATTCTTGCCGCAGCAGTGGCTCTGCTTATGATTGGCGGCGAGTTTGATTTGTCGGTCGGATCAATGATCGGCGCCAGTGGCATGCTGCTTACCATATTGAGCGTCCAGTGGGGTTGGAACCTGTGGCTGGCGCTCCTCATGGTGATGGTGTTCGCTGTGGTGGCCGGGTTATTCAATGGAATTCTGGTCGTGCGTACCGGGCTTCCGTCCTTTATTGTGACGCTGGCCACGCTGTTTGTTTTTCGAGGCGCAACAATTGCGCTCACGCGACTCGTGACCGGGCGCACGCAACTGGGCGGACTAAACGATGTGAGTGGTTATGACTCGGCCCGTATGATTTTCGCCAGCGAATTGCCGTTTGGTTCAGCCGAACTGCCAGTCTCCATAGTGTGGTGGATTCTGCTTACGGCGATAGCCACGTGGATCCTGCTTAAGACATCGTTCGGAAACTGGATTTTTGGGACTGGCGGAGATGCCAAGTCGGCAAGCAGCGTCGGGGTACCTGTGCCCCGCGTCAAGATCATCCTGTTTGTGGGTACCGCCCTCGCCGCCGCGCTTGTAGGTGTGATCCAAGCGGTCACGTTCAGCGGAGCGGATGTGCTTCGCGGCGAACTGCGCGAATTCTTTGCCATCATTGTAGTGGTAATCGGCGGGACACTGCTCACAGGTGGCTACGGGTCTGCGATTGGCGCCGCCATAGGGGCCCTGATTTTTGGAATGGTGCGCCAAGGAATAGTCTTCGCAGGCGTGGACGCGGACTGGTTCCAGGTGTTTTTGGGTGTAATGCTGCTGATCGCCGTGCTTGTTAATCACTGGGTGCGCAGGAAGGCGCTGCGGGAATGAGTGCAACCACGCCCTTACTCGAGACCCGTGCCTTGTGCAAGGATTTTGGGCATGTAATCGCCTTGAGAGATATCTCGATGCAGTTGCATGCCGGCGAAGTATTGGCCCTCCTCGGAGACAATGGCGCCGGCAAGTCTACGCTCATTAAATGTCTTTCCGGCGTGCATCGACCAACCAGCGGTGTTCTGCTGATGGATGGCACCTCCGTCGTATTCAAGGTGCCTCGTGACGCCTTGAAGTGCGGCATTGCCACGGTGTATCAGGACTTGGCTATGGTGCCGCACTTGAGCATCAGTCGCAACTTTGTACTCGGCAATGAACCGGTGCGCGGTCGGGGATTATTCAAGCGCCTCGATACTCGCTTGGCCGACCGGATTACGCGTAAAGGGTGCAGCCGGCTCGGGATTGACTTGCGGACGACAACGCAGCCGGTGGGCACACTCAGTGGGGGCGAGCGCCAGAGTGTTGCGATCGCCCGGGCGGTGCATTTTGGGGCACGGGTACTGATACTGGATGAGCCAACCTCTGCCTTGGGGGTAAAGGAATCCGAAAACGTGCTGAATGACATTTGCCGGGCGCGAGATCGCGGAGTAGGCGTTATCTTGATTACCCACAATGTCCACCACGCCTTTCCCGTTGCCAATGCCTTCACGATTTTGAAGCGCGGACGCAGTTACGGAAATTTCAGGAAGGAAGAGGTGACCATGGATCAGGTGTTGAGAATGATGGCGGGACTATGACGGCAAAATGCACACATTAGAACAACTTCCAAACTTCATTGGCGGCACTTGGCTGCGTTCCAAGAACGCAGAGTATCTGGATGTCACAAATCCAGCCACGGGGGAAATCATTGCTGAAGTGCCATTAAGTCCGGCGGTGGATGTGGATGCCGCGGTCAGTGCAGGCAGTAAGGCCTTTGAATCCTGGCGACGTGTTCCCGTGACGGAGCGCGCACACTATTTGTTTACGTTCAGGGAAAAGCTGGAAGCACATTTCGAAGACATTGCCCGGACCGCAACCCGCGAATGTGGCAAGACCATTGCGGAAAGCCGCGGCGAACTGCGACGGGGAATTGAGAATGTGGAGGTGGCCTGCGGCATCCCTTCGTTAATGCAGGGCTACAATAACGAGGACATCGCCAGCGGGATTGACGAGCACATGATCCGCCAACCCCTGGGCGTGGTGGTGGCAATCACCCCTTTCAACTTTCCGGGGATGATTCCGCTGTGGTTTCTGCCCTATGCCATCGCGACGGGGAATTGTTTCATTCTGAAGCCCAGCGAGAAGGTCCCCCAGACGAGTCAGTGGTTGGTACGGCTCTTAGAGGAATCGGGACTGCCCCGAGGTGTCGTGCAACTGGTACATGGCGGCAAACCTACAGTGGATGCTCTTCTCGAGCACCCCTTGGTTAAGGCCATTAGCTTCGTGGGCTCCACACGCGTGGCACGCCACGTTTATGCCCAAGCTGCAGCCAATGGCAAGCGGGCGCAGTGTCAAGGGGGCGCCAAAAATGCAGCCATCATCCTAGACGATGCCGCCATGGACATGACGTCCAACATTGTGGCAGACTCCGCATTTGGATGTGCGGGACAGCGTTGCCTAGCCAACAGTTTGGCTATCACTGTCGGTGGCGCACGGGAGCCCTTTACCGAAGCGATGGCGGATGCAGCTCGAAAACGTCGCGTACGCTACGGACTGGAGGAAGAGAGTGAAATGGGCCCTGTGATCACTCCGGAAAGCAAGTCGCGCATCGAGAGGCTGATTAGTGAGGCCGAAAACGAAGGCGCCCGCATTCTCATCGACGGCCGTGGCAGATCGGTGGACGGTTTCGAGAATGGCAATTGGGTATTTCCCACACTTCTGGATGGCGTGCCTGCGGAGGGCATGCTGGCACGTACCGAAATCTTTGGGCCAGTTTTCGGATTGATCCATGCAGACAGTCTGCAGGAGGCAATTGATCTGGTTAATTCACAGTCGTACGGCAACATGGCGTGCCTTTTTACCAGCAGTGGAGCAGCAGCCCGCCAGTTTCGCTATGAAGCTGAAGCCGGCAATATCGGAATCAATCTGGGAGTCGCAGCCCCAATGGCATTCTTTCCATTCAGTGGCTGGAAGGACAGCTTTTTTGGATCCTTGCATGCGCAGGGACGCCATGGTGTCGAATTCTACACTCAGACAAAGGTGGTAGTCGAGCGCTGGCCCAGTTACTGGAGTCGAAGATTCTAATCAGGTAAAGGGGGTGTCTGAAGGAATTCGGGGGTGCCGAGTGTACCAGTGTGATGGTCGGGAAAATATTCGATTCTGAATCATGATCAAGTTTGCATTGAATATGACGAAATGGCTGTGGCCTCTGCTGGTTTTATCCGTCCCACCTGCGTATGGTCAAGATGAAATCAGCTATGACAATTTGCGTTTTCGGTACGTGGGGCCCACACGAGGCGGACGTGTGACTACAGTAACCGGACATCGGGAGCACCCCTATACATTCTATATGGGGGCGACAGGCGGCGGCGTCTGGAAGACTACAGACTATGGCAATTCATGGGAAAATATTTCTGATGGCTACTTCCAGACTGCCTCAATTGGCTCTATTGATGTGGCCAACAGTAATCCTGACATAATCTATGTGGGTACTGGATCCGACGGGCTGCGGAGCAATGTCATTATCGGACGCGGCGTTTACAAATCAACGGATGGGGGCAAATCCTGGACCTTTGTTGGCCTGCGCGATACTGGCCAGATCGGCGCTGTTGTCGTTCATCCCACCAATTCCCAGGTAGTGTACGTGGCCGCCCTTGGCAATCCATTTGGGTCCAACTCTGAGCGCGGCGTATACAAGACCATTGACGGAGGAGCTACCTGGCAGCGGATATTATTCGTCTCTGAGCGCACCGGGGCAATTGACTTGGAACTCAATCCGGCCAATTCCGACGAAGTCTATGCGGCGTTCTGGCGAGCTGAACGGAAGCCTTGGACCATCATCAGTGGTGATGATTCGGAAAGCGGCATTTATGTTTCACGCGATGCAGGGGCCACGTGGACGAAGAGCATTGCGGGCCTTCCCACCGGGCTGACGGGCAAGATTGACCTTGCCGTTTCCCAAGCGGATCCCAGTCGTGTATATGCGCTTGTCGAGGCTGTTCCTGCGGAAGAAGGGCTATACCGCTCCAATGACCGAGGACAATCATGGCACCTTGTCAATGATGCGGGTTATCTGATGAGCCGCCCCTTCTACTACACCAACGTGGATGCCGACCCTACAAATGCGGATGTGGTCTGGGTTAACAATCTGGGTCTCTGGAAATCGGAAAGCGGGGGAGCAGAATTTGCACGCATGTCCACACCACATGGCGATAACCACGATATCTGGATCAATCCGGACAATCCCCTGATCATGGTGCAGTCGAATGACGGCGGCGCCAATGTCACACTTGACGGTGGATATACTTGGTCCACACAGCATAATCAACCCACGGCGGAACTGTATCAGGTGGATGTGGACAATCAATTTCCGTATTGGTTGTACGCAGGACAGCAGGATAACACGACCATTGCTGTTCCCAGTTTGCCACCCGACCGGCGTCCCGGCGGTGCTTCGGCATACTGGGAGGCTATAGGAGGATGCGAAACCGGCCCAGCCGTGCCCCATCCCGTGAATGCCAATATCGTCTATAGCAACTGCAAAGGTACATTCAGTCGCTATAACCGTATTACTGGCCAAGAGCAGAACTATTACGTTGGTGGCGTTAATCTATACGGGGTGAACCCGAGGGAGCTTCCTTTCCGTTTCCAGCGGGTCGTTCCAATTGAGGTGTCTCCGCACGACCCTGGCGTCATTTACCATGGATCTCAATTTGTGCACCGCACACAGGACGAAGGGCGTACCTGGGAAACTATAAGCGGCGACTTGACGGCTTTTCGGCCAGAGCGGCAAGTGATCAGCGGTGGCCCGATTACACGCGACATCACCGGAGAAGAGCACTACAGCACGCTATATGTAATTGAAGTATCTCCTGTAGACGAGAATGTGATCTGGACTGGAGCCAACGACGGTCTGGTGCATGTGACGCGTAATGGAGGAGGGGACTGGATCAACGTGACGCCGCCCGCAATGCCGCCGGAAGGCCGGATTCAAACCATTGATCCGTCACCCCACAACGCAGCCAAAGCTTACGTGGCCGGCTATCGATATCTGTTGGGGGATTTTCGGCCGTATATCTACAAGACAGAAGATTATGGAGCATCCTGGACTTTACTGACGGATGGCACCAATGGCATCCCTGAAGACTCACCCACGCGAGTCATTCGGGAAGATCCTGATCGAAAGGAGCTTTTGTATGCTGGCACAGAGTTTGGCCTCTATGTTTCGATGGATGACGGGGTGACATGGAAGGAATTTCAGCAGGGATTACCAGTTACACCCGTGACCGACATCAGGGTACACCGCCAAGATCTGGTGGTGTCTACGATGGGGCGTGGTTTTTGGATCATGGACAACCTCACACCGCTCCAGGCGGATCAAGTACAATTTGCCGGATCGGCGAGGTATTTGTTTCCCGTGCGGGATGCTCATCGAATGCGCTATGGATCGGGTCGGCGCAGCGGCACTGATCCCCAATATGTGCCGCCGGGTGTCATTGTTGATTACTGGCTCAAGGAGGCCCAGACCGGGCCGATAAAACTGGAAATACTTGATGCGGAAGACCGCGTCATTCGGACCTATGTGGCCGACGCTGTGCAACCCGAATCGTCAGCTGTGCAAGGTATGCGCGGGCCAGTGGTGCGAGGATCCATGCTGGCTACATTAAGTGCAGAAGCCGGCATGCACCGTCTTATTTGGGATCTGCGCCACGATGGTATGGACTTCGGAGGCCAAACCCGCGGAAGAGGGCCTGTGGCAGTGCCGGGAGTCTACACGGTACGGCTGACTTCGAGAGAATGGAGCATGTCACACGAAGCCGTAGTGCATATGGATCCACGTGTTGCGGCAGATGGTGTTACACAAGCTGATTTGGAAGCCCAGCTGGCATTCAGTTTCGAGGTAATGGCGACACAGGCGAAAGCCTACGATGTAGCCGCCCGTCTGGATTCGATAATGGCTTGGCTGGAGTACGCTGAGCCCGTTTCGATTATAGACGAGATTCAGGAGTCCGTAATGCGGTTGCATTCTTTGGTGGTAACAGCCAGAGGGGACAGTTATCCCCAGCCGATGATAATCGATCAACTCAGCTATTTGAACAGCTTTACGTCTCAGGGCGATCACAAGCCGGGCAAAGACGCCTATGACCGATTGGCTACGCTTCAGTCGGAGTTGCACGAGATCACGTCTGAGCTTGAACTACTGGAGACGGAAAAGATGACCGAAGCACGTTAAGCGCTGCTTACGTATGAGTGGCCGAATCAGGGTGGCTAACGCCCCATGTTCTTGGGGAACACTGGAGTTTGAAGGTTTGGGCGGCGAGCAAATCGGGTACGCCCAGATGTTGAATGAACTGGCTTCCACAGGGTATGCCGGCACGGAGCTGGGGAACTGGGGGTACATGCCCACCGACCCTGTGACACTTCTTAAGGAACTTAGGGCGTACCAGTTATCGATGCGTGGAGCATTTGTGCCGGTGGCACTCGCCAAAGCGTCCGCACATGAAGAGGGTAACGATCGCGCAATACGTACGGCCAAGCTATTAGCTGCAACAAGTGATCCCAATGATCCGCCCTTTATCGTGCTGGCCGATGAAAACGGAAAGATTCCAGCACGTACGAACAACGCAGGACGCATTACGGCAGATTTGGAACTCTCATCTACTGATTGGAAGGTATTCGCCCAAGGTGCAATGCAGATCGCCCGGGCGGTGCTGGAGACGACCGGGCTGCGAACCGTCTTCCACCATCACTGTGCGGGATACATTGAAACACCGGCCGAAACCGCCCGCTTTCTGGAGCTCACGGATCCGGAATTGATCGGGCTGGTGTTTGACACGGGCCACTATGTGTATGGCTCAGGTACAAATGAGACATCTGCGCAGAGCGGGTTGGACATGTTCAGAGATCGAATCTGGTATGTGCACTTCAAGGACTGCGAACCGAGTGTTGCGAGCGAAGCTAGGATGCGGGGCTGGGATTACTTCGAGGCCGTGGGGCACGGCGTGTTCTGTGAACTCGGTCACGGTTGCATAGATTTTGCGGCCGTGCTGGATTGGCTGCATGCAATGAATTACACCGGCTGGATCGTGGTGGAGCAGGATGTCTTGCCCGGAATGGGCCATCCCAAAGAGAGTGCGGCTCGTAATCGTGCCTACTTAAGAGCGCTGGGTATATAGGCATTCGCTGCCATATGCCGGTGGCGGATCCATCCGACTGACCAGAAGGCAACGTCGCGAAGTCTCTGAGTGCAAACGGCCAAACGAATCCAGGCATGGCTGCTGAATAACGTGTGCCCGTTACATTGGTCAAAAACTGTGTAGGCGGCTACGCCAGATCATTCATTCCAGCTGTGCAGAGTGCCAATTCTTCGCCATTTGAAGAGGCTTGCAGGCTATGCAGCCCGCACTCATTCTTCGCACGACGGCGCCAACGGCCTGCGCGGTCATCTTCTCCCGGAGCAACCGGACTGGTGCACGGCCAACAGCCAATACTCGGATATCCCTGGTCGTGCAGCGGGTTGTATGGGACGTTATTATCCCGAAGGTAGCGCCAGACCTCCAGTTTCTTCCAAGCCACGAGCGGGTTAATCTTCACGACCCCAAATCGTTTATCCCACTCGACGACTTGTGCCTGTGCACGCTGAGGAGTCTGAGCGCGCCGAATCGAGCTGATCCACGCGTCAACACGACCTAACTCTGCCTCAATTGGTGCTATTTTTCTGATCGCACAACAGACGTCAGGATTGCGTTCCCAGAGTCGATCGCCGTATGTGTTCTCCTGCTCCTCCAGCGTAAAGGCTGGCGTTACCCGCCGAATCGTCAGATTGTAGCGGGATTCGATGGTATCCCACAGGGCATAGGTCTCCTCGAAAAAGAGTCCTGTGTCAAGCGTGAACACATCGATGGAAAGCCCATGACGTCCGATCAGATCAATCAACACGCACCCTTCGGGCCCCAGTGCGGTTGCAAAGGCCAAGCGATGCCCATAGCAGCTTGTGGCCCATCGGAGTATGTCAATCGCCGCTCGGCCATCAAGCTTTGCTGCCACGTGCGTTAATTCCCTTACGCTTATCCCCTGTACACAATTCGTCACAATGTCACTCTCGCCAGATTATTGTGATCTAACGGGCAACCCGGTTGTTACGCATTCCCAATGCATGCAGAGACTGGTGCATGCCTGACCTAACGCTGGATGTGGGACCGCATTGAGTTGGCCATACTTGAACGGCGTCTGTGGCTTCTGAGTATCTGCACGTTGCAGGGATCCAGAATATTTTCGTGGGCGCTAAGATAACAGATTTTATTCATTCGGTACACTCTTAACTTGATGCCGCTGGTCTCACGGTGAGCATTCTCAGCTGATTCATATTTGACCGGCTTGGTGTGACATTGCCTACTCGGTGCATCCGACGTACCTGAAGCCGTATGTGACGCAATGCCGCACATACTGTTGATGGGGTCGAGGAATAAGGTGCGGCACCCCGATTTTCTTCGATTCAAATTGACAGTCGGTCATTCGCTGGATCATGCTGGTATGCAGGCTATTTCTGGCATTTTGCCATCGATGAGCACGGGCCAAATCCAATACTTGTCATGTGCCCTTACCAATGGCACCCGGAATCAGCCGGGGCATGGTCACGATGTATGTGATTCCGGTCTGTGGATTTCTGCTTTTTCTTGCGTTCCAAGTGATGTAATTCGTGGCGAATTCGCCGCTGGGAAAAGGTGTCCGAATTGTGTATACGTTCGTCGCTCCGATACGAGCGCAGGAACGAACCCCCACACGCCGTCATAACCGTGCCAGAGAACCAAGTGTGGCAAAGCTCGTAGAGGGGCGTAAATGTGAAGTCACCATTAAGAATCAATTAGTTCCATCTCCTTAAATAAAACGGTTTTTGGTCGATCTGGTCTGGATAGCTTCACACGTTGGACCGGTGCACCTGCTCACTCTGTTCCGGTGAATAGTCGGAAGGCATCGAGTTACGTGTAAGGTACTGCAATCGGACTGGCCCCGGATTCGATAACCCGTTCTGAGCGCGAAAACTGCATTTGAACGGGCGTACGTATTGGGCCGTATTTTCCGCGGCAAGACTTTTGCAACCCACACTATGACTAAACCCCTTCGTATCGCTGTACTCGGAACCGGACGCATCGGGCGAATGCACGCGGAGCATATAGCTTTTCGTGTTCGTGAGGCTGCGCTGGTAGCTGCCGTTGATCTCAAATTAGATCTTGCGCGAGAGTGCGCGGAGGCCTGCGGCATTGATCATTATGGCACTTCTGTGGACGACGTTCTAGCACGAGAAGACGTGGACGCTGTGGCCATATGTACCGCCAGCACAACTCACACCGACATCATTCAGGCTGCTGCTGGCGCCGGCAAGCATATCTTCTGCGAAAAGCCGATAGATTTGACACTGGCGCGCATTGACCGTGCGCTAAAGGTCGTCAAGGACGCTGGTGTTCTGCTGCAGGTCGGCTTCCAAAAGCGGTTTGATCTGGACTATCGTCGTGTGCGGCAGGCGATTGATACCGGTGAAATCGGTACTCCGCACTCGATCCATATTGCCAGCCGCGATCCAGCCCCGCCTCCAATTGAGTTTCTTCGCACGTCTGGTGGCCTGTTCCTGGACATGACCATTCACGACTTTGACATGTCTTGCTACTTGATGGGTCACAGTGTGGATACCGTCTACGCAGCAGCGGCTGTGCGAGTAGACCCGGCCATCGGTGAAATCGGCGACGTTGATACGGCAACAGTCGTACTCCAATACAAGGACGGCACACTTCTCACGATTGAAAACAGTCGCCTGTCCGCGTTTGGCTATGATCAGCGCGTTGAAGTGTTCGGCAGCAAGGGCAGCATTAGAGTGGACCACCACTACCCTGATGCCACCATTCTTGCGACCAAAGACGGAGTGCGGCGGGATGTGCCGTATCACTTTTTTCTCGAGCGCTACAAAAACGCGTACATTGAAGAATTGCGCGCCTTTACCAATGCCGTGTTGGCGGGTGGCCCCTCACCGTTATCTGGCGAGGAAGCACGTATGCCTGTTGTTATTGGGCTGGCGGCCAAGCGTTCACTTGAAACAGGTCAGCCCGTCAAGATTAGCGACATTGACAGCACCTGAGAAATGGCTGGTGTGACGGACATCGAAGCTGTCTTGGGGCACGAGTACAAGGGGCTGCTGAATTATGTGTGTACAAGTGTGCCCTCAAACAGCATTTTTACGCCGGGTCCAGATTTTCTGGAGCGGGTGAGCACCAACAGCGAACACAATCCACGTACATTGGCGGCTCTCCAGCGTTTGTTTGGGACCGGACGTTTGGCGGATACGGGATATCTCAGCCTTCTGCCTGTCGATCACGGCATCGCGCATACGGCTGGTATGGTGTTCGCTGCCAATCCCGCGTATTTGGATCCGGCTTCAATCGTACAACTCGCATGCGAGGGGGGCTGCAGCGGGCTTGTGACAACGTACGGGGCATTAGGGGCGATGGCCAGAGTGGCGGCACATCATTTACCCCTTGTGCTGAAGCTTAACCACGACGAGCAATTCGCGTGGCCTGCACGCTTTGAGAACATCCTGTTTGCCCGCGTACAGGAAGCCGAAGCCATGGGGTGTTCGGCCGTGGCTGCGACGGTATATTTCGGCGGTCCCAATGCGCGCAGGGAATTGGGGATGATTTCGGAACTCTTCAGTTTCGCACACGAGTTGGGCTTGGCCACTGTTCTGTTTTGCTATCTGCATCCACGAGCACTGAATGTTGAGGGCAAGGAGATCGTATTTGCGGCTGACCTTACAGCTGAAGCAAACCATCAGGGTGTCACTATTGGGGCAGATTTAATCAAACAAAAGCAGCCGCTATGGACCGGTGGCTACGCGGCATTGGGTCCCGGTTACGGCAAAACAGATGAGCGGATTTACACGACACTCAGCACGCCGCATCCGATTGATTTGACACGCTACCAGGTACTATTGGGATATTGCGGTCGTGCAGGACTCATCCACTCGGGTGGTGCCAAGGGTGACAACGACATTCAGGCCGTTGTGCGATCGGCGGTCATCAATAAGCGGGGAGGGGGCATGGGGATGCTCGCCGGGCGTAAGGCCTTTCAGGTTCCGGTGGTACGCGGCGTGCAACTGCTCCATGCGATACAGGACGTGTACTTGGATAAATCAATCTCATTGGCCTGAGCCAGGCAATCTGTGTACCGAGGAATAGCCGCAAAGGTGATCTATCCCCGTTCCGGATTTTCGTGCTTGCAGAGTAACGGGATCGGTTCCCGAGCTGTCCGCATGAGATCACCTGCAAACGGCGCAATCAATCACCTGGGTGAATAGTGAAAATCAGTTCTTGAAATCCTCAATCATGCCCACGAGGTCATAAATCAGCTCATTGGGTACCGGCAGCGTCAAATGATACTGGGAGACTTTCCACAGGCCATCCTCCACGACTAGTACTCCCGTGCCGCGTGTTGCGCCGAATCTTTCATTCAGCAAGATCTCGTCAAACCAAGCCGTTTGCCCGCCCTTGGCCAGGTACACATGGCGCTCTTGCGGCACATACGTCCAGCCACGTCCCGCATCAAAGGCCGGTTTCGCATACGCCTTAAACTCCTCCAGTGTCCAGCGCTCCGTTATATCCGTCCCTATAAAGATGCTCTCCGCGGCGAAGTGTCCGAAGTACCGTGCATAATCTGCGTCCGAAGCCGCCCGATGAAAGTCGTCAAGCACAGCCTTTACTGCATCCTGTGAAAGCCCTTCTTGGGCCATCGCACCCGAGGCAAGAGAAAAGAGGAGCATTATCAATAGCGTACGCATTTGGACAGTAGGATTGGTTTGTGAAATAATCAGTTGGGCTTGCCGGTAAGGTGATCAGCCACACGCAGAGCCTGAGCCGCAATAGTGAGTGCCGGATTCATGGCCGCCGAAGATGGAAAAAAGGATGCATCCACCACAAATAAATTCGGGCAATCATGTGACCTGCACCACGGATCGAGCACACTGCTTGCAGGATCCGTACCCATGCGCAGTGTGCCACACTGATGCGAATTTGTTGCTATGCCCATTACTTCGACGAAAGTAAGCGGGTAGCCGATGCGCCGGAGCAAGGTGCACGCGAGTTTCAAGAAATGTCGGTGGGAAGCGGTATTGGTCGCGCGCCAGTGCACATGAATGCGCCCTGAACTGGTAATCGTAACGCGGTTGTCCGGATCCGGCAAATCCTCACTCATCACCCACCAGTCCATGCTGCGGTCCGCAAGAAGCTTCAGCCATGTGCGGGGCATTCTTGGGCGGGCAGATTTAAGCATCGCAACCTGGATTTTTCCGATAAGCTGCAGGTTGCCAAGAGGCCAGGGCCAGTCTGGGCCTCTTAAGTACCAGTCATTGATGGAGAGCGTCTTTTGAAACACTGTCGAGTTGCGCTCCCACGGACGTACCGCCATTAAGGCTGCGTTGTTGTGCACCATGTAATTCCGACCAACCTGCCCGGATGAATTGGCCAGATTGTCTGACCTGAGTAGCAGCACGGCGGAATTAACGGCGCCGCACGCGACGACAAAAGTGTTGGCGCGTATTGTCAGGCGTTCGCCGGCCCGTACAAGTTCCACCGACTGTATGTGGCCATCACCCGAAAAAAGACGTCTCGCATAGGTGTTGGTCCAAAGTGTGACGTTTGGGCTCTGGATCGCCGGGCGCACGCAGCACATATCTGCATCGCTCTTGGCCAGCACCTTGCAAGGAAACCCGTCACAGGTATGACAGCGAATGCACTTGCCATTCAGATCAAGGCCCATGGGCAAATGAAACGGCCGCAATCCCTGTTTCCGAAAAGCGGTGGCCATGGCTTCCAGTTGTGGCTCATGCGGCACGGCCTCGTAAGGATAGGGGGATGATCGTGGTGGCTCTGTAGGATCTTCTCCCGCCGTACCACGCACTTGATACAGTGCTTCAGCTCGGGAGTAGTATGGTTCCAGATCGTCGTACGAAATGGGCCAGGCTGGGCTCGTACCGCCCTCATGTTCCAGCGCTCCAAAATCCTCACGCCGAAAGCGAGGCAAAGCAGCACCATACACCTTCGTGTTGCCGCCCACGAAGTAGTGTACGCCGGGTCTGAAGAGCTGTCCCTGATTCGATTCCCAGAGTTCGTCAGGCTTATAGCGATTTTGTCCAAATACGTGTTCCCCACTCCAGTTCTCGGGTTCCTGAGGCAAAAAATCGCCTCGTTCTACGACCAGAATTCTGGCCCCGCAGTCTCTCAATGCCCAAGCAAGCGTGCCACCACCTGCGCCGGTACCAATGATGACTATATCGAACATCAGGCCTTGACTGCACCAGACATCAGTCCACGTACAAACAGCCGGCCGAGGCCGATATAGACCAAGGCCGTAGGCAGTGCTGCCACTACCGCCCCCGACATGACCACATTCCAGTCCACCGAAAATGATCCGGACAGGTTGTTGAGCGCAATGGTCACCGGTTGTGCTTGTGGATTCGGCACAACCGTAATCCCGAACAGGAAATCATTCCAAATATTCGTGAACTGGAAAATGAGCGTAACCGCAAACGCAGGCAACGAAAGGGGCAGCATGATGCGCCAGAACGTTTGCAAAAGGCCGGCCCCATCGACCGTAGCCGCCTCCACAATGGCGTTCGGCATATTAATGTAGAAGTTGCGGAAGATCAGTGTCGTTACCGATATCCCGTACACTACATGGGTGAGCACAAGTCCGGGCAGCGTGCCATAAAGCCCGATCCACTGCAGGAAGCGTACCAGCGGCAGTAGAATGGCTTGGTACGGGATAAAGAAGCCAAAGAGCAACAGCGCAAAGAGTATCTCGGAGCCTCGAAAGCGCCACTTCGAAAACACGTAACCGTTCACAGCACCTATCATCGATGAAATCAGCGCAGCCGGCACGACCATGATCAGGCTGTTGCGCAGGTTGGGAGCCAGCATGGCCCACGCCTCGGCAAAACCACCGGCCGTAAGTTGCCTGGGCAATACCCACATGGTGGCCATGCTCACATTGGTGGCTTCCTTCAACCCGTTGACCACCATGACGTACACCGGCAGCGCGTAGAAGAGGAGCGCCAAGCCCAGAACTATAATCAATATGATCCGCTTGACGCGCATTATTCCCGGCTCCTGAACGTGTGCACGAGGTAAGGAATGACGACAATGCAGGACGCCAGCAGCATAACGATCGACGCCGCAGCTCCCAGGTTGTAGCGTGCGGCCTTGAACATCATTTCGAAAACGAAGATGGAGGGCATGTCTGTTGCAAAACCTGGACCGACACCCGACATGGCAAAAACGAGGTCGAAGATCTTAAGCGAGACATGTAGTAGAATGATCGCCGTGGAAATCGTAATTGGTGTGAGCATGGGAACAATCACCGAACGATACATGCGGAATTCACTGGCACCATCGATGCGTGCGGCATCCCGTACCGACTGCGCAATGCCACCCAAGCCGCCCAGATACATGGCCATGACAAACCCGGAGAGTTGCCATGTGGCTGCAATGGCTACCGGAATCAGTGCTACTGGAATGCCCCACTCAATCTGGAACGATGCTCCCCTTGGCCACACGGCCGCAATGGCCTGATTCACAGACAGCACCACGTTAGGATCCGTAGTCCAACCGGGTGCCAGCGGCCCAATACCCAGTGCCGCCAACGCCTTGTTAATGCCCAGCAAATCAAAAAACAGGTTGATGCCTGTTTCCGGATTGAAAATCCAGCGCCAGAGAACACCGGTTACGATAAAGGACAAGGCATACGGAAATAGAAACGCGCTTCGGAAGAAACTGCGTCCGGCAAACTGCCTGTCAAGGAGAATCGCCAGCACAAGCCCCATGCTGATGGCCAGCGCAATGAAGAGGACGGAAAAAACCACTGTATTGCGCAGGTCCGCTTGGAAACGCGGCATGGCCAGCATCTCCGCATAGGTCTGCCATAGCGGCTCGCGCAGGCTCAAATCGACGGCCAGCGTGCGCCAGTTGGTCAACGAGAAAAAGAAGCTCGAGCCTATAAACCCATAGACAAAAATCCCGGTTAGTGCCAGCGATGGCAGAAGCACAAGTAAAG
Organism: Rhodothermales bacterium; assembly: GCA_012271205.1. Classification (GTDB taxonomy): domain Bacteria; phylum Bacteroidota; class Rhodothermia; order Rhodothermales; family Bin80; genus JAAXGT01. Next base: position 39,391 of record JAAXGT010000056.1, read on the forward strand.
CCTTGTGACGGGTAATCCGCTGCCAGGCTGACCCTCGAAGATTACTTGCCAAAACCCGACGCACGTGCTTCGCGCTTGAGTGTATTAGCAAAGGCGTCTACATTCCGGCGCACTACAAAATCCGTCAGCGCATCGTTAAGGGCTTGCTGGAAGTCCGCCGGTGCTGCTGAACCGTGCACCACTGTCGGAATCAGCATATCCGTGGAATATGATTCCATCGCCCACTGCAAGTAAGGACCGAATCGAGACTGGTCGCAATCGGTTCGCGCGCAAATGGAACCCTTCAGCAAATTGAAATCCTCTTGTACTTTTCGTTGCCCCATAACACGTAGCATATTGCGTGCGGCTTCGGCATTGGGCCCGCCTTGGGCCAAAGTGAAGCCATCTGACACCAGCAGATAGGTGTCTTCAGTACCGGGAGCGGCGACCCAGCCGAAATCTACATTGTCCCGCTTTCCGGCTTGTGCCAACTCACCGTAAACCCAGTCGCCCATGGAGTAGAAAACGCACCCACCGCCAATTAATTTGTCCACGGCTTGGTCCCAGGACAGTGCGGCATGATCCGTGTTCAAATAATTCAGCAGTCGGCCGTAGGTCTCAATAGCGGTGCGAACGTCCGCATCTGTGAAGGAAACGGTCCCGTCCCACAAGCCGAGATATCGTTCCGGCCCGATGACGCCGGCGAGCGCGTTTTCAAACATAATACCGGTGGCCCAAATGCCCGCATCACCCATACAAAACGGTGTTACGCCTGCTGCAGATAGCGATTCTGCAATATCAAACAGTTCTTCATAGGACAGCGATTCGCCAATTTCAATGTTATGATCGGCAAGCAGCGGAAGATTGTACCATAGCGTGTTACTGCGGTGCAGGTTCAGGATCACCAGGAATGGCTGTCCTTTTTCGGTCACCATGCTCAGCAGAGACGACGGGAACACTTGGTACCAGCCCTCCTCGATGTACAAGTCGTGCAGCGACAGGGCAAAGCCGGGCGTGACATATTGTCCCATAACTTCGGCACCCGGATGGGTCTGCCACGTATCTGGCGGATTGCCTCCCACCAGGCGCGTCTGAAGTACGGGCCGCGCGGCACTACCCCCACCCCCGGCAATCGACGCATTGATGACGTTCACGTCCGGATACTGCGAGCGAAAGGATTCAAAAACAGATTCAAGCGCGGCGGCCTCACTGCCGGAAGTCCACCAGGAAAACACTTCTACCTGGTTGATTTCTGATGAAGAACCGGAGTCCTGACAGGCTGCCAACAGCAGTACGCCGGCAAGTATTAGTGTAACGTTTCGCATCCCTCTGAGATCTAAAGCCATGAATTCGCCCGTACACCCAAATGCAACTGTACGGTCTTGAGTTCAGTGAATTCATCCACGGAGAAACGTCCAAGCTCGCGTCCGAGGCCACTGTCCCGGTATCCTCCAAACGGCAGTTCCGCATAGCCGTCCATGAAGCAATTTATCCAAATCGTGCCCGCGCGCACATGGCGGCTGAATTCGAATGCAGTATCTACATCCTGCGTCCAGACACCCGCGCTGAGTCCGTAGCACGTGTCGTTGGCCAAGTCTATAGCTTCGTCGCGTGTATTAAAAGGCAGGATCGATAGAACCGGTCCAAAAATCTCTTCGCGGGCCAAGGCCATGTCCGGTGCTACGTTCTCAAATACAGTGGGCTCTACAAACCGGCCACAGGCAGTCGGCAGTACGTTCCCGCCAAGGCGCAACCGTGCCCCGGCCTCCTGACCCTCCTGAATGTGCGCGGTAATCTTTTCTAACTGGGCCTGATTTATGATGGCCCCCACCTTGGTGGCCTCGTCCAGAGGATCGCCGGTAACTATGGTGCGTGCTTTCTCGATCACTCGTTCAGTAAAATCTCGGGCAATGCGAGCTTCGACGAGGAGGCGACTGCCGCTATTGCAGCATTCTCCCATATTGAAATACACTCCAAACACGACGGCATCCAGTGCTGCATCGAGATCAGCATCTGCAAACACTACGTGCGGATTCTTTCCGCCGAGCTCCAGCGATACCTTCTTCAGGTTGTGTCCAGCCCGGGCTGCAATAGTGCGGCCAACCACTGTAGAGCCCGTAAATGAAATAGCATCCAGATCGGCATGGGCAGCCAGATGACTGCCGACGGGATTTCCGTAACCGGTAACGACATTGATCACGCCCGAAGGCACACCGGCTTCCGCGGCCAGTTCGGCCAAACGCAGGGTTGTGCCTGGCGTTAGTTCACTGGGCTTGGCCACGACTGTACATCCAGCGGCCAGCGCAAAAGGGAGCTTCTGGCTGATGATAAGCAGCGGAAAATTCCATGGCGTGATCATGCCAACAACGCCCGCAGGCTCCCGCAGGACAAGACCAAGCTTGTTCTTGCCAAGATTATTGTAGGTATCTCCATGAACGTTATGCGCGAGCGTGGCGGCGTACTGCCACAAATACGAGGCAGCCTTCATTTCGCCCATCGCCTGCGAGATGGGTTTGCCGCTTTCGAGTGTTTCCAGCCGGGCCAGCAGCTTGGCATTCTCATCTATTAGCGCGGCTACACGGTTCAGGATAATGGCCTTGTCGCGTCCCTTTACGTATGGCCACGGTCCTTCGTCAAATGCTTTGCGGGCAGCAGCAATGGCTATATCCACCTCTGAGGGGCCTGCAAGGGTGTACGAGGCGACCGGCGTATCGTGGGCGGGACTCACGGTAGTCAGGCATTCATCCGTGAGCACGGATTCGCCGTTAATCCAAAGAGGCTTCACATCAGTGGTCATAAGCAAAATGAATTTGATCAAGAACCCGTCTTGATCATGGCCGCGCCTTTCTCACCAATCATTATCGAAGTAGCCTGTGTGTTGCCGCTGATAAGACGCGGCATGATGGACGCATCGATTACGCGTAACCCTTCCAAACCGCGTACTCGCAATTCACTGTCCACAACAGCCATTTCATCGTTACCCATCTTGCAAGAGCCTACTGGGTGGTAATCGTTCTTGGACCACTTGCGAACATAAGCTGCAACTTCCTCATCCGTCTGTGTCGAAGAGCCCGGCAGCCGTTCACGCGCAATAAACTCACGGAAGGAGGGGGCATCCAAAATGCGTCGTCCCCAGCGAAACGCCTCCATTGAGATTTGTAGATCATACGGATCATGTAGAAAATTCGGATCAATAGCTGGACCCTCAAGAGGATCATCGCCTCGCAGCGTAACCGATCCAATACTGCGTGGACGCAAGTGGCAGGTGTTGATCGTAAGTCCGTGGCCCTTAATTTGCATGCGACCATGGTCGACCACATAGGCTGGTAAACAGTGGATCTGAATGTCCGGCGATCTCACCTCTTCGGAACTCTTGATGAAGCAGCCAGCTTCCGCGACACATGCGGTTACTGGCCCGGTCTTGTAGAGCAGGTACTGGAGGCCGTGCCAAATGGCTCGATCCCACCGATCCTGTCCATTGTAGCTGACGGGCCTGCTGCACTCGGCCGCAATGTACACGTCCATGTGATCTTGAAAATTCTTGCCTACCCCCGGCAAGTCGTGCTGGGGCGTAATACCGTGCAAGGCGATTTCGTCTGCAGGGCCTATGCCGGAAAGCAGAAGCAGCTTCGGCGAATTCACTGCCCCGCCACTGAGGATAACTTCGCGCTCGGCGCGGACTTCACAGGTCTTGCCTCCGTGCAGGTATTCGATTCCGACTGCTCGTCCCTTTTTCATCAGAATGCGCGACGCCAAGGCCTTGGTGCGCACGGTCATGTTTTTCCGGTTCGGTCGTAAAAAGGCTGTGGCGGCACTCTCCCGACGCACGTTCCGCTGCGTTACCTGGTAGAAGCTGACACCCGCCTGCCGTGCACCATTGAGGTCCGGGTTATATGGAATTCCCACTTCCTGCGCACTGCGCACAAAGGCACGCGTCAGCACATTATGCTGCGTCTGATCTGCCACATTCAGCGGGCCGTCGCGTCCATGATATTCATCCACAAAACGCTCATTATTTTCAGAGCGCTTGAAATACGGAAGGGCATCTTCATAGCCCCATCCTTTGCAACCCAGATCACGCCATTCATCAAAATCCAGCCGGTGGCCCCGGATATAGATCATGGCGTTGATCGAAGTACTGCCCCCAAGGGTGCGCCCTTGGGGGTAGTGCATCTCACGGTTGTTTACGTGCTTCTGGGGCACCGTTTTGAAACCCCAGTTTACCTTCTTGCCCGTGAGCTTGGTAAATCCTGCAGGCATGTGAATAAGCGGGGACCGATCTTTCGGCCCTGCTTCCAACAGCAATACGCGTACAAACGGATTTTCGGAAAGCCGGTGGGCCACTGCACACCCTGCTGCACCAGCTCCGACAACGACATAATCGAAGACCTTGTGGTCCTTCATCACCTGCCTGAATAGTTCGGTGGGCGCTTTTCCGTAAAGCTTTTGACGCCTTCGCGCCCGTCCTCGGTAAAGGCGCCGAGCGCACCCGCCAGCGCCTCCATGTGTTCAGGTGAATGTCGCCCGTCGACAAGCTGTTTGGCCATCCGCACGGCCAATGGTGCATTCGCAGCTATTTTAGTTGCTAACGCCTTGGCACATGTCAGGAGGTTTGCACCCGGCACGACTTCCGTGACGAGTCCCCACTCCAAGGCGATGGCGGCATCTATCTGACTGGCTGTCAAGACCAGCGCCTTGGCTCGTGCAGTACCGATAATTTCCGGCAGGCGGAAGGTGCCTCCCCAACCGGGAACAGTAGCGATCGACACTTCCGGCAAACCAAAGGTGGCCGTGCTTGCGGCAATCCGAAGATCACATGCAAGTGCCAATTCGAGTCCCCCGCCTAGTGCGACACCATTAACGGCCGCGATCACTGGGACCGGCAACTGGGCCAGCCGCGACAGCACACGATGGCCTGCCGGAATCCACTCCCGCCACATGCCCAGCGGCTCCAGTCTGGCCCACGCCTTGATGTCGGCACCGGAACAGAAGGCTCTTTCTCCGGCTCCCGTAACGATCACGGCCCGAACGTCAGACTTGGGCTCCAGTGCGGCGACTGCGCTTTCCAAGTCCTGTATCATCGCCGGATCCACGGCGTTCAGCTTTTCGGGGCGATTCAGCGTGATCGTGACCACCGCCCCTTCGCGTTTTACCGTGATTCTATGCTCAGTCATTTTGTTCGTGGCGCGAGCTCGAGATTCATCGGTTCAGGATCAAACAATCTGGGGTCTATTACCTGCAAGTCGTCGCTTACCCGCAATTTAATATGAGCCTGAGCCAGTACGTCGCGTTTCAAATCAATTCCCGGTGCGATTTCAGTTACGGTCAGGCCTTCTGGCAGCAGGCGAAGCACGCACCTCTCAGTGATGTAGGTTACGTGTTGGGCTTGTTGCAAGGCTCGGCGCCCATTGAAGGTGACCTGTTCGACATCCGGTACGAGCTTCTTGATCTTGCCCTCGCGCTTAATCTGTACAAGCCCGTTGCTGATCGCTAGGCGTAGCCCTCCGGCTGTGAACATGCCAACAAAAACCAGTCTGCGTGCCTGGGCTGTAATGTCAATGAAACCACCTACGCCGGCGGTTACATGCGGGCATGTCGCGAGGCGGGAAACATTCACATTGCCAAAGCGATCGATTTCCAGAAATGAAAGCAAACTTTGGTCAAATCCGCCCCCCTGAAACAGGGTGAATTGATCGGGCGAGGCTATAATGGCTTGGGTCGCACCGGCACAACCAAACTGAAAGTCCAGAAGCGGGATTCCCCCAACTGCTCCCTGCTCAATCACCCATGTGACCGCTCCGGCTTGTTCCTCTTCGAGAAGGATTCGAGGTACAAGGGCAGATACGCCAAAGCCTAGATTGACTATGTCGCCTTTTCGCAACTCCATGGCGGCGCGCCGCGCCATTGGCTTCACAGGGCTCCAGGGGATCCGGTCAAACGTGTTGTCTGGAGGCCGGACCTCTCCGCTTATGGCGGGGTCGTACGGCGTTTCTGTAGTCTGCAATTGATTCGGAGCCACTACAATGCAATCAACGAGAATCCCCGGCACTCGCACCGCTTGCGGTGGAAGTGTGCCGGATTTAACCACGCGCTTGACCTGCGCGATAACAAGCCCCCCGTTATTGTGAACCGCTAGCGCCTGGTCAAAAATGCCGAGAAAGCTTCCTTCGTGCTCGGTGGTAATGTTGCCATCCTCGTCGGCCGTCGTACCTCTAATAAGAGCAACGTCTATTGCAATGGAGCGGTAATACAGCCAATCCTCTCCATCAAAGGACACCCGCTCAACAACGTCATCCGCGCTGCACTCGTTCATGCGGCCGCCCAAAAGCTGTGGATCCACGAAGGTATCCATTCCAATCTTTGTCAGAATCCCCGGCCGGTGTGCTGCGGCCTCGCGGTGCATGTGGTACAGGACACCGCTGGGGATATTATATGCTTGCACCCGGTTTTCGCTAATCATTTGCCAAATACGTGGCGAAGGCATTCTGCTGGGGCCGCTCGGAAAAGATCCGGCGATTACGCAGCTTAGCAGGCCATCCTGGGCCAAATGATCAACGCCGCCAATGCCGTACATATCGCCCGCGGCAATCGGATGGATCGTTGTCAGGTTACGAGGTCTGCCTGAATCTTGGAATTTCTGTCCGATAGCAGCCAGTAGGGCATCCGGGCATCCCAATCCACTTGATGCACTGACAGTTACAACCGATCCGTCTCTTATCCGGTCTGCTGCCGCTTCGGGCGTACACACTTTAGCCATAACGCACCTTGATGCACATACCGGTTTTCGCTGACTCAAGCACTGATAGTGCGACAGCCAGCGAACGCAGCCCATCATTCGCGGTGGCGGAAGGTTCCCCCAAACCATCCAAGGCCCGATTGAACAGTCGTACCGCACGCGTATACAGATTCTCGGAGGGTCCTAACGTGATGACCTCTTTCTTGTTGTTCACGCGCCGGTAAATCCGGCCCACCGGGCGCTGGGTCATCACATTCTCGGCAAACAATGATCCTTCGGTGCCGTGAATCTCGAGTCCCGTACCGGCGTGCGCAATTGTGAATGCGTCATGGAATTGTGCCATAACACCGCGCCGGAAGCGCATAACCCCCATAACTGCGTCCTCAATCCCTTCATGGGCCATACCTTGGGACGCAGTTTGGGCGCTGACCTCAACGACTTCATCCTCCAGTATAAAGCGCAGCGTGTCGGTATCATGTACGGTAATGTCGAGCACAACGCCGGCGCCGGCGTCCGGGTTGTTGATACGCCAAGTACGCAAATGCTGGGGCAATGAAACCGCATGAAAAACTCGTGCCGCAAGTGGCCTGCCAATAGCGCCACGGCGTATAAGGCTCCGTAGCTTGCGGTGTGTCACGGCATTACGCAAGTGATGATTGGTGCCCATTATGACGCCTGCCTCCTCGCAGGCATGGATCATTTTGCGTGCGTCGCTCAGTGTAAGCGCCAATGGTTTTTCGCAAAGCACATGCTTTCCCGCAGCCGCTGCTGCCACGGTTTCTTCTTTGTGGCGCTCGTTGGTAGAGCTGATGTAAATCACATCGATCTCCGGGTCGCTTAGTAATGCATCGAGGTTGTCGTAGATGCGTTCCACGTTCAGTTCTTGGGCGAGCCGCCGGCCACGGCGCATTGAGCGGCTCATGACGGCCACTGCGCGGCTGTCCTGCTGCGCGTTAATCGCCCGGATCATGTATTCACGAGCTATCGTGCTCGCCCCAATAATGCCCCAACCTTTTTTAGGCACTGTGATCAACGGCGATTATAAGTAATACGGCCAATCATATTAAGCAAAGCACTGGATATCAAGATACGGTGTGCCGCTCCACTGAATCGCCAAATTATGTCAGAAACGGTGAATTGTGCCGTATCACCCAGAATCATCGACTGCGAGCATGTTCGTAAGGCGGATCCAAGCGTAACCCAGGTAATCGGTTGAGCGGCCCCTCCACCAAGCGGCAGAATAGCGGCACTCAAACAGGATGTCTATTCTTCATGTCTCCCCGCAACCCTTGCGCCGTTAACTGCGTGCAACGTCCCTTTGCGTCAGATATCCGTGAAATGAACATTGCCGTCTGTATTAAGCAGGTTGCAGATACTGAAGCTAAGCTGGATTTGGATTCCACTGGAAAGCAGGTGCTGGAGGATGGGCTGGCCTGGATAATTAATCCGCATGATGAATCAGCAATTGAAGCGGCCCTCCAGTTAAGCAACGCACACAAGGGTAATGTAACATTGATTGCCTTGGGGCCTCCTCGTGTGGAAAATGCTATTCGCCAAGGCTTGGCAATGGGTGCAGACCGGGCCACCCATTTGGTAACGGATACCATGCCCCACGACCCACATGTAGTTGCCCGCGCGCTGGTGCCGTTACTCGCCTCGGCCAACTTTGACCTTGTGCTGACAGGGCAGGTAGCTATCGACGGAGCCGGGCAACAAGTTCCGCAGCGCTTGGCCGTGGAACTGGGATGGCCTTGCGTAACCGCTGTAGAGCATTTGGTGGTAGACGGCCTGAGCGTGACGGCACGGCGGCCTGTCGACCAGGGAGAAGAGGTCTACCGCTTATCGCTGCCAGCTGTGATCGGCATCAACCGACGTCTTGGTGAGCCGCGCTACCCATCTTTTCGGGGTATTATGCAAGCAAAGAAGAAGCCTGTCGAAGCAAGACAGGTAAGCCTGAGTGACAGCAGCATTACAGTGGAGCGGCTGCACTTGCCTGTCACGAAATCAAGTGGCCAGATTGTGCCCTTCTCACCGGAAACCTCTGCGCATATAGCAGAGCTGCTTCGGCAGGAAGCCAAAGTTATTTGACTTACATGTCCCCAATTCTTGTGATTGTAGAAATGCAGAGGGGTGGCATTCGTGCTGCCAGTCGCGAGGCCTTCACAGTGGCTGAGGCCATTGCACAGGCTGAAGGTAAGTCTTGGGGTACGCTGACTTTGGGACAGAGAGACACAGGCAGGATCGATACTTCGCAAGGTGTTCAGGAGACGGACACGGCTCTTTCGGCACTGAATCCGGCCGTTTGTGCCTCAGCCGTGGCGAAAGCGGCTGTGGGAGCCGAGTACTTGCTTATGACCCATACGGCGCTAGGTGCGGACCTCGTGGGTCGGGTGGCGCAGCACCTGAATGTGCCGCTTGCGTCCGACTGCGTGGACTTCGAAATAAGGGGGACGGATATCGTATTTACACGCTCACTGTATGGCGGAAAGGTGCTCTGTGATATACGTGTAAATGCCACTCCGGTACTGGCAACTTTTCGGCCACGGGCGGTGGCGCCACCCGCTGAAGGCCAGATGCTTGGGTTGCAGGAACTACTGGACATTCCCGAAGCAGAAACAGGCATGCAGGTCGAATCTGTACCTGCCGCTGTTCGCGAAAGGCTGGATGTCACAGAAGCCGCTATCGTTGTCAGTGGTGGGCGAGGCATGCAGGGGCCTAAAAACTGGCGCATACTTGAGGAGCTCGCAAATGCTCTGGGGCCGCGGGCAACGCTGGCCTGTTCACGTCCGGTCAGTGACGATGGATGGAGACCGCGCAGTGAGCATGTCGGCCAGACGGGCCGTGCCATTGCCCCGGACTTGTACGTAGCAGTCGGCATTTCGGGGGCAATTCAGCACGTCGCAGGAATAGCGCGTTCAAAGTTCATTTTAGCAATAAACAAGGATCCCAACGCGCCCATTTTCAAGGTGGCCGACTACGGAATAGTAGGCAACTTGTTCGAGGTAGTGCCCTCACTGACGAAGGCCATTCGTGCTTTGAAAAACAGGAACGAATAGCGGACAACGCGCCTCCAGGCTTTTCCTCGTATCGTCGCGTCTAGCTGTGAAAGTCCATCTCGTTGTTCCCAACCAAGTCCAACGCAGAGAGGGGAGCTTGGTCGCGGAGACCGGCATGGGAGCGGGCCCCATTGTAGCGGGGTGCCACGGGTGAAGGGGGGGGGGGTACGCGTTCCTCGGAGACGGCACAGGTTGGGGCGCAGGTCCCTTCGTGTAAGGCGGTTTGAATGAAGCGTTCGGCTTGGCCATGGGATCGCAGGCGGTTGAGTGCGGAGAGGTTTCAGGCCCCGGCGACAGCAGCGTGTCGCGAAGTGTCTGGAGGTGTGGCCGGCACCGTTGCCGGTCAGGAGGCGGGGCAGGAGAGGCCGGGTAGCGCCGGGCAGAGAGCCGGGCCGCCCCAGCACCGGGGGAATCCAGGCGCTGGTTGTGGGTGACCCAGTGTCCGGGGCGACGAAAGCATCCGTTTTCTTTTGAAGTCTCGGTACCGCTGATCGCCCGGGGGAGGGCAGACCGGGCGATGGGGCGGGTCCAGCACGGCGAGGCGGTTGCGTCCTTCGGCCCGCAATAGGCGTGACACCGTGCAGGAGGCGACCCCACCCGTTGGCTGAGGTGGCGGCCGGTATAGCACCGCCGCTGCATCCCGATGCGGGCGCGCGATTGCGGGGAAGTCTGATACAGACCGCGATGCGGCTTCGAAGAACGGGCTTCCGTCCCGCTAGGCTCTTTCGTGGCCCCCCACGTATACGCTGTGCGTGTACTTACGGCCACGGCTTGAGCAACATCGCGTACAGGAAGCCCTTCCTGGAAGAGGCGTCGCCCCAGCCTTGCTCAATTTTTCGGCTTAACGAACCTTTTTGTGTTGGTTCATTCGGGTCTTTCCTCGACTGTTGGCCGTTTGATATCCACCAGTCTCGGTCATGAGAGCCTGGTGAACAATCTCCTGAAAGGTCACAGCTAGAGGCTCGTGGCGACACTCGACGCTCAGGTTACACCCGACATTTATGTGCTTTTCGTCGTATTCGGTGCCATTTTGCCCTCTTGGGGTCCGATATCACCTCTTCACGCCGGAAATCCCATTCCTTGCACACCAAGACCGGGGCCTCACGCTTTTTTACTCTCACAACCACCATCCGCTTGAATCCCATTTCTTCCACAGGCTGTTAAGCCTTACAGTCTTCGCAGCCGGCCATCGTACGCATTCCTGTAAAGCTGCAGCAGTGCTTCGTAGTCTACCGGTACGGGATTCTCCTTTGCACAGGGATCGGTGGTGGCCATTGTGGCCAAATCTGTGAACTTGGAGTCGGGGATATTCAATTCTCTGAGTGTGTGGGGAATCCCGATAGTGGTGCGCAGTTCCAGAATCCAGTCAATGATGTCATCAAACGCTGTCTTCTCAAGGCTCAAGAAACGGCCAAGGTGTTGCATCTTGTCTTCTATAGCCAGCCGGTTGAAGGCCATAACGTATGGCATGAATACAGCATTCGACAGGCCATGGTGGGTGTTGTAAACTGCACCCAGTGGATGGCTGAGGGCATGGATGGCACCGAGTCCCTTCTGGAATGCAACCGCGCCCATGGTCGCAGCAGCCATCATATGGGCGCGTGCTGTGAGATCATAGCCTTTCCGTACCGCGACAGGTAGCCACTGCCGCACATAGCGGATCCCTTCCATGGCAATGCCATCTCCCATTGGATGATAGTAAGAGGCACACAGAGCCTCCAGGCAGTGTGCTAGTGCATCCATGCCTGTAGCAGCCGTTAGCTGTGGCGAAAGGCCTGTCGTTAACACCGGGTCGGCAATAACTGCCTTGGGCATCAGGCTGGCGTGGAAGATGATCGTCTTTACTTGGATGCGTGTGTCCGTAATTACCGCTGCCCGGCCTACTTCGGAGCCCGTGCCCGCCGTTGTGGGTACTGCGACTACAGGCATAATAGATTCGGATGGGATTTGATACCATCGTCCGGCAAGATCCCACAGCTCGGCAGACTGCCTCGCCATCAGCGCAATGATCTTGCCAGTGTCCAAGGGGCTTCCCCCACCCATAGCAATTATACCGTTGTGTCCTCCTTGCCGAAAAGCAGCAAGGCCCCTCTCTACATTGCAGTCAGTGGGATTGGATTGCACGTCCGAGAATACTCTCGTGGGCAGGCCACACTCCTCATTATGTTTGACGGTATCACGGACGAAGGGGAGCGCAGCCAAGTTCGCGTCTGTGATCAGGATAGGGCGAGTAATGCCCAAGGATTTGCAGACGGCCGCAAGTTCGGTAATTCGACCTGGACCAAAGTATATGCGGGTAGGAAAGTGCCAGTCGCCATTAAGCATGTGGAAATCAAGACTCATCAAATGTTGCCCGTTTCATAAGGGTACGGGTCGGTTTACAAGCCGCCGATGAAGCCGCCAAGCTACTTGATGCCATCGCAGGGCTATTTGATTTAGCCCTTCCCAGCCCCGTGCCTGGTAGTGTAGTGTCCCAGATATATCGGGGCATAATTTAGGCAGTTATATAGTTAACTGAAATTAATTTCGGCCTACGCATCGGACTTGGGTTTGCTTTCAACGCGCTTTCCGCCCCTCAAAAACTGCCGCGTAGCCTCCAGTATCGTTAGCCCACCGTAGTGTGGATTCGCCGCTACCGTGTTATCCCATTTGTCCTGCAAGCGCTTACGCTTGCGCTCCTGCCGTTCGTCTTTTGTCATTTCAGTGTCCTGTTTCTGTATCGTCATTGGTTCGTTGATCAGAGCTTCCTACACATCACCTCGAGTTACGAATTGCAAAGAGCAGATAGTCCGATCGGCGGACAAAACCGGTCGAGTCGGCGTCTTTGGATAGATGGAAGTGGCGCATTCCATAGTCCCACAGCAATCTGTCGTGAATCCTTTGGTTTTCCGGTGCATCCTTTATGTGTTTACTCAAAAACCGCGTCACGTCTTCCCCGTGCGACAGAAGCCGGCGAAGCTCGAAGAGCGTCTCTCTCGCTTCCAGTGCCGCGTCACGCAGCTTCGGAGCTGTTGTTTCCGTGAGTTTCTCCAGAAAGTCGTGTATTCGTTGGATAGATGAACGGTACGACGCATTGGGGCGATGTGTCGCTTCAGCATCTCGCAGTAGCGTGCTGCAAGCTTGTCTACCTCCATTTCCTCGGCATTGCATTCAATGCCGTACTTCTTGAACTCACGACGGACAATGCCCTTCAAATCAGAAACGAAACTCATCGTGTATCCTCTCGTGCAGAAGTTGACGGTAGTACACAACCCGCTGTCTTATTGCGCGTTTGCCCAGCCGGCAGACAGTACCTCTGCTTGCTCGAGCACGGTCCGTGTGGCCTTCTCCTGCTTATCGGGTGGGTAGCCGTGCTTGCGCAGAACGCGCCTGACGAGTCGCCGCAGGTTGGCACGGACGTCTTCGCGGAGGGTCCAGTCGATTTTAACGTTGTTCCGTACCGTCTCGACCAACTCGCGCGCGATCTCGCGCAGTGTCTCGTCGCCGAGAATTTTCACCGCGCTGTCGTTCGTCTCGAGCGCGTCGTAGAACGCCAGCTCGTCTTCGGAGAGCCCCAGCTCTTCACCGCGCGCATTAGCCTCTCGCATCTCGCGGGCCAGCCGGATCAGTTCCTCGATGATCTGTGGGGCCTCGACAGCGCGGTTCTGGTAGCGGCGGATAGTCTGTTCTAGCCTTTTGGCAAAGGAGCGCGCCTGAACGACGTTCTTTCGCCTTCGGTCGGCCAGTTCGTCCTTGAGCAGCTTCTGGAGCACTTCGACCGCCAGGTTGCGTTGCTTCATGTCCTGCACCTCGGCCAAGAACTCCTCAGACAAGATCGAGAGGTCGGGCTTCTTCAGACCGGCTGCGGCAAAGATGTCAATGACGCCTTCCGGCGCCACGGCACGCGAGACAATCTGCCGAATGGCGTAATCCACCTCTTCCTCGGGACGTGCCTCGCCCGCGGCGCGCTTGGCCAGCACCGAACGGACGGCTTGGAAGAACGCCACGTCGTCGCGGATCCGGATCGCCTCCTCGTGAGGCATGGCAAGCGCGAAGGCCTGCGAGAGTTCGCGCACGCCCCGCAGACAGCGCTCCTTGCCGCTCTCCTGCGCGAGGATGTGCTCCTGTGCCTCCGGCAATAGGCTCAAGCGCTCGGACGGCGCTCCGTTGATCCACCCGGAATAGCCGAAGCCGTGGAAAAGCCCCTGGCATACCTCGTACTTCTCCAGCATCACCACCGCCGCTTCGGACTGATCTACGGTGGTCCGGCCCGCGCCTCCGCTTTCCGTGTAGGTCGCGAGTGCCTGCTTGAGTTCGTGGGCAAGCCCGAGGTAGTCGACCACCAGACCGCCCGGCTTGTCCCGGAAGACCCGGTTCACCCGCGCGATGGCCTGCATGAGCCCGTGGCTGCGCATTGGCTTGTCCACGTACATCGTGTGCAGACTCGGCGCGTCGAAGCCGGTCAGCCACATGTCGCGCACGAGCACGACCCGGAATGGATCGTCGGGGTCACGGAACCGTTTCGCCAGCAACTCGCGGCGCGCCTTGTTGCGGATGTGCGGCTGCCAGTCGGGAGGGTCCGATGCACTGCCGGTCATCACGACCTTGATCCAACCCTTGCCGTCCTCCTCGTCCTGCCAGTCCGGGCGCAGGCGAATCAACTCCCGGAACAGGTCGATGCAGATGCGGCGACTCATGCAGACGACCATCGCCTTGCCGTCCATGACCTCGAGTCGCTGCTCAAAGTGCGAGATGATGTCTTGGGCGACGATCCTGAGCCGCGGTCCGGCTCCGACGACGGCCTCGAGCTGCGCCCACTTGGACTTCAACTGCTCCTTGCGCTCGACTTCCTCGCCTTCGGTCACCTCCTCAAAGTCGGGATCGATCTTCGGCCGCTCGGTCTCGTCCAGTGTCAACTTGACGAGCCGGTTCTCGTAGTAGATCGGCACCGTTGCGCGGTCCTCGACAGCCCGCTCGATGTCGTAGACACTGATGTAGTCACCGAAGACCGCCCACGTGTTGGCATCCTCCCGCTCGATCGGTGTGCCGGTGAAGCCGATAAACGAGGCATTGGGCAGCGCGTCGCGCATATGGCGGGCATAGCCGTCGATGAAGTCATACTGGCTGCGGTGTGCCTCGTCGGCGATCACCACGATGTTCCGGCGCTCAGACAACTCAGGCATCCGGCCGCCCTTCTCCTCGGGAAAGAACTTCTGGATCGTGGTGAACACCACGCCGCCTGACTCGACCGCCAACTGGGCGCGCAGGCCGGCGCGGCTCTGGGCCTGAGTCGGCGGCTGCCGCAGCAGGTCCCGGCAGCAGGCAAAGGTGCCGAAGAGCTGATCGTCGAGGTCGTTGCGGTCCGTCAGCACGACAATCGTCGGGTTCTCCATCGCCGGCTCGCGGATGATTCGCCCGGCGTAGAAGGCCATGGTCAGGCTCTTGCCCGAGCCCTGCGTGTGCCAGACGACCCCGATGCGCCGGTCACCGGGAGCGCCACCCGCCTGTCTGCCGAACTTGTAGTGCGCCCCCGGATCGGCGACCCGCTGCAGTTCCTGCCGCAGCACGGCCGCGCGCAGCGTCTCCTCCACCGCTGTCTCTACGGCGTGGAACTGGTGGTACCCGGCCATCTTCTTGGCCAGCTGGCCACTTCCATCGTCCTCGAACACGATGAAGTCGCGGACTAACGTCAAAAATCGGCCCCGATGGCACATTCCTTCGAGCATCACCTGCAACTGGGGTAGACCCGAGCCAGCCAGTGTCTCGCCGGTGATCGTGCGCCACGGCTTGAACCACTCGCGCCCGGCGGTGAGCGTGCCTATGCGCGCCTTGACGCCGTCCGAAGCGATGAGCACCACATTGTAGGCGAACAGACTCGAGAGCTCGGCCTTATAGGTCTGGATCTGATTCCACGCCGTCCACACGGTGACCTTCTCGTCCGCTGGGTTCTTGAGCTCGATCAAGCCCAGCGGAAAGCCGTTGACGAACAGCACGACATCCGGCCGCCGCTCGTGCTTGCCCTCGACAACGGTGAACTGGTTTACCGCCAGCCAGTCGTTGTTCGCGGGGTTACCGTAGTCGAGGACAGTGACCTGTGCCCCTCGCAGGGCGCCGTCTGCAGCCCGGTACTCCACCGTGACACCGTCCACCAGCATGCGGTGGAACGCGCGGTTGCAGACTTTCAGCGTCGAGCCTTCAGGCCGGGTCAGCTTGCGGAACGCATCCTCCACGGCTTCGGCGGGCAGGTCCGGGTTCAGCCGCTCCAAAGCGTCACGGAGCCGATGTTCCAGAACGACTTCGTGGTAGTCGGTCCGCTCCGCGCCTTCCGCGTGCGGGGCAATGTCGGGGCCGTGGGCCACCTTCCACCCCAAGCCTTCGAGCCATGTGAGCGTGGTGGCTTCGACCTCGAATTCGGTAAAGGACTTCATGGGAAGGTCATTCGGAAGACCGAAGCTCAAATGTATCATCGATCTTCTCTCGAGTGCCACTTTTCGTCGGGGCTTTGTCCTTGGAATGCTGCGGCTTGTAATGCCAGAAATTCACGGGATTCCGAGGGTCTCGAGTGAGAAGATACCCTTGTGTCTTCAACGAGACTCCCAAACGCTTGGACTTACACGCGTTATACAGGTGTGACACTACTTTAAATCGCCCCCGATCGGTGTCGCTCGGGTTCCTTCTTGTGGTGTGATCCTCGGAAAAGAGTTCCGCTTGGTTTGGGCCCCGGGCCAGCAGCGTTCGAATTGTTTCGGGATTTGTACTCGTGTAGGCGGCCATTCCCGCTATCAAGTCCGCCAGTTGAACGAACGGCGTCAAAGCCGATTCCACCTCCTTAAAGGTTGCCACTTTTGGAATGACCCAGCGAAACTCCTCACCCAGAATCTCTTGAGTGCCCTTCCTCCAAGTACCATCACTGTTCAGGCAATCTCGAATCGTGTTCCAGTTGATTGTAACCAGTTTGTCGGGACGGAGGTGAAAACGATTGCCTGTCCCTCGCCTTTTCATCAGGTTGCGGTGCAGATGGAAAAACATTCGGCTATAATTGGCAACGTCGTCTCGTGCCTTAACGGCATGGCGTGGGTCATGCGTATCCCAAATCAAGATGTCCAACCGGAGGCCGGAGCATAGATGTGACAAGAAGAAGTCGAGAGTGGCGGTAGCCCGTGGGACATTTTTCTTGCCTCCTCTCCCGACGTTACGCCATTTCAACTCCCCCTTTACTGCACACTTCATGACATCGGAAAGCTTGGCACTCAAGTCTTCGACAAGACTTGCTGGGAGAGAAACTGCGGCAATGCTCCGAAAGCGGCCCTCTGTATGACGGCTCTCGTCGGAAAAGACGAAATAGTCTATGGTGGGCGAGATCAAAGGCGGAGTCACTTTACCAGGTGCACGGGTGGGGATCATTCCGTGAAAAATAGGTAACCCACGGGGGCACGATCCGTGGGTAGGCCTCGGCCTGCTTCACGGTGGATAGGACATCGCCACGTTCCCGCAGCCGTAACTTCGCGAGTCGTTACTCGAGATCCGCTACTTGGAGTCCCACACGTTCGCGCGCCCACCAGATCAATATGGGGTTGGTAGAAGTTCGTGTCATGCGAATGCTCCCATCAATTCCTTGGCGTCGTGAACACGGAGCTCACCTGAAATGAGCTTGGGGAGCAGAGTATCGCGAAGAGCAGACAAGGTGCGGGATTCGTGGACATTCCTGACAACCTGTCCCAACATCGATGACACGGCACACTGGAACTCTGAAGCGATGACATCGGTGGGCCGACACAGCTCGTATGTGCTCATGGCCTGCCAACTTGTTCGAGGCATCTTCGTGCCCGTCGAAGTCTGACTTGTGTGGGCAACGAAAGCAGACGACGAGACGCAGGACAGGACGAAGGCGAACCACTTCGGTATCCGTGCATTCAGCACGACGATATCTGTCGAGCAGAGGCCGTCAACCGGTGCGATGCCCACCTTGTGGAAATAGGGCCTTAATTTCCCGAACAATATGTCTCCAATCTCGAAGGTAGACTTTCTGCTCGAGACGGTGCTGGCCCTGCCCCAGTCCATCAAAGCGACTGATCGACGAGGCATGTGCTGGAGTCCGATGTAGGGCGTATCGCTAGCCACTTTCCACGGATCAATTCCCCTCCGACGCAAGGCTGTGATGTCACCGAGCGACCCAACTGTCCACCCCTCCGGAATCTTTCCCAGTTCGGAATCCACCAGCCGGTCGGGAAACAGATCGGCGAGCTCAGGCGGCAGTCCCGTGTCCCGACCTTCCATTTTGGCCCGGACCGGATCGAAATCAACAAACCACGACTTGAACAGCGCCCGTGCCATCGCCTCCAATGTCTCGTTCATCCGCCGGTTCAGCTCGATTTTGTCGTCCAAGGTGCCCAGGATGTGGGCGATGGCGCGCTGCGCCGCAGTTGGGGGGACGGAGCACTTGTGAAGGGAAACGAAGTCCCACTTGGCTCGTGGCATTTTCGTCCCTTCAGATCCTTGAACCGCTGCGTCTATGAATTCCGGTGAAGCCATGACATAGAAAAGATAACCTGGCTCGATGCCGGATTGCGGACGGACGACCCAAATGTCAGTCGAGCAGATCCCATTCATGCGTACACGAATCACTTTTCTGAAGTAGGGTCGCAGCTTACCGAACAAGATGTCCCCTTGTTTGAACCTCAACTTCGTGCTTTGGACATCTCTCGCCGACCCAACTCCCAACAGGCTGAGGCTCCCCTCACCAATGTGTTCTAGCCCGATATATGTGACATCTCCCATGCCGTTCGGCGCGACCGAATCTCGAACCAGCCTTGCGATATCGCCAAACCTTGCTGTTCGCCAAGACTGTCGGATGCCGCTTGGCACCAGTACCACATGATCCACACGTATCTGCTCCCGAAACGATACCGGCACATCGTCCCAGACAAACAGATCGATCCTGAACGGCAGGTTGCTCTCCTCGAACGCCTCACGCAGATCGCCAACCTGTCGTCCTTGCTCTGGTGATGCGAAAACCACAAGGTCGAGGTCGGACTTTGGCCGGGACGTCCACTTCACGCGGGAGCCATACGCCCAAGCCTCCGTACCCGGCAGGTACCATTCAAGCAGCGCCAGAACGGTCTTGAGGTCCTCTCCCGCGAGGTCGATGGCTTGGCCTACTCCCATGTCACACCTGTCATGGCCTGAAAGAGGCCAATGGCGTCGTCGATGAAGTCCGGGATCAGCGCCAGGCAGGCCTTCGCCTTCTCGCCGTCGTAGTCGTGCGACGTGTCGATGCGGGCATCGGCGTATTGCAGCCACTGCTCTAACGGCGCGGCGAACAGGTCATTCTCGTGGGCCAG